>CAOJZM010000004.1 GCA_948466185.1 uncultured Christensenella sp.
CAGTGATAGAAGGGGAAGTGTCAAATGTTGATAACTATACATATATACCTTACGGCACATTCGAGTCTGAGTTTAAATAGATTGTATTTTAATTCATGAATAAAAAACGCGGAAATTAATTCCGTGTTTTTTTGTTTGTTAAATATAAGGGTAAAAAAAGAGGAAAGATAATCTTCCTCTTTTTAAGTGTTTAATAAACATTGCGGCATAGGTTGTCGCGATCTTAATTTGTCGAAACTTATTATTTGTGTTTATTCTGCTGAAGTGTTGTTATAAGCAGTCATAACTGCTTGTTTAATCATTTCACGAGTTTCTGTGTTGATTGGGTGAACTATATCTTTATATTCGCCTTCAGGTGTCTTTCTTGATGGCATTGAAATAAATAATCCGTCCTTACCATTTATGATTTTGATGTCATGAACAACAAAACAATCATCGATTGTGATTGATGCTACTGCAAGAAGTTTTGCTTCTTCCTTTGTTACAAGTCTTACTCTAACGTCTGTGATTTTCAAAATATTTTACCGTCCTTTTTTAATGTCTTGCCTATTCAGGCTAATTTTATTATATCATTACTTATAAAAAAAACAAAATGATTTTATTTATTTTTAACAACAAACCTTATTCCTTACATAAAAAATATTATGGTTTTCAAATATAACGGAGTTAATGTCAGTTTTAAAGTCTATGGAAAATCCTCTCTTGTTCCATGTTTGCTGCTGCATGGTTGGGGTGGAAGTGGGGAAGTGTTTAATGACCTTATAGCCAGATTTCCAGACAGACAATTTATTGTGATTGATTTCCCTCCTTTCGGAAAAAGTCAAAATACAATTGAAGATTGGAACATATTCACATATGCAAGTTTGGTCATGAGTTTATGTGAACATTTGAAAATATCAAGGTGTGACCTGCTTGGACATTCATTTGGCGGCAGAGTCGCAGTGCTTGTGGCAGCATTAAAGAAGTCAATGGTGCGAAGTTGTGTGCTGGTTGATGCTGCTGGTCTGAAACCTCGACATAGTGCCAAATATTACTATAAATTATACAAATATAAGCTTTGTCGATATCTCGGTTTTTATGTCAAGAATGCTGGATCAGAAGATTATCAAAAACTGTCGCCCGAGATGCAAAAAATATTTGTTGCAATTGTCAATCAATATCTTGACGAGTACTGCTGTAATATTTCCTGCAAAACCCTTATAATCTTTGGGAAAAATGACAGGGATACTCCTCCTTATATGGCCAAACGATTTAATAAACTTATAAGAAATTCTCGTTTAGTAATTTTAGAGGATGCGGGACACTACAGCTTTTTGGATAGTCCTATGCTGTTTTATATGAATTTAACAAACTTTTGGGAGGAGTTATGAGCTTTTTCTACGCTTTTTTAGTTTCTTTATGTATGCTTGCTTGGTCTTATGTCTATATGAAAACATATCAACTTGATGCCTATAATATTGGCAAATTTTTCAATAATGCACTGTCTCTCCATCTTGCTTATGGCAGAAAAAATAAGTTGAAATTTACAAAAAGATTAGTTCGATTTATTTTGACCTTCTTCATATGTACATATGCACTTTTAGCTGTTGTATTTTACTTTTCTTCGCACTGGGCACTTATTGTTATGGACAGTGTTTTATTGATTTTATTTACTCCAGTCATTATGATTTTGGTTCATTATATCCTTTATCCACTGGAAATTCTTATTAAAAAATACTATATGAACAAAGCTAGCAAAAAACTTGCCAGCAAAAAATGCGTCAAAGTTGGTATAACAGGCAGTTTTGGCAAGACTTCCACCAAAAATATTCTTTATGAAATTTTATCCAAAGAATTTAAGGTTTGCGTTACGCCTGCCAATTATAATACTGAAATGGGTATTACTAAAGCCATTCTTGAGCGGCTGGATGATGACGATGTTTTTATTGCTGAAATGGGTGCAAGGCATAAAGGTGATATTGAAGTGCTGACCAAATTTGTCAATCCGGATTACGCTGTACTCACTACCATTGGAAATCAACATATCGAAACTTTTTCTAGTCTTGAAAATATTGAGCAGACCAAGTTTGAACTATTAAAATTTATGAAAAAAGAGGGTAAAGCAGTTATAAATGGAGACAGTCCTTCCAACCTTAAACTTTTTAAACGCTGCAATTCAGTTAAATTTCTTACTTGTGTTAAGGATGGCTTTGCTTATGCTGAAAATGTTAAAACCTCAAGTGAAGGAAGCTCTTTTGATATGGTTATCGAAGGAAAAAACATACCTTTAAAAACAAGGTTGCTTGGGCAGTGCAATATTGACAACATTATTACAGCAGCAGCACTTGGCTACATTATGGGAATAAGCCTTGAAGACATTCAGGATGCTGTTGCAGGCTTGGAAGCGACTCCTCATAGGTTGGAACTTATTAAAAGCGGAAAAATAAACATTATTGATGATTCCTATAATTCCAACATCATTGGTGCAACACAAGCACTTAACGTGCTTTCATGTTTTTCCGGCCGAAAAATTGTGGTTACACCGGGGTTTGTTGAACTTGGAGAAGAACAAGGAGGTGCAAACTTTAGACTGGGTGCACTTATAGCCGATGTTTGTGATTATGTAATTGTGATGAATGAGGTGAACAAACATCAAATTTTATCGGGGCTGATATCACACAACTTTAATCAAAAACATATTTATTATGCAAGGACACGAAATGAGCAAAAAGAAATTTTGGCAGGTTTAACATGTTCAAATTGCACCATTTTATTTGAAAATGATTTGCCAGACAATTATAGATAAAGGGGAAATAAAATGAAAGAAAGGATTGGAGTTTTTTTTGGAGGAAAAAGTGTTGAGCACGATATATCAGTCATCACTGGTATGCAGGTTTTGAAAAATCTTTCAAAGCGATATGAAGTTATTCCAATATATATTGCACCAAATAACGATTGGTTTATTGCGGATAATCTTGATGATCCTTCAATATATTTAAATTTTGAAAAACAAGTTGCAAAGAAAAAACAGGTGGCATTACTTATGGGGGAAGGGGCTCTTGTAACTATGGGTCTGCTGCCACGACAAATTAAATTAGATTGTGCGGTTTTATGCAATCATGGAAAAAATGGAGAAGATGGCACGCTGCAAGGTGCGCTTACTCTGGCGGGTATACCATATACTTCTTGTAAAGTTAAAGCAAGTGCAAACTGTATGGATAAATCCATTGCAAAAAAGCTCATGAAAAATAACAAGATAAACACCCCCAAATTTGTGGATTTTTATACATCAGAATTTGGCAAAAACAAATTTAAGGTGTTAGAAAATGTGACAAATAGTCTTAATTTTCCATTAATTGTCAAGCCGGCAAATCTTGGCAGCAGTGTAGGTATTCGCATATGTGAGGATGTTGAAAGTCTTACTTCAGCCATAGAAAATGCGGGCATTTATGATGAAAAAATTATAGTTGAAGAATTTTTGCAAGGGGCAAAAGAATATGCATGTGCAGTTGTAAAAATCAATGATAAATATCTAACCTCAGAAGTTCAGGAAATGCACAAAGGAGATATATTTACTTTTGAAGATAAATATTTAAGTGAAAAAGAGAAAAATCAACCCAAAATAAGCTTAAAAACGCAAAATAAGGTGGCAAAACTTGCAATGCAGGCTTATTCGGCATTGGAATGTGATGGAGTTGTACGTGTGGATTTACTTTCGGATGAGACTGGGAAATTATATGTAAACGAACTTAATACCATCCCGGGCTCGTTGGCGTTTAATCTTTTTAAAACACCTTTCCGAGATTTGCTTGATGTCATCATTGCCCAAGCAAAAAAGCAAAAGCAAGAGGCGGATAAAGATGTTTATGAATTTAGTAGTAAAGCCATAGAATATTATATTAAACTAAGCAAGCAAAATAAATATACAAAATAATGCATAAGTATACATGAGTGGTTTTTTATGTTTTAGATTGTCAATTTATATACAATTTTGTTGCCAGTGTTACTAAGGGTGTAATCAATATTAAAATGAATTATCGTAGGGAGGAAAGATGCAGTTATACAAGATATTAGATGGATTGCAAGCTCAGTATAATCATGGTAATGATGGCATGGAGATTGCTGGCATCAATCATGATAGTCGTAATATTCAACCCGGTGAAATATATGTTTGTTTGAATGGCAAAAACACCTCGGGAAAGAATTATATAAAAGAGGCTTTTGATAAAGGTGCAAGGTTGGTTGTTTCCGAAGAGGACTTGGGACAATTGCCAAATGTGAGAGTGGAGGATGCACGACAGGCATTTAGCCTTATGTGTAAAAACTTTTATGGCAAAGCTTGCGATAAACTCAAAATAATTGGTGTTACTGGCACAAATGGCAAGACGACAATCACAAATTTGATTGCGGATATTCTGAGTAGTGCGGGTAAAAAGGTGGGCACAGTTGGAACGATGGGAGTTTCCTATAACGGCAAAACTGTAGACACTGGCTTCACCACTCCAGATCCCAACATCTTGCACAAATGCTTTCATGATATGCTGGAGGAAGGAATTGAGTACGTTGTTATGGAAGCTTCAGCACACGCAATTGACCTGAAAAAACTTGCTGGAATAACTTTTCAAATTGGTGTTCTTACAAATATTACCCAAGACCATTTGGATTACTTCAACACGATGGAACGTTATACCAAGTGCAAACTTTCCTTTTTTGATAAAAAAAATATGAAGCTAGGTTTAATTTGTTCAGATGACGAAAAAGCACGCAGTCTTTTAAACAAGGCAAATATACCCATCCTTTGTTATGGTCTTGAAAATCCAAGTGATGTTTTTGCAGTCAAGGTTAAAAGCGATTTCCAAGGCTCAAACTTTGTGTGCAACTGTATGGATGAGATATTTGGGGTCAACACAAATCTTGTTGGCACCTATAATGTCAGCAATGCACTGGCCGCAATAGGAGTTTGCCGGGCACTTGGGATTGATAAAAGAATCATAGCGAAAAGTCTTCGTTATATCAATCCAGTTGAGGGGCGTTTCAATATCATAAAGCACCCAAAATGTAACATTGTTATTGATTACGCACATACACCTGATGGACTTGAAAACGTTTTGAAAACAGCCAGACAACTGACCAATGGAAAACTTGTAGCATTATTTGGATGTGGAGGAAACCGAGACAAATCAAAAAGACGAATAATGGGTATTGTGGCAAGCAAATATGCCGATGAAATTATTCTTACCAATGATAATCCACGTGATGAGGACCCAGATGAGATCTTATCACAGATTGCTGTGGGCATACAGGATGTTCCTACAACAATTATGGAAAATCGTGCAATGGCCATTGGGATTGGGCTGGGGCATTGTGGCAAAGAAGACACGCTTGTTATTGCTGGAAAAGGCGGCGAAAAATATCAAGAAATAAAGGGCAAAAAAATCCCATATAATGATTTTGATGCAGTATATAAATATTTTCAAGAACATTTAACAAACTTAAAGGGGCAAAATGACGATGAACATAATTCTTAAATATATTTTAGTTACATTGACTGGACTGGGAGTGGGAGTCCTGATAGGCTTCCCAATCCTTGCCCTGTGTCGAAAATTAAAATTTTCTCAAACAATACTTCATTATGTGGACAAGCATTCTGCAAAAAGTGGAACGCCGACAATGGGCGGACTCATCTTTATTGCTGCTTCCATAATTTCAACCTTGTTCTATATGCGTGGACAGGCATTTTGGGCAATCTTAACTTTGCTTATTATGCTTTGTTATGGAATGCTGGGTTTTCTTGATGATTTTATAAAAATTAAATTTCATCAAAATGAAGGGTTGAAGCCCTATCAAAAAATTATAGGTCAGGTTGGGATAAGTCTGGTGGTTGCACTGTATGTATATTTTAATGTTGGCTCCAATTTAAACCTCTTTGGCTTGAACCTTGATATCGGCTTTTTTATCATACCATTTGTTATGATCTTCTTTGTTGCAGTCACAAACAGTGTAAATCTCCTTGATGGACTTGACGGACTTGCAAGTGGAGTGAGCGGAACATATATTTTCTTTTTTGGAATAATTCTTGCACTTATCGGAGGACAAGCCTTTGAGAATATGGCGATTGCTTCTTTCGCTATGGTTGGTTCTCTTCTTGCGTACATTATGTTTAATGGCTTCCCTGCTAAAATTTTTATGGGGGATACTGGGTCTCTTGCTTTGGGAGGATTTATTGCATCGCTGGCAGTGTTTTCTGGGCTAGAATTAATAGTACCAATAATGGGGCTACTCTATGTTTTAACTGCACTGTCAGATATTTTGCAGGTGGCACACTATAAAAGAACTCATAAACGTATATTCAAAATGGCACCACTACATCATCATTTTGAACAGCTTGGCGTGCATGAAAATCGAATTGTCACAATATATATAATAATAACCTTTGTGCTTGGACTTGTTTGCACATTAGGTTACCTTATTGTGACAGGAGTGATATGAAATCTTTTCAAGGAAAACGTGTGCTTGTTTATGGAATGGGAACGAGTGGGCAGGCGGCCTGCAAACTTCTTCATAAGCAAGGTGCGTGCGTAAGTTATTATGACGACGAGCAGCGTTTTAGTAATTTTTATGGCTGCGAGGCCAATCCGCTTTCAAAAAACTTTGATTTGATTGTGGTAAGCCCCGGAATAAAAGTGATAGGAAATGAGATAATTTCTCATTTTTTATTAAATAAAACTCGCGTTATAAGCGAACTCGACCTTGGCTATATGTTTTGCAAAGGGAGAGTTGTTGGCATAACAGGAACAAATGGTAAGACCACTGTAACCATGCTTGTTGGTGCAATTCTCAAAGAGGCAGGCAGAGAGAATTTTGTCTGCGGTAATGTGGGGCTTCCTATTTCAAGCATTGCGACAGACACCACAAAAAAAAGTGTTGTTGTTTGCGAGGTCAGCAATTTCCAATTGGAACTGAGTAGCCTTTTTAAAGCTGATATTGCAACCATACTTAATCTTGCACCTGACCACCTTGACAGGCACGGAAGTTTCGAAGAATATGTGCGCGTCAAAAAGAAGATTATATCAAAGAAACAAACCTTGTTTTTAAACCTTGATGATGAGCTTGTTAAAAATATTAACCCTAGCAATAAAAATATATTTTTCTCACTTCGCCCATTAAATAGAGGTGTTTATGTAAAAAATAGTGCAATTTACTATAATAAAACCAAAATTATGCCGATAAGCGAAGTCTCGCTTGTTGGTGATAAAAATTTATTAAATGTGCTTGCTGCTGTTGGAATTGCATGTAAACTTAGGGTTAAACCTAGGATTATACGCAAGGCTGTTGCCAGCTTTGTCCCTGCAAAACACAGAATTGAGTACCTAGGGAAGTGTCGCAGCGGTGCAGATGTCATTGATGACAGCAAGGCAACAAACATATCATCGGTTGATATGGCTCTTGAAAGCCTCTATGGTCGCAAGATTATTTTGCTTATGGGTGGTTTAAACAAGGATTGTAAATTCGATAGCCTTTTTTCAAAGGGATATCCACTTGAAAAACTGATATGTTTTGGGCAGGCGGGACGCTATCTTGCTGATTGTGCAAAAAAGTATGGTTATGAAAGTGAGGTTTTTGAAACCTTAGAAGAAGGGTGCAGGTGTGCACTTGAAAATTCGGAAGATGGCGAAATAATTTTGCTTAGTCCGGGTTGTGCAAGTTTTGATGAATTTTCCTCTTATGCTGTGCGAGGAGAAAGATTTAAGGAGTTTATTTTTGAAGAAAACAAATAAACAAAGTTTGATTATTGTGGGACTTGTTTTTGCCCTTGTGACATTTGGTTGCATTATGGTTTATAGTGCAAGCTTTTACAGTGCCAAGTATCATTATGGCAATGAATATTTTTTTCTTATTAAACAAATTATGGGTGTAATTATGGGCATATGTGCAATGGTTTTCTTTGCACTGTTTGATTACCATCTTTTAAAGAAATTTCGCTGGTGGATTTATGGAATAACAATGGTGCTTCTTGCCCTTGTTTTCATCCCAGGAATAGGAGTTGAAAGTTACGGAGCAAAAAGGTGGATCTCTTTACTTGGCTTTTCAATTCAACCTTCTGAAATTGCAAAATTCGCCCTTGTGATCTTCGCGGCAAGTTATCTGTCAGAAAATCATGAAAAAGTCAAAACATTGAAGGGGCTTCTTCCTGTGATTTTGGTGGCGGGCTCACTTTGCGTGATGGTTATCATTGAGCCAAGTATGAGCGTGACAATGTGTCTTGCTTTTGTTACCCTTTTTATGCTGATAATTGGTGGTATGAGCAAAAAGCACACCTTGATGTTTTCGGTTCCTGCAGCAGCTTTTGTGCCGCTTCTCATCGTTTTAGAGCCTTATCGTCTTAAACGACTTATGGCGTTTCTTGACCCATGGTCATCTCCTCAAGGAGAGGGTTTTCAACTTATTCAATCGCTTTATTCTCTCGGCTCTGGCGGCTGGTTTGGGGTTGGACTCTTCAACTCCCGTCAAAAATATCTCTTTCTTCCATTTGCAGAAAGTGATTTCATTCTTTCCATCATTGGCGAGGAGGTTGGCTTTATTGGAACAATATTACTGATGGCGGTTTTTCTTACCCTTGTCATCTTCTTAATCAAGGTGGCTCTCAATGCAAAGGATAGGTTTGGTGCCATGCTTGCAAGCGGCGTTGCGTTTATTATTGGGGTGCAGACCCTGCTTAATATTGCAGTTGTAACCGGCTCAATCCCACCAACTGGCCTGCCATTGCCTTTCATTTCCAGCGGTGGAACAAGTGTTATGGTGTTTATGGCTGGAATTGGGGTTTGTTTGAATGTTTTAAAGCAATCAAAAGGAAATTGCGAAAAAACTTTTAAAAAACTTAGTTTTTTCAGTAAAAAGGGTTAAATTGTTTGGTAAAAGTAAAAGTGTGTTATATAATAAAAATAACAAAATAAAAAGGAGAAAGGAAATTATGAAGAAAGCAACAAAAGTTGCCGTGGTCATAATATCCCTGATTTCCCTTCTGTCAGGAGGCATAATAGGACTCTTGGCGGGGGGGGGATTTTTGATTCTGGCAAAAATGAACAACCAAAACTAGAGGAGACCATTGCAGCCACCACGACTATGGACACGTGGGATAACCATGTTGCATCGGGTTATGCTGGAGGAAATGGCTCTTCGTCAAGCCCATACAAAATTCAAACTGCTTCGCAGCTTGCATTACTTGCGAAACAATCAAGAAGTTCTACTTTGACTGGATACTATACCTTGGAAGAGTCATTAGACATCTCCGATTACCTTTGGCTTGGCATAGGTTCAAGCAGCACTCCTTTTTGTGGAACTTTCAATGGCAATTATAATTGTGTTTATGGAATGAAAATACATTGTACTACTTTAAAAAATATTGGTTTTTTTAATGAAATTAAAAATGCAAACATTTCAAAAGCGCTCTTAAGTGGGGGATTTATTTATGACACTTATGATCAAAATGGAATAGGATTTTTGGTTGGAAAAGCTACAGGAAGTGGCAAAATAGGGAATTGTATAGTTGAAAATTTCAATATTACTTGTTTGAATGTCGATTGTATGGTGGGCGGTCTGGTTGGCATGGCAGAAGGTTCAGGATTAACCATAGAGGCATGCATTGTTCGAGACTCTGAACTCAATAATGACGATGGTTACGAAGACGAGTATTCGTATGTTGGTGGATTAATCGGAGAAAGCACGAACATAAGTATACGAAATTGTGCAGTATTGAATGTAAAATTTGCTTTTCACTCTTCGACATTTACTCCTAATAACATCGTCATTACAAACTTAAACAATAATTCACAGATTTATAGCTGTTATGCCAAGGCTACATATATTTCTCGAAGTCCTTTGTCAATAATTTCAATAAAACGTGTTTATGGCTCATCCTCAGATTTTGGGGAGTGGATATTTAATTCAAATCTTAATAGGGGGTACCCAGTGCAAAAGAGTTTTCTTACCCTTGCTGGCAGCAGCTCGCAAACCTCGGTGCAGGTTTATAATTATTTGTTGGGGTTAGGGTTTTCTGCATAATCTGCAAATTAACAAGGTGCAAGATGCACCTTTTTTTCATATTATATGTACAGAGGTACATATGAAAAGATATTATATTGAAGGCGGAAACCGCCTTTATGGTATGGTTAAGATTGGAAGTGGTAAAAACGCTCTTCTTCCCATACTTGCAGGCTGCATTTTGATTGATGGCGTGACCACACTGTTAAATGTTCCGCGATATTCAGATATAGACGCTATGTTGGAAATATTGGAGCATTTGGGTGCGGTGGTTTCATGGCAGGATGAAAACTTGATTGTAGATACACGGGTCCTTAACTCGCATGACGTAACCCTTGAAAGTGCAGGCAAATTGCGTGCATCCATTTTCACACTTGGGTCAATTTTGGGGCGTATGAAACTTGCTAAACTTGCCTATCCTGGTGGGTGTAATATAGGACTTCGACCAATCGACCTTCATTTAAGTGGGATGAGGGCGTTAGGCGCAAAAATTAACGAAAAGAACGGCTTTATTTATGGAAATGGCAGTCAAATGAAGGGCGGCGAATTTATATTAAACTTCCCAAGTGTTGGTGCAACAGAGAACATAATAATGGCGGCTGTGTTGACTTTGGGAAAGACAACTATTATCAACCCAGCAAAAGAACCTGAAATAGTGGACCTTCAAGATTTTCTTAACAGCGCAGGTGCCAAAATCTCGGGTGCTGGCAGCAATATAATAACAATTGAAGGGGTAAAAAGTTTACATAAAAACATTGTTTATGAGGCTATGCCAGATCGAATTATTACTGGAACTCTGCTAATTGCTACGGCGATGTGTGGTGGAGAAATTGAGCTTGAAAATGTAAATTTTCAGCATAATCAAGCATTAATATCAAAACTTAGTAAATCTGCTTGCCAGTTTGACTTAAAACGTGATAAAATCAAAATGAAAGCAAGCGGAAGGCTGAAGAGTTTTGGGGAGGTGGACACTGCTGTCTATCCCGGACTGCCCACCGATTTGCAAGCACCAATAATGGCACTCCAAACTATAAGTGATGGTGCCTGTGTTCTGCTTGAGAATGTTTTTGAAGCGAGATTCAAACATGTGCCCGAACTTATTAAGATGGGGGCAGATATTAAGTTTAAAAATAATGTTTGCATAATAAATGGCAGGGAAAAATTATATGGTGCAGAAGTTAAGGCGTGTGATTTACGTGGCGGAGCTGGGCTTGTGCTTGCAGGACTTGCTAGTGAAGGTTATACCACTGTAAGCGGAATTGAATACATAGACCGTGGTTATTATAAATTTGAGGAAATGCTTTCAAAGCTCGGGGCTGTTGTGCGGCGGGAGGAATATTGAAAAAACGAAAATTTAACGGAAAGAAATGGGGGATAATACTTGGCAGCATTGCAGGCTTAATTGGCGTATGCGTAATCCTTTGTTTTACTTTATTTTCACTTAAATCAGTATCCGTTGATTTTCGCTCTAGTACAAGTGTGCTTACAGATCAAGAGGAAGCCATTGTTGAAAGTGGAGAATTTTCATATGGTGGATGTGTGCTTTTCTTGGGCAAGAAAGGAGCAATTGCCAAGATAGAGAAGGATCATCCCTATGTTAAGGTGGTAAATATAGAAACGGTATTCCCTTCATCTTATATAATTCACTGCGTTGAAAGGCAGGAGGTGTATGCCCTTGAACTTAATGACAAAACATATATATGTGATGAGCAGTTTAAAGTGCTTCGTATTGAGGCCGGAGAGTATCAGGGTGGAATGGACAAGCCGATACTTTATAAAGGGTTAAGAGTCAATAATTCAAATGCCGAAATCGGTGAGTTTTTACAAATTGAAAATGAAATCGATATTTTTTCAGAGTTTATTAAAAACAATCGTCTTTTACATGAACAGAAAGCCCTTATACAAGATATCGAAGTGGGTAAACTTTTTGATGAAAATATAAAGAAGGAGCAAGCATTCATCAAACTCAGTTTATATGATGGACAGACATATCTTATTAAAAATGCAACATATGGGCTTGAATATAAGGTTGCAAAAATGCTTGCCGTTTACAGCAATATTTTTAGTATAGTCGGCCAGAAAATTGACAGTAACCTTCCTGACGGAGATGATAATGTTTGGACGGTAGAAAAAATCAAAAACAGCACAATTGAGATTAACAATTATTACAGAACCGACCTCCATGATGAGAAAGAATGCTATTTTAAGGTAATTCCCCCGCAAAATTCGATAAATAATTGACTTTTACTTCAAAATTGTCTAAACTAAATGTTATTAAGGGGCATTTATGGCAAAAGATTATGTTTTAGTGATTGATATAGGCTCTTCAAAGTTGCGTTGTATGCAAGCGGGACTGGGGGTTAATAATACCTTTATTGTTAAAGCCAGTGCCGAGATTGAGTACGATGGCTATTATGAAGGGCGTTTTTTGAATGAAGACAATATTGGGAATTTGATAACAGGACTTCTTAACGAAATTGACTTCGTCGTTGGGCGAGGGAACAATAAGATATATATTGGTGTGCCTAGTGAATTCTCCTCTGTGGTATCCACCAATGCGACCTATAATCTTGGCGAAAGAAGAAAAATTAAACAAAGAGATATAGATAACCTTTTCTATATGGCTGGCGAAAAAGCAAAAGGTGAAAATGTTGAAATAGTAAGTGTAAATCCAATTTCATTTAAACTTGACGAAGGGCGGACCTCACTTAATCCAGTCGGGGAGTTGGCTTCCAGCATAAATGCTGAACTTTCCATTATATATGCAGTTAAAGATTTTATTGAACTTTTTAACAGAATTGTTGCAGGTATGGGCTTTGAAAGTGTTGAGTATATTTCAGAACCCCTTAGTGAAGGATTGTTTGTTATTACAAAAGAGCAAAGGGAAGACTTAAATATGCTTATTAACGTCGGAGACTTGACAACCAATGTTTCTTTTGTGAAAGGTGAAGGTCTTGCAAGCCTTGCATCCTTCTCCATCGGCGGAGGTCATATCACCAATGATCTTTCAGAAGCATTCGATTTGACGCTGTCAGAAGCAGATAAACTTAAAAGAATGATTGTTCTGTCTTTAAAGGGAAAAAACACTGACTTCTATGAGCTTACCTCAGATCAAGGTAAAATTCTCAGGATTCCACTTACAATCGCAAACAATGTGGCAATGTCAAGGATAGAAATCATTGCAAGTGCAGTAAGTCAGTGCATTCAACTCTTCTCTTCACAATACATCCCTTATCTTCCCGTTTACCTCACTGGAGCGGGAATAAGTCAGATAAATGGTGGACGGGATTATCTTGCAAAATGTCTTGGACGAAATATAACTTATGGTGTTCCGCCACTTCCTGGCAAGGAAAAACCTAAAAATGCCTCTATTTACTCCCTTGTGTCAGCTGCTCTTGGAGGTAATTAATTGCATAAAAATCAAACAAAATGAAAAAATATTCACAATTTTTCAAATTTATACATTGATTTGTTTGCAAAAATTTAAGTATTGTATTAAAATATAGATAAGATTAATCAAAGTCAAGGAGCTTAATATGGATAATAACATAAATACATCAGTTGCAAAGATTAAAGTTGTCGGCGTTGGTGGTGCGGGTAACAATGCAATCAATCGAATGATTGATGCTGGCGTAAGTTCAGCTGAGTTCGTTGCAGTCAACACTGATAAACAAACACTTTTAATAAGTAAAGCAGAAACAAGACTTCAAATTGGAGAAAGACTCACTGGAGGTCTTGGTGCTGGTGCCAACCCAGAGGTTGGACAAAAGGCAGCAGAAGAAAGTAAAACTTCTATCACAGAAATGCTTAAAGGTACAAACCTTGTATTTATTACGGCAGGGCTTGGCGGCGGCTCAGGTTCAGGTGCTGCACCTGTTATTGCTCAGATTTCTAAGGAACTTGGTATTCTTACAATCGCGGTAGTAACAAAACCTTTCGACTTTGAAGGTCCAATAAGAGCCAAAAACGCAGACAAGGCTCTTGAAAACTTACGCAAATATGTTGACGCTTTGGTTGTAATTCCAAACCAAAAGTTATTACAAATTGTTCCTAAGAAAACTCCTCTTACTGAATCTTTCAGATTCGCTGATGATGTTCTTCGTCAAGGCGTTCAAGGTATTTCTGACCTTATCGTATTCCCGGGGCTTATCAACCTTGACTTTGCTGACGTTACAACTATTATGAGAAACAAAGGTCTTGCCCACATGGGTATTGGTTATGGACAAGGCGACAACAAAGCACTTGACGCTGTTAAACAAGCGGTTGCAAGCCCACTTCTTGAAACAACCATTGAGGGTGCTACCGGCCTTCTTATCAACATTAAGGGCGGAAGTGATTTAACACAAGACGACCTTTCAGAAGCAGCTGCACTTGTGCGTGAAGTTGTGGATGATGATTGTAATATCATTTTGGGTACAAGCATTGATGAAAATATGCATGATGAGGTTGAAATCACATTGATCGCAACAGGTTTCCCTCTTCCAGAAAGCAAGAAGGATGAAAATGATACTGTTGCAAATGCTCGTTCAATTGGAAATATGGGACAAAAGAGTGAAACTCCTTCTGCGAGAAGCATGTTCAGCAATTATGCAGAGCAAGCCAAGATGGAAGAGAAACCAGAGGTGTCTGTAACTCCTAAAAACAATATGGGCTCTTCAAGAGTGGAAGTTGAATCCACTGTTCCACCATGGATTGAAAAACTCAGAAAAAACAAAAAATAAGTAAAACAAAAAAGCACGATTCAATCGTGCTTTTTTATTAAATAAATTGAATCAGACAAAAGTCGGCGGGAAAAGGCATCTGTCGGCAAAAATTGTTTTTCTATTTTGGTATGATATTTTATAAACTAGGTTAAGAGGTGCAAATGGAAATTATTATCGAATTATCTCTTTGCATAAACTGTATCCTCAATGCTTTTATTATAAGAAGCACTGCTTTATTTTTAAAGGAAAAAACTCGGCTATGGTGGCTGTCGGCAGGACTCGGAGCGGGAGTGGCGGTTGCTCTTCCTTTATTTCATTTGCCCGCTATTTTACATATTTTGGTCACAGCACTGCTTGCGGCGTTATTAGTTTCGATATCCTTTTCCTTTAAAACATTTAAGCGTTTTCTGCTTATCTATGGCTCTTTTCTAGGTGTGACCTTCATTTATGGTGGTGGATGTTATGCTTTAGAGCAAAGTGTGGGAGAATTGCCCCTGTTATGTGTGCTCATTTGTGCAAGTGTGATTTATATATTTGCAACAATAATACTTAAAATTCGTAACAAAGCAAGAACGGTGGAAACTTTTTTATATAAGATAAAACTTTCCTCGAATGGAAAAACAATTGAAGAGGAGGGATATCTTGACAGCGGGAATATGCTTTATGACCCGATAACCAAAAAGCCAATCATCCTTATAACATTTGATGTCTTTACAAAATTTTATGAGGGTATCGATTACCTCAATGCTTACCTCAAAAACGTGGATACCACCCTTGTTACAAATGGGCATTATGTAAAGATAAATTCAGTTGCAAGCGGGTCAAGCATTCTGGTTTTTACGGCGGACAGGTTGGAGATTGAGACAAATGAGCATAGGCGGTTTGACAATATATCGGTAGGTTTGTCCTTTTCTGGCTTCGACAAGGCACTTGGACGAAAGATACTTTTACATAGTGAGTTAATTTAAGGAGGCAATTATGAATATGATTTTTAAAATTAAACTGTTTTTATATAAATTGTTGCACAAAGGTGACCTAACAGATGTAAAAAACATTGTTTGTTATCTTTGTGGAAATGAGGCATTACCTGAGCCTTTGGAGGCAAGTGAGGAGGAGTCACTTCTTATTGAAAAGGAACAAGGTAATGAAACTGCAATGGGAAAACTTATTGAGCATAACTTGCGTTTGGTGGTGTATATTTCCAAAAAGTTTGATAAAACAGGCATTGATATGGAGGACTTAATCTCGATTGGCTCAATCGGGCTTATCAAGGCGATAAAGACCTTTAATCTTGATAAAAACATTCGTCTTGCAACCTACGCCTCCCGCTGTATTGAAAACGAGATACTTATGTATATAAGGAAGAACAGTAAAATTAAAACAGACGTAAGTTTGGACAAGCCCATTTATAGTGATGGGGATGGAAACGAACTTATTTTATCAGATATACTTCCGGGAGATGATGATAGTGTGAATGCCGAGCTCAACCAGTCGGCAGACAGGAAGATTGTCTATGACCTTATTTCTCATCTTGACCACAGGGAACAAGAAATCATGATATTGCGTTTTGGACTTCATGGGCAGGACGAATTAACGCAAAAGGAGGTGGCTGAAAAATTGGGTATCAGTCAAAGCTATATTTCCAGAATTGAAAAACGAATTTTAAGCGAAATGAAAAGCCGTCTTGACAGTCAGACATATTTTTAGGACAGACACCACTCGCCAGACGCTCACAAGTCTGACGACTTGACTTGCTGTCTCGCGGTTTCTCCACCTTCTCGGGTTTCCCTGAAAATGCTTGTCATTTTTAGGGCGAGAGTCTTCTTCCATGAGGGGTCCTTTCAGATTTCAAGAGCGGACAAGTCCTGTTACTTTGAAATCTTCTAGTCCAATATTAAAGTGGCTTAGCCACTCGTTTTGGGGAGTGACATTAAAGGGAGGGGCGGACAATCTGCCAACGCCACGTGGATAAGCTGCATTATACTGTAAAATCTTGTCAAAAATGCTCTTTCTTTCGTTTATTTTGTCAGTTGTGAATTTTTTATGCTCTCGCAGGTCAAAATAGTCTTTGTTATAGGAGGAATTTATGGCTTCGAGAGTGAGCATTGCTGGCGTTGACACATCCAAACTCCCTAAACTGACCAATGCGGATATATCAGAACTGATGAAGAAGGTAAAAGCAGGTGACGAGTTCGCCCGTGACAGCTTTGTGGTTGCAAACTTAAGATTGGTGCTTTCTGTTGTCCACCGCTTTGGTGGAAAAGGAGACAGAGCAGATGATATGTTTCAGGTGGGCTGTGTTGGACTTATGAAAGCCATAGACAACTTTGATGAAAATCTGGGCGTTAAATTTTCCACATATGCTGTGCCAATGATTATCGGCGAGATTAAAAGGTTTTTAAGGGATAACAACTCGGTGAGAGTGTCGCGAAGTTTACGCGACATTGCTTATCGTGCATTGCAGGCAAAAGATGAACTTGCAAAAAAGAGCGTTGACGAGCCTTCAATCGATGCCATTGCCAAACAAATTGATGTGCCAGCCAAGACGGTTACCTTTGCACTTGACGCGATAAGTGAAACGGTATCCCTTAATGAACCGATTTATACTGACGGAACAGATACAATAAGGTTGCTTGACCAGATTGCTGATGTGAAACAAAGTGATGACAATCTTAATGAAAAGATTTCCATCCATGATGCAATCAAAACTCTGTCGGGGCGAGAGAAAGAAATATTGCTGCTCCGCTACTATATCGGCAAGACGCAGGTGGAAGTCAGTGAGGAAATTGGAATAAGTCAGGCACAAGTGTCAAGACTTGAAAAGAATGCCTTGAAAGCCATTAAAGAATTTTTGTCATAATTTGTAATTTTTTTAACCCCCAAAGCATAACCTTTAAATGTGGAAAGTTCATTTTTGGAATTGCGTTGTAAAGAGGTTGTTAATGTGATAGATGGTCGCAAACTTGGCCATATTATTGACATTGTGTTTGACCTTGTCACCGCCCGAGTGCTTGGAATTGTTGTTCCGGGAGAAAAAACATTTTGGAATGTGTTTAAAAACTCGTCTCAATTTTTTATCCCGTATAACTGTGTATGCAAAATCGGGGAGGATGCAATCCTTGTTGAACTTCGCGGGCAGACCCAACCCACAAATCCATATATATTAACTCAAAACGAACACAAAAACGATAAATGAAAAATGCGTGAATTATCACGCATTTTTTGTGTAAGAATATTTTCATGCTGAATACGGCATGTCGAAGTTTTTCTTAATATTAAATGATATTATCTTATTGAATGGAGGTAATATGGAAGATAGGTTAGAGGTTAGGGCTATGAACAGGGCGAAACAACTTATGGAGGAAAAGGGGTGGTCAGTATATGACCTTGCTGCGAAATTGGGTGCAACACCAAGACTTGTTCAAAGATTTTTAGATGGGGAGTCTAAGCCAAGACTCATTTCATGGATAAAAATGAGTCTGCTATTCAATGTTTCGCTTGATTATTTAATTGGACTTTCTGATGAAAGAAAAATGATAAAATCAGCAAGAAAAAAAGCGGATGAATAATCCGCTTACATTTCTTCAAGTAATTTTTTGAAAGAGGTTATGTCTTTGAATTGACGATAAACTGATGCAAAGCGTACATAAGCAACTTCGTCAAGTTTTTTCAGGGCGTTCATAACCATTTCGCCAAGGTCTGCTGACCTTACTTCTTGTTGAAGGTTGTTTTGCAAATTCTTTTCAATTTCCATTGCAACTGTTTCGATTTGGGCAAGGGTAACAGGTCTTTTTTCGCAGGCTTTAATCATTCCATTGATAAGTTTGACTCTGTCAAAAGGTTGACGTGAACCGTCTGTTTTCACAACAAGTATTGGTGTGGTTTCCACTGTTTCATAGGTGGTGTATCTTCTGCCACACTTAAGGCATTCCCTTCTTCTTCTGATTGAATTGGTTTCATCGGTGCTTCTGCTGTCAAGAACCTTGCTGTCCTCACAGCCACAATATATACATCTCATTTCTTTTCTCCTTGGGCTTATTATAGCATATTTAGTTTAACTCGCCAACTAAATTTGTTTGATTTTGTCATTAAATTGGGGGCTTTTCCATATTTTACCATATGAAAATTTTATCTGAATGCAAACTCGGGAAGCAGTATATGATTGCAGAGCTTTCTGGAAGCGAGAATATTAAAATTAGGCGTCGGCTGGGGGACCTTGGCTTTACAGAGGGGCAGAATGTGAGGCTTGTGCGAAAAAGCCTTCTGGGCAAGGTGTACCTTATTGAATTGCGAGGTTATACTCTTTCGGTGCGTAAAGACATTTTAAAGGCGGTGCTTGTCAAATGATTAAGGTGAATTTAGTTGGAAATCCAAATACCGGGAAGACAAGTCTATACAACAGCCTCACTCGTTCACATGAACATGTGGGCAACTGGCATGGTGTCACGGTGGAGGAGAAAGTCAAAAGATACAGTTATGGCGGACAAGAGATTGAACTTGTGGACTTGCCGGGTATCTATTCACTTTCACCGCTGAGTTATGAAGAAGAGGTTGCCACCGAGTACATTTTAAAAAATCCTGAAACCCTTATTATCAATATCTGTGATGCAAGCAATTTGGGGAGAAACCTATATCTGACACTATCACTTTTAGAACTCGGGGCAAATGTCATTTTGGCGGTCAATCAGATTGACAAGGTGCCAATAAGCAAGGTGGATTATAAAAAGCTATCCAATATTTTGGGCATTCCTGTTGTTTCTATAGATGCCGATAAAAAGTATGGAATAACCGAACTTAATCACACCATCATTAATTACAAGTCCAGCAAAAAATATAAGCTTCCATATATAAGCAAATTGCATTTAGGGGAGATAAATATATCAAAGCAGGAAAATGATGAGTTTTATAAGATAAAACTGCTTGAAAACGATGAAAATATTTTAAAAAAACTAGGCTTAAAGGAAAACATTGTTAAGCCTGACGTTGAACTTGTGGCAAAATCTCGTTATGAATATATCGACCAGATTATGAAGCTTTGCGTCACAAAGCAGACGCGGGTGTATGGGCGAAGCAAACTTGACAAAATCCTTATGAACAGGTTTCTTGCCATTCCAATCTTTTTATGCGTGATGGCGCTTGCTTTTTATCTGACTTTTTTCTCACTGGGGGCTTGGCTGAGTGATGGGCTGGTGTGGCTGCTTGACAAATGTATAGGGTCGCCACTTATTTCGCTTTTCACAAACTCGTTTGGTGCTGGCTCTTGGGTTGTGGGGCTTGTTGAAGTCGCGATTGTGGGCGGGGCAGGTTCAGTGCTGGGGTTTCTGCCTCAAGTTGCACTGTTGTTCCTATTTTTGTCACTGCTGGAAGACAGCGGTTATCTTGCCCGAGTTGCTTTTGCGGTGGACGATATTTTAAGTAAGGTGGGGCTTTCTGGCAAAAGCGTTTATACTCTTCTTATGGGGTTCGGATGCTCTACCACCGCAGTTTTAACAGCACGCAACATGGAGGATAAAAACTCAAAAATTAAAACTGGACTTTTGACGCCGTATATGAGTTGCAGTGCCAAGTTCCCTATCTATGCAGTGCTGGGCGGAGCCTTTTTTGGTGCAAACAACATCTGGGTAATACTTGGTTTATATCTTCTTGGAATTGTTGTGGCTGTGCTAATGAGTTATATATTTGAAAAAACAGTCCTTAAAAGCAAACAGCAAACCTTTATTCTGGAATTTCCGCCTTATCACTCCATGAATTTTAAAAGGGTGCTTTCAGTGCTTCTACGCAACATGAAAGAGTTTTTTATTCGGGTGGGCAGTCTAATAGTCTGCATGAACGTGATTGTTTGGATTTTGAGTAATTTCTCTTTCTCCCTTAAATATGTTGCCTCTACTGGCGATGCAAGCATGCTGGAAGTGCTCGGCAGATTTTTGGCTCCTGTGTTCGCTCCGCTGGGATTTAACAACTGGGCACTTGTTTCCGCACTTATTGCAGGGTTAGTTGCCAAAGAGGTCATTGTTTCTTCAATTGCTATGTTTAACAATGTTGATGGCGGAAATACGTTTATTGGTGAAAGTCTGAAAAACCCAGCAAGTGTGATTTTCTTTGCCACTCCAAGCATGGTCATTTCCTATCTTGTGTTTTGCTTGTTATACTTCCCTTGCCTTGCAACCGCATCGGTGTTGAGAAAGGAGATTGGGCGAAAGTGGACTTTTATCGGAATTGTCCTGCAACTTATGGTTGCCTATGCTGTCACATTTATTATTTATAATATTGCACGGCTATGTGAAAACTTTGGTGCGGTGAAGGTGCTTTTGATACTTTTGGTTGCTGCCAGTATACTTGTATCGATTATCATTATTATCAATAAAATCCGACATAAGAACATATGTGCATTTTGTCGAAAGTGCGATGGCCGCTGTGGAAAGAGTAAAAAAATAAAGTAATCTTCAAAAATGATTGTTTAATTCTTAAAAATGTGCTATTCTTTGGGGTAAGAGGAGTTATGTATAAACCAGTAGTTGCCGTCGTTGGTCGCCCTAATGTTGGGAAAAGCACATTTTTTAATAAGATTTGTGGAAAGAGGATAAGTATTGTTGATGACACGCCCGGGGTGACACGTGACAGAATTTATGCTGACGCAAATTGGTGTGGAAATAATTTTATGCTGGTTGACACCGGTGGTATTGACCCAAGGAGTGAAGACATTTTCCAAAATGAAATCAAAACTCAAGCAATGGAGGCAATTGCGTCAAGTGATGTTATTGTTTTTATGGTTGATGGGCAAAGCGGAATAACCAGCACTGATGAGGAAGTTGCGTATATCCTGAAGAGGTCAAAGGCTCCCGTTGTGCTTGTGGTGAATAAGCTTGACAGATTTGAGGTTGAAAATACCTATGAGTTTTATTCCTTAGGGCTGGGTGACCCTATGCCACTTTCCTGCATGCAAAGCAAGGGGATTGGGGATATACTGGACGCTATCGTAGCTCACTTTCCACCGAAAAGAGAGGGTGAGGAAGAGGGCAAGGTGACCAAGGTTGCAATTGTTGGGCGCCCTAATGTCGGGAAAAGTTCAATTGTCAACCGCTTAATTGGCGAGAAGCGGGTGGTTGTCAGTGATGTTGAGGGGACAACGCGTGATGCCGTGCTTGTGCCATTTAAGTATAATAAAAAAGAATATGCACTTGTTGATACTGCTGGACTTCGCCGTAAACGTGGGGTTGAGCAAGCGTCTATTGAAGGATATTCTGTGCTGCGAACTATGAGTGCGATTGAAACTGCGGATGTGGCAATGATTGTTGTTGATGGAAGCGAAGAAAAACTGTCTGAGCAGGATGTACGTATTGCCGGTTTTGTGCATGAAGAGGGTAAGCCAAGCGTTATTGTTATAAACAAGTGGGACAAAAAAAGCAAAAGCAAGAATGAATATCTTGAAATGCTGAAAAAAGATTTGTCATTCATGGATTACTTTATCCCTATCTTTGTTTCCGCTTTGACTGGAACAAGTATGGGGCAGGTCATGGAGAAGGTGGAGATTGCATATACTAATTCTTGCAAAAGGATAACCACTGGGCTGCTCAATGATATCCTTCATGATGCAATACTTAACTTTGAGCCGCCAGCTCATAGCGGACGCAAGGCAAAAGTTCAATATATAACTGAGGCGTCGGTATGTCCGCCAACATTTGTTTTGTTTGTCAATGACGCAAAACTTATAAACTTTTCTTATCTGCGATATCTTGAGAATCGTTTCAGGGAAAGAGTGGATTTTGTTGGCACTCCTATTAAAATTATTGTTAAAGGAAAGGAGGACAAATAAATGAATGTGTATTTGGCATTTGCTATCATCGCCGTTGTTTCCTATCTTGTTGGCTCGGTTAATTTTGCCCGCATAATCGCATGGAAATCCCGCAAAAAAGACATAACTGAACTTGGAAGTGGTAATCCAGGAACAATGAATATGCTTCGAAATGTGGGATTTGTTCCCGCACTTATTACCTTCCTTGTTGATATAACAAAATCTGGATTATGCTGCCTTGTAAGCAAAATTTGCATGCAAGGGAGCGGCGTGGAGGAACTCGCATTCTTCTTTGCAGGACTGTTTGTTGTGATTGGTAATGTTTTTCCGGTTTTTTACAAGTTTAAAGGTGGAAAGGGCGTGGCTTCTATGGTGGGTATGCTCTTCTTCACGCCTCTATGGTGGGTTGGTTTTATTCTCTTCCTTCTTTTAGCTATCCTGCTTTTTATCATAGACTACGGTGTTATTTCTTCAATAGGGTTTATTGTGGGAATGAATACTGCTGTCACCATTTATGTGTTCTTGAAGGATATACCTTATGCGTGGGCCATTACCGCGATCATTTGGATTTTAGCTTTACTTGTTTGTTTCAAACATAGAGGTAATTTTGTACGACTTATCAAGGGTAAAGAGAATAAAGCTGGTTTTACCAAATCCATAAAAAAAATCTTTAGAAAGCAAAAGGGAGTGGAGGAAATCAGTGAGGAGCAAGTTGAGAGTGAGCCGGAAACTGAAATAATAATCGACGAAGATGATGATAAAAAAGGCAACTAAATCCAACGTTGTATTTTTTATTTTGCCTATTGACGATATGATGTTAATGTGTTAAAATGCATTTATAAGCAAAGGAGAAAGAATTGTGCAAACACAAAATAAAGATATTAAAAGTTTAATTCAAGAATATGCTTTTGCAAAGCCACGTCGCCAAAATGAGATTTTTGAGCAGTTGTCTTGTTATGCCCAAGATGCATGTCAAAATGTTTACAATATTTTAAAAGAAAAGTACGGGGAAATTTGTAAATATGAAGATTGTTTGATGACAGCTTATGAAAATTTACATAAAATATTGTTAACGGCAACAACTGGCACAAAGTTATATAATCAAGTGTATAGGTCTTGTTATAAAGATCTTGAAAAACAATATATGAATTTATTGGAAGAACAAGAGTTCTTGAGGAATGCCAAATTGAATGTTGCAGCGATAACTGATGAGGAAAATTGGGACGATATTAATGAAGGCAAAAGAATTTGGAAAAAGTTATCAAAATATGATAATAATCACACTCGAAAAACGATAATGAAACTTTATTTTGGGTTGGATGGAGAAAACCCCCATAGTCAAGCGGAAATAGCAAAAATGTTGGGTGTCAGTCAAGAGAGTGTAAGACGAGCTGTAAGCCGTTATGGTGTTAAGCAGGCAGGAAGGGTGGCAAATTTAAACCTTTGTCGTGAAAAAGCCCTTGATCTTGCAGAAACTAACAAGTATACACAGGCTGAAATTGCTTGTTTATGTAAGTTGAGTGAATCACAAGTGCGTAAGATTTTAAATGGACAACAACGAATACTAAAGCAAGTTAGTGAAAATAACGAATTTTAAAGAATATTATATCTACCTCCATCATAGATTACTATATCATAATGGAGGTATTTTTATGGAAAAATATGAAATCTATGATGATATAAAGTCCCGAACCAACGGTGATATATATGTTGGCGTTGTTGGCCCTGTTAGAGTCGGCAAGTCCACTTTTATCACTGAGTTTATGAAAAAACTGGTTGTGCCTAATATCACAGAAAAGAATGCAAAAGATAGAACTATTGACGAACTCCCTCAATCAGCAGATGGCAAAACAATCATGACCACTCAACCTCATTTTGTTCCAAACGAGGCAGTTAAAATCAAGGTTGCAAATGCAGATATGAGTGTAAGAATGATTGATTGCGTAGGCTATCTTGTGAGTGGCGTCATGGGACATACAGAAGATGATAAGCCAAGACTTGTTAAAACCCCTTGGTCTGAAAAAGAAATTCCATTTGAAGAAGCGGCAGAACTTGGCACAAAGAAGGTTATGACCGAGCATTCAACCATTGGCCTTGTTGTCACAACTGATGGTTCTGTAACCGATATTCCACGTGCAAGTTATATCGAAGCAGAAGAACGCGTTGTAAGTGAAATGAAAGCCACTGGCAAACCTTTTGTGATGGTTTTAAACTGTAAGGCACCAGCGTCGGCTGAAGCGAAGAAACTTGCATCCTCTCTTTCTGAAAAATATGACGTGCCTGTTCTTCCTGTCAATGCACTTGACCTGAAAGAAAGTGACGTTGATAAAGTGTTTGAAAAAATGCTTGGCGAGTTCCCTGTTAAAGCAATCCGTGTAAAAATGCCAGAATGGCTTAGGGCTCTTTCTTATGAGGATGAAATCATCTGTGAGATTGCAAATGAAGTTAAACGCATTGGCTCACAAATCACAAAACTAAGTCAAATAGACAAGAACCAACTCGCCTTTACTGAAAGTGAAGCCTTTGACCCTATAACTTTTTCGAATATCGAGCTTGGAGAGGGGGTTGTTAAATTCAACGTTATCCCTAAGGAAGATTTATTCTATCGCGTGCTTAGCCATGAATGTGGATATGACATCAAGGACGATTATGCACTTGTAAACTATATCAAAGAGCTTGCTGTTGCAAAACTTGAATATGATAAGATTAAATATGCCCTTGATGAAGTCAAACAAACGGGATACGGAATTGTTGAACCTCATAAAGATGAATTTGTTTTAAGCGAACCTGAAATTATTAAACAAGGTAATCGATTTGGGGTTAAACTCAAAGCATCAGCACCAAGTCTTCACATTATGAGGGTGGATGTGGATACCGAGGTGACCCCACTTGTTGGAACTGAAGAGCAAAGTCAAGATTTTGCAAAGAGCCTTGCAGAGCAGTTTGACGCAAATCCAGAGTCCATTTGGGATACAAACATTCTTGGCAAGAGCCTTTACAGTCTTGTTGGAGATAACATTGGCTCTAAGATTGTAATGATGCCTGTGGAAGCACAACGCAAAATGCGTAAAACTCTTGGCCGAATTATCAATGAGGGGAAAGGTGGCGTAATCTGTATACTTTTATAAAAGAAATAAAAAAGAAGTCAAGTGACTTCTTTTTTATTGTTCTTCTTCATTTTCATAATCAAAATGAATTGCATTTTGATAACCTGGGCATAAGTTGTAATCGGTGTTAAGTTTTAAACCGGGAATATCTTCTGCTTCTACGCTAAGCAAGGCAACAGTTGCAGGACCATTTCCTTCTATGAGCACCATTGACAATTTTGTGGTGATTTCACCCGGAATTACCACATCATATTTTGTTTCATTGTCGTTTAATTTTGTGGTTTTAACATTCTTTGCGTCGATGTCCCTTGCCTCATCAACAAGTTTGTCCATCATCTGTTGGGTAATAGTTACCTGTTTGCCTTGAAAATGAGAAATGTTTTCTGCAATTGCATTGATTGGACATTGATTATTTTTGATAAATTGTTTCATATATCCCTCCCGCTTTTTCTTTGCTTATATTATAAATCGTTAAATCTAAAAAGTCAATATCATTTTATTTTTGTGAAAATATGCTGCAAAACAGTTGGTAAACTTCCGTGACGGTATGAGCGATGCATAATCTGTTTCGTCATTCAATCAAAGTACACGATATTAATTTTTGCTGCATATATAATTATTATGGAAAAAGAAAAAGAACAAAAATTTAAAATTATATGCTGGAAAGCGCCAAAGTGGCTCAGTTTTTTGCTTAGAAGATTCCATATGAATGGCGAAAAACAAGACTAAGAAATTTCTTAGTCTTGTTTGCAAAAAGTCAGTCTAATTGCTTAGGCTTTCTTTGCTTTTTTGATACATTTTGTACAAGCTTTAACCTTGGTTGGCTTGCCGTCAACTTCTATTGTTGTTTCTTGAAGATTTATTTCAAAAGTTCTGTTCATCTTCTTGTTTGAGAAACTTACTTGATTTCCTGATCCACGGCCTCTTCCACATATATCACATGTTCTGCTCATAATTGTTTCCTCCAGATATTTATCGCATTTAACTATACCATCTTTTACCATAAAAATCAACTCTTTTTTTATGAATTTTGAAAGAAAAACAAAATTAGTCAAATTTATTTGTCTAAACTTACTCTTTTTATTTGTTTTTTTAAGAAGTTTATAGTATTATATTATAGCAGTATGTTTTAATTAGGGGGCGAAGGCTTTGACAGTTGATACCAACAATTATTATGGCAATATTTCGATCAGCGATAATTCTATTAGGATTGTTGCGGGTTATGCTGCTCTTGATTGTTATGGTGTCGTTGACCTTGTTTCTCGTTCTTTAAAAGATAGTGCGCAAGAATTATTTAAAAAAGAATCTTATTCCAAGGGAATTAAGATAAGTCATATAGACAATCGAATATACATTGATGTTTACTGTATCCTTAAGTATGGTGTGTCTATTAGTGCTGTGGCAGAGTCACTTCGCAATATAGTTAAGTATACCGTGGAAGATTTTACGGGTATGCTTGTTGATGCTGTAAATGTCCATGTTGTCGGTGTTAGAGTTTAGGAGCAGATAAAATTATGATAAAGACTATTAATGGGGCAACTTTCCGTAAGATGATTGTTGCTGGGGCAAGCCTTCTTGAAAAGAATAAAAAGTACGTTGATTCACTCAACGTTTTTCCTGTACCTGATGGTGACACTGGTACAAATATGTATTTGACTATGAAGTCAGCTGTAAACGAGGTTTCCAAATGTATCACAAATGACATTGATGCACTTAGTGATGCTTTTGCAAAAGGGGCATTAAAGGGTGCCAGAGGAAACAGCGGAGTTATCACATCTCAAATTATTAAGGGCTTTTGCAGTGAAATCAAAAAGGCTAGTGAAATAACTACCAAGGTTTTTGCTAAGGCTATGCAAGAGGGTGCTAATATTGCTTATAAGGCAGTGACTCAACCAAAAGAAGGGACAATCCTGACTGTTATACGCGTTATGGCTGAGAATGCAGTCAATGTTGCAAAGAAATGTGATGATTTTGAGGCATTTTTAAAGAATGTTTTGGCAACGGGTGAAGAAATCCTTAAACAAACCCCTGAAATGCTTCCTGTTCTCAAAAAAGCTGGCGTTGTGGATGCTGGTGGAAGGGGGATTATAATCATCTTCACAGGTTTTTATAAACTTATCATTGGTGAAGAAGATTTTGAAACCACCTTTGATGATGAACAAAAGCCTCAAACTGTTGATGATGTGCTTGCTGACATCAACAGCCTTGGCGATATTCAGTATGGTTATTGCACAGAATATATGATTATTCATATGCATAAAAAAACCACAGAGGCAGACATTGATAAGCTTCGCGAAAAATTGATGCAACTTGGAGATAGTGTTATCTGTATTGGAGACCTTAACCTTGTTAAAGTTCATGTTCATTCTAATGAGCCGAACAAAGCAATTGGTTATGCACTTGAACTCGGCGAAATTTATAATATCAAGATTGAAAACATGCGTGAGCAAAACCGAGAAATCAAGAAAAAAGCCAATGTTATGGAAGAAACCAAGGAGATTGGTATGGTTGCCGTTGCCCCAGGAGACGGACTTTCTGCAATTTTTAAGGATTTAGGGGTGGATGAAATCATTGTTGGTGGACAAACTATGAACCCAAGTGCTGCCGATATTGCTTCTGCTGCCGACAAAGTCCCAGCAAGAAATGTGTTTGTTTTCCCTAACAATAAAAATATTGTGCTTGCTGCACTACAAGCAAATGATCTTACCAACAAAAACCTTGTTATTATCCCAACAAGAAGCGTCCCAGAGGGAATTTCTGCTTCCATTTCATTTAACCCAGATGTAAGTGTTGACGAGAATGCGGAAGCTATGAATGAAGCGATTAAGAGTGTAAAATCAGCATCAGTAACCTATGCTGTGCGTGATACTCATGTTGATGGTTTTGACCTTCGCGTAGGTGAAATTATTGGACTTGACGACAAGGCTATCCTTGCAAAAGGGAAGCTTGTGTCAGACACCGCAGAAGCACTTATCGCAAAACTTATGACAGAAGAAACCATGACGGTGACCCTTTTCTATGGTGAAGATATTCGTGAAGAGGAAGCAACTGCACTTGCCGAGAAACTTGCAAGCAAGTATCCAGACTGCGAAATTTCAACAGTTTATGGCGGTCAACCAGTTTATTATTATTTGGTTTCTTTGGAATAATTTGTTCTGTTTTAAGAGATAAAGGTTATTTTAAAATAACCTTTTTTTTATTTTAATTTGATAATGGAAATTGATATTGACTAATTTTAAATTTGTGTTATAATAAAAAGGTAAAAGGGGACTAGAAATGTACACAGGGGAATTTATTAATGTTCATAAGTTGAGGCTTCTGAATGATAAATTGTATAAGGCATATAGGGAATATAAAGAAAACTTTAAGAAACTTAAATCGGATGAACTTAAAAAGGTAAAACATCAAGACAAGGCAGACAGCGCAACTTTTGTGGCCAAGATTAATGAGTATAATAAGATGCTTATTAAGAAATGTCAATCTATGGAGAAATACAACGAGGTGCTGATTGATAACGATTATGATGTGGCAAATAAATGGATAAGAAGGTATAAGGACTATTGTTCTGAATCAGGCTCATACGTAAGAGATATTCCTGAATTTGCATATCAAACCGCGGAAGAAATGGTTAATACGTTACTGTCTAAAATTGCAGAAGAAAACGATAATCATATTCAACCTATGCTTGAATTAAAAGAGTTACTTTTTGAGATGTTAGAGTTAGTTGTGGATGGCGAGGAAGAGCAAGCAAAGCAGCTTGTTGAAGAAATGAGAGAAATTATGAAAACTATGCCAAATCAACTGGATTCGGAAGATTTAATCTTAAGAACTCTTGCTGAGGAAAAATTTGATAGCATTTATTTTTACAATTATGTGTCGATCCAGAACAACCCTGATGAGCAAGCATAAAAGATATTGTTTCAAACAATATCTTTTTTATATGGCGATTTAAATTTACTCTTGACTAAACAAAATTTTATGCTAAAATATATCCTATACTTAGGAGTAAATATGGATAAAAGTATTGGAAACACCCCCAAAGATTTAAAGAAGGCAAAAAAACTGCTTGCAAATTATCTGGCTTATTTTAAGGCTCAATGTAATTCAAGCTTAGATTCGATTAAACTTGCGAAAAACGAATCAGTTTGGGGCGTAAAACTTAATAACCGTGGCGATAAAACTTTGACAAAGATGAATGAATATTATTTGTATACCTTAAACAAATTTGAATGTTGGTTAAATAATGACGCTGAAAGAATTATAAGACAAAATGAAGGAACATTGAATTATATTATCAGCCTAGTTATTGAATGTAAAAACAATCCGACGGTTGACGTAATCCCAAAAGTCCTTTGTGATATGTGTAACGACAGTATGTATGGTGTAAATAACAGGATTTGGAAGGCAAACGCAGAATATATTCTTCCAACCAGACAAATTTTGGATGGCCTTAAAGAAGTTTGCAACTGTTACATTAATCACGAAGATGAAGACCTGAAAAGAAAAGTGGAATGCCTAAAAAGAAAAAACAGGATAATTAAAGACAGTGGTGATGTTGAAAGAGATGAAAAAATTTGCAAATTTAATCATAAGTTGATAAATGCAATTTTCGACGAGAAGGTTGAGTCATTAATGCCAAGTATATTGGTGTTTGAAACAACAAATAGAAAACTGAAAACTGAGCAAGAATAAAAGATATTGAAAAACAATATCTTTTTTCTTTTGTTTATGTTAAAATTAATGTATGAGATTGGACTTATATTTAATAGAATACGGAATAATGCCGTCACGGGAAAAGGCAAAAGAGGCAATCAAAGCTGGCAATGTTACAGTTGATGGAAAGGTTGTGACAAAGCCTGCCTTTATTGTGGAAGAAAATATGCAGGTGGAAGTTTCCAAACAAGACAACTTTGTTTCTCGTGGAGCGTACAAAATTAAGCGCGCTTATGAAGCGTTTGAATTTGATTTTTCCGGTAAAGTGGTGCTGGATATTGGGGCATCTGCGGGTGGGTTTACCCAGTTTGCACTCGATAATGGCACAAAAAAAGTATACGCAGTGGATGTTGGCAGAGGGGAACTTAATCCTTTGCTTGCAAGTGACAAAAGGGTTGTTAATATTGAGGGGCAAGATTTCCGTACCCTTGATAACAACAGATGTGCAGATGCGAATTTAATCATAGGAGACTTGTCTTTTATCTCTTTAAAACACATTTTTCCTAAAATTGTGGAGATTTTTGGCTCAAATGTTGAAATTGTTATGCTTTTCAAGCCACAATTTGAATGTGGGGCAGAAATTGCTAAGAAATTTAAGGGGGTGGTGCTGGATAAAAAACTGCACAAAAAACTGCTCAATGACTTTTTTGATTATATAGTTGCATTTGGATTTTCAGTCAGCAATCTTACTTATTCAACCTTGCGTGGCAAAGAGGGGAATATTGAATATCTATTTCATTTGAATGGAAAGAACAAAACCGTACTTTCAATAGAAAATGTGGTTGACGAGGCGTTCAAAAAAGAATCGTCTAAATAAAAATCCTGCTAGGGACTGTCATCCTGAGGCTACGGCGAAGGATCTAGTGATAACGCAAAACCTATTCTCACTGTTACTTTTTATCGGTCAGACCGAGCAAATAATCTGTTGAAACGCAGAAATAGTCGGCGATGGAAATAACTGTTTCAATCAGAGGTGTCGAGCCCTTTTTCCAACCGGGCATTAAAGAGTCGGAAAAACCACACTCCAAGGCAATACGATAAAATTTTATATGGTGTTCATCAAGTAACAGTTTAACTCTATCCAAAAAGTGAGCGTTGTTTTCCTCAGAAAAAGGCATTTTAATATTCGTTCTGCCTATTAAATAATCAATAGAACAATTAAAATATTTGGCAAGTTTTATAAGGTTTTTGATAGTTGGACTTGTAATTCCTCTTTTGTACATAGAAATAGCACTTGATGGTATTTTTGCCGCTTTTGATAGTGCGCGACAGGATAAATCTTCTTCTAGCATTAATTCTGACAGACTTTCGCCAAAACTCGACAAAAAATTCATATTTATCACCTCTCTTTTTGTTTATTTCTTGTCGGTAAGTCCAAGTAAATAATCAGTGGAAACGCAGAAATAGTCGGAAATAGAAACCAAATGTGGAATTTTGGGTTGAGAACCATTTCGCCAGAAGTATTCTGTACTAGGCAAATCGATTAACTTCTTTAATTTACTGTATTTTAATTTGTTTTCTTTCATAAGCGATGTAAAACGTTCGTAAAAATTTGAAACAGCTTTTGCCTTAGGGTAAGGAGTTTTGTCTTCAACTCTTCCAAGCAAATAATCGATTGAACATTTAAAAGTTTTTGCTAATTTTATAAGACTTTTCATGCTTGGTAATGTTGTACCTTTCAAAATCAAACTCAAGGTGCTTTTTGCAATACCAGCCATTTTTGCTAGTTGTGTTATATTTAGATTTTCGTCCAACATGATGTCGTTTAATATTTCGTTAAAATTCGACCTATTTCCCATAATATTTACCTCTCTTCTGCTTTTATATTAGGTGAAATTGCTGTATAATAAACTTGAGTTCGAAACGCTACTCAAATTATTTACAAAAGGAGGTGAAAATGGACGAGATTGACTTTTGCAGAGAAGTTACGGGGTTACTTCAGGATGAACTTATTGCTGATATTTCTAATATGGGTGATTATATCCTTGTTAGATTTCCGGATGGACAGCTTTTTAAAATCTCTTGCATTAGGGTCATTCGAAAAAACACTGTAAAAAAATAGTATGCGAATGACAAATCTTAGGATTTATAAAGGATAAATATATCTTTAATAGGATTTACAAAAGATTAAATTATATGTTTTTATCGCTATAAATAAAAAACACCGATTTCGGTGTTTTTTTGTTTAAGAAAACCACTTATCATCTCGACCAAAGCAAAGCGGCGTGGAGAGATCTGGTCTAGGCTGCAATAGTTAAATAAGTTGCGCTAAATTAGATCCTTCGACTGCGTGCAAAGGACTTCGCTCAGGATGACAAGAAGAGGCGCGTGATTTCATGTGGCGTATAGCAGTGAGGTTTGCTCTTCAAAAAAACACCGATTTCGGTGTTTTTTTGTTAATTGCGTATTGTTGCTGTTGGGTAGAGTGGAAGGTCTTGCAATCCTTGGCATGCATTTGCCTCTGGGGCTGCTTGACATGGTGGCACAACTGGATATCCATAAGATGGTACAAGGATATCAACAACAGATGTAACCTTAATCATAATTTGGATGCAGCCAGTTACAGTGAAGGTGTTTTCTCCAGTAAAGGTTCCCATTGTGCTTGAGAATACTGCAGTTGCTGAAATGTTTACAGGTGTAATTGCTGGTTGTGGTACGAATAGTATCACATGCTTGCTTACAGTTATTGTGCTGGCACCTGTTCCGAGAACGCCGTTGGCGTCTCTATAAGTAACGGTCACAGGAATTGTTACTGTCAAACTTACATTTGCATAGTTTGGAGAAGTTTCAATTCTATCGATAACGATATCACTTACAACAACACTTTCGCCGGGTGCATTTTGTGCAGATACGAATGTGAGTGGAAGTGTAGGATTCTCTGGATTGAAACTTGTTACTGGTAAGATTATTCCCGTTTCTGTGGTTTGTGATACGCAGGCGTCAAAAACCTTGGTTGTTTCAATCAAAACCTTTTCACAGATTCCATTAAGAGGATTCCCAGTCATTGGACCTGGACGGTTAGGATTTGTATTGTTTATAAAAAACGACATTTATTTCCTCCTTATCTTGATGCTTTTCTTTTTGGCTAGGATAAGCCCTAGTGCTTAGAGTAATTGCATACATTCTAAAATATGCGGATGTAGGGTGAAATTGTGCAATTTTTCTAATTTGTTTGGTAAAGATCAAATAATGTGATAAAATCAAGAAAATAAAGAGAGGTTATTATGATTTTAGATAATGTTAAAGAGAAATTAAATTTGGTTAAAGAAGATTTTAATTTTTTAAAGGAGTGTCTTTGACTCGGTAAGTCTTATATCTAATCTGGAAAAATTGAAAACTCAGCAAGCAAGTGAAGGTTTTTATCAGGATCAAAAACTTGCATTAAAGGTGGGTAAAGAAATAAAGGATATTGAGAGTAAATTGGACCTGTTAAAAGCCCTGGAAAGCCAGATAAATGATTGCTGGGCACTTGTTGAAATGGTGGAAGAGAGTGGGGACAGTGAATTTGAGAAAGAACTTGAAACCTCCATTCAAAGTCTTCTTTCGGATATGGAAAAAGCAAAAATTGACACACTATTAAGTGGCAGATATGATAATTATGATGCCATTTTAACCCTTCATGCTGGTGCGGGCGGCACTGAGGCACAGGACTGGACGGATATGCTTTATCGCATGTACACTATGTACTGTGAAAAGAACAATTTTAAGATAAAGGTGCTGGATGTACTTGACGGGGATGAAGCAGGGCTTAAAGCCATCACTTTTGAGGTTTTGGGAAGGAATGCATATGGCTATTTAAAAGCAGAAAAAGGGGTGCACAGGCTTGTGCGTATCTCACCATTTGATTCAAATGCACGTCGCCATACCAGTTTTGCCAGCGTTGAGGTTATGCCAAAAATTGAGGATGCTCCTGATATTGAAATTCGGCCAGAAGAGCTTAAAATTGACACTTACAGAGCTTCTGGTGCTGGCGGTCAACATATCAACAAAACAGACAGTGCTGTGCGAATTACTCATATTCCAACGGGGATTGTTGTTGCCTGCCAGACCGAGCGAAGTCAGGTGCAAAACAAAGAAACAGCAATGAGTATGCTTTACTCTAAGTTAGTTGAAAAGCAGGAAAGCGAGGAGATGGAGAAGCTTGCCGAGATTCGTGGAGAAATCAAGAAAATTGAGTGGGGTAGTCAGATACGCAGTTATGTTTTCTGCCCTTATACACTTGTCAAAGACCATAGAACTGGGTATGAAGATAGTGACATAAATGGTGTTATGAATGGAGATATTCAAGAGTTTATAAACGAATATCTCAAAAAGTTATAGAGGATAGAATGAATTATTTTGAAAGGATGAAAATTAAATACGAGGAACTTAAAACCAAGAAAGATGTGGTTATTTTATCGATTGAAAGTTCCTGTGATGAAACAAGCGTGGCGGTTATCAAAAATGGACGAGAGGTGCTTTCAAACATCATTGCAACACAAATCGAAATTCATAGACGCTTTGGCGGAGTTGTGCCTGAGGTGGCATCAAGAAACCATATAACAGCCATATCAAACATCTTTGAAGAAGCACTTGCAGAGGCAAAAATTAAAAGCGATGACATTGATGCTGTGGCAGTGACTTATGGTGCGGGATTGGTTGGGGCCTTGCTTGTGGGAGTAAATTTTGCAAAAGCATTGGCTTATAATTTGGATATTCCTTTAATTGCGGTAAGTCATGTGCATGGACATATTGCTGCGAATTATATCTCTCACCCTCAATTAGAGCCACCTTTTGTGTGTCTTATGGTTAGTGGTGGACATACTGCGTTGCTTGAAATTAATGATTATGAAGAATTTAAGCTTCTTGGCACTACTGTGGATGATGCCGTTGGGGAAGCATTTGATAAGGTTGCCCGGGTGCTCGGACTTCCTTATCCAGGTGGACCTGAGATAGATAAACTTGCAAAAGTAGGAAACAACGTCTATAATTTTACAGTTTCAAACAGTTTGAAGGACACTTTTAATTTTTCATTTAGTGGCATTAAGACTGCTGTGGTTAATTTTGTCCATAATCACGAGCAGAAGGGCGAAAAACTTAATAAAGCGGATATTGCGTGCTCTTTTCAAGAACATGTGACTGACGAACTTGCGGTTAAAGCTATTAAAGCCTGTCATTATGCAGGGATAAACAAACTTGTTGTTGCAGGCGGAGTTGGTGCAAATTTCCGCCTTAAAGAAAAACTTTCCACGAGGTGCGAAAGTGAAAACATTGAGTTTTATGCCCCGGTCCTTAAGTACTGCACAGATAATGCAGCGATGATAGGCTCTGCTGGATACTATATGCTTAAAAGAGGGCTGGGACTGGCTGATTTAGATTTGACAGCAAAACCAAATGTAGAGTTGGGAGCAATATATGCAGCAAAAAATAATTAACGAGGAGAAAAATAATGGAATTATTGGCACCAGCAGGTAATTTTGAAAAGTTAATGACGGCTGTTCATTTTGGGGCAGATGCGGTGTATTTCAGCGGTAAAAGATTTGGTTTGCGTGCTTTTGCGGGCAACTTTTCTGATGATGAAATTATAGAAGCAATCAATTATCTTCACAAGCATGGCAAGAAGGGGTACATAACTCTCAATATTGTTGCAAATGATGAGGACTTTGCGGGGTTAGATGAATATCTTGACCTTCTTGTTAAGGCGGGGGTAGACGGCGTTATTGTTTCTGACCTCGGGGTTGTAAGTTTTATTAGAACTCATGCTCCATCACTCAATGTTCATGTGTCCACACAAGCAAATGTAAATAACTACTATTCAGCGAAGGTCTTTGCCGATATGGGTGCAACCCGTATTGTGCTTGCAAGAGAGATGAATCTTAAACAAATCAAGGCTATGCATGAAAAACTTGGGGAGTCTGTGGAACTTGAAGCCTTTGTTCATGGTGCCATGTGTATTTCTTATTCAGGTCGCTGTCTGCTTTCAAACTATATGACAGGTAGGGAGAGCAATCACGGTGCGTGCGTTCAGGCTTGCCGTTGGAAGTATGCTATCCGCGAAGTAAATCGCAAAGACGAGTATCCTATTGAAGAGGACGAGCGTGGCACATACATTCTCAACTCTAAGGATATGAATATGATTTCACATCTTAAAGAGATGGAAGAAGCAGGGGTTGTGAGCTTAAAAATCGAGGGAAGAATGAAATCTGCTTATTATGTTGCCACTGTTGTAAATGCTTATAGACAGGTGCTTGACAATCCAAACTATGAGGCAACAAGCGAGCTTACCCGCGAACTTGAAAAAGCAAGCCATAGACAATATTCAACAGGGTTCTACCTTGGGGCAAAGGATAAAGAATATTTAGAGGACTCCATGCCGGTGCAGACGCACGAGTTTGTTGCGGTGGTGGTTGACAAGTTTGATGGCGGAGTTGTGCTTGAACAGAGAAACCGCTTCTGCAGTGGAGAAGAACTTGAGATTTTATCTCCTAATAAAGATATATTTAATAAAAATATATTAATAAAAGATATGATAGACGAAAAAGGCGAAGTTATAACCGATGTCAAAGGTGTGCAACAGAGAGTGAAGCTTGAAACAGATTTACCATTTGAAATAGGGGATATTTTAAGAAAAAAGGTGTGAAACAAACATTTTTTATAATTTAACTATTGTGATTTAGATAAAAGTGTGTTATAATGTAAATATATAATTTGTGGTGAGGATAGATTTATGAATAAACTTTTACAAATGTTAGACGGCAAACCATATATTGAAACTTTGGACGAGGTTAAGAATGAGCCATCGGAATTATGCAAGGCCGGAATGAACGATTACGGCCTTGCAAATGGAGGCAATGCTTCATTATCTTGGATCACGCCTTATAGGCAGTTAACTTGTTGCCACCCCCTCGCGTCGCATGAGTCAGAAATTTCGTACTATGTAGACTCTGTAGGCTATGGCGGCGACTACGCCCCTGATACTCCTATGAGCCGGGGTGCTGGTGTAGTTCCCGCTTTAAGACTTAATCTTCCATCTAAAGATTTTATAAACGGTTTGAGTGCCGAAGAGCTTTTTGGATGTGAAATATCAGTTGGTGCAGTAGAGTATAAAGATGATAAAGGCAAAGCACGGATTTATCATACAATAACCTTTCCTAATACCCGAGTTGTAACCAAAAAGGTAGACAAGGAGTTGACTGCAAAATTGCAAGAGGCAATGGACAGAGGTTCACTTGAAAAAACAAAACAAGGTTACACGGGCAGAATGAATCAAGACAAAACTTTCAAAAAATTTGATACTTATCAATACCACGGAAAAGAATATGTATACGTACAAGCAGAGCGATATAGTTATGTGAAAGATAGTTATCAAGATGGTTCACCAGTTGTGGACGGAGAGTGGATATTCCTTGAAATTGGGCCTGCAACCCTTAGAATCAAGAATGAATGGAAAAATCTACCAAAATGTATCAACCCAAAGGGCAATGGTAAAGACGAAAAGTTAAATTTAAGAGTGCTTGACGCAGTAAACGCAGGCGTACCATTCAGTCAAGAAGGCAGTGTTGATTATGAAGGCGGTGGATGTGACTTAAGACGTTATGTTGAAGAAGAATTTGTACATGACTTTTTTCTTGACGAAGAGAACTTCCTTGTAAAAGGGAAGAATGTAAGTGAGGAAAGTATTGAGGAATATATTAACAATCTCAGTCAAGTTAACGCAGGTGCATTCGTCAAAGGAAGTGAAGAGATGGGGGAAATAAACCAAGAATTTATGGATCTTCTTACAAGTTACGCAGATGCTCAAATCGCACAATCTAAAACCGACGAAGAGTTCAGAAAAAACAAATCAGATATTGAGCGTTTGAAAGAAGAGTACAAGAAAGTGGTGGAAGCAAAGAGACGGGAGAATGCAGGTAATGTCCCAAAAGAAGCTAAAAGAAAAGCTTCATCAGGAAAGATGAAATCTTCAATTGGGAAGCTAAAAGACTTTAAGCATAATGCATTCCCACAAGGCGAGAGAGTGCATAAGGACAGACATTCTCTCAATAATGATGACGAACAAATTTAATAACTTCAGTGTAAGAGAAATTAAATATTTAATTTTTAGAATAAGTAGAATTTAATTATTTAATGCAAAGAGGAGAAAAAAATGAATAAACTTTTACAAATGCTGGATGGCAAACCATATATTGAAACTTTGGACGAGGTTAAGAATGAGCCAGGTGAAGTGCGAAAGGCGGGTATGAGTGATTACTGTCTTGCAAATGGAGGCTGTGTTTCTTGGTCTGATGCCACAACACCTTATGGGCAGCCGACTTGTGATCGCTTCCTTTCGTCGTTATTACCATATCATTCTATATCCTTTGTAGCTCATAGTGGTAACCGTAACAATAAATATCCTGAATACACTGGTGCCGGTGTAGTTCCCGCTTTAAGATTTAATCTTCCATCTAAAGATTTTATAAACAGTTTGAGTGCTGAAGAACTTTTCGGGTGTGAAATATCAGTTGGTACAGTAGAGTATGAAGATGATAAAGGTAGAGTACGGACTTATCATACAATAACATTTCCTAATACCCGAGTTGTAAACAAAAAAGCAGATAAGGAGTTGACTGCAAAATTGCAAGAAGCAATGCAAAAAGGTTTACTTGAAAAAACTAGCCAAGGTTACACGGGCAGAATGAATCAAGACAAAACTTTTAAAAAATTTGATACTTATCAATACAACGGAAAAGAATATGCCTATGTACAAGCAGAACCATATGATAGTGGAAATTCCTATCAAGATGGCTCACCGGTTGTAGATGGAGAGTGGATATTCCTTGAAATTGGGCCTGCAACCCTTAGAATCAAGAATAAATGGAAAAATCTTCCAAAATGCATCAACCCAAATGGCAATGGTAAAGACGACAAGTTAAATTTAAGAGTACTTGACGCAGTGAATGCAGGCGTACCATTCAGTCAAGACAGCCGTGTTTGTTATGAAGCAAGCCTATGTGATTTAAGACGATATGTTGAAGAAGAATTTGTACATGACTTTTTTCTTGACGAAGAGAACTTTCTTGTAAAAGGGAAGAATGTAAGCAAAAAAAGCGTTGAGAAATATATTAATAATCTTTCTCAAGTTGAAGCAGGTGCATTCGTCAAGGGAAGCGAAGAGATGGGGAAAATAAACCAAGAGTTTATTGACATTCTAACAAGTTACGCAGATTCTCAAACCGCACAATCTAAGACCGACGAAGAGTTTAGTAAAAATGAAGCAGAGATTGAGCGTTTGAAAGAAGAGTACAATAATGTTGTGGAAGCAAAGAGACGAGAGAATGGAGAAAACGCTGCATTAGAAGCTAAAAGAGGAGCTGCAGCAGGTGATATTTATTCATCGATTGGAGAACTTAAAGATTTTAAGCATAAGAAGTTCCCACAGGGCGAGCGTGTTCATATGGACAGACATTCTTTCAACCATGACGATGAATTAGTTTAATAAAAAGTATTTAAAAAGACGGGCTCCCCGTCTTTTTTTGTGTGGCTAAGCCACTTTTTTTGCTAAATTGACAGAAAATACATAATCCGTCAAAATTTTTTTTAAAAAATGGCAATTTTAGTTGACTATTTTTTGAAAACTGCATATACTAGTGCTAGCACTTAAAGTTAAAGAGTGCTAAAAAGTCGAATTTAAAGGTGAGAAATGGAAATAAGCGAGCGTAAAAAGCAAATCTTATGTATGGCAGTTGAAGAGTATATCAAAGATTGTGCTCCTATCACAAGTGGGGGAATCAAAGATAGAGGTCTTGACTGCTCTACAGCCACACTTCGTAATGAACTTAACGCTTTAGAAGCTATGGGGTTTTTGAAGCAACTTCATACTTCGGGCGGCCGAGTGCCAACCGTGCAGGGATATCGCTTTTATGTTGAAAACCTTTTAAGTGAGGTTAAAGCAACTGATAAGCAGCTTGAAGACGTAAGAAAGCTTATATCATCAAGAACAAGCAGCCTGAATGAAATTATTTCTGGGATTGCAAAGATTGTAAGTCATGCAACAAACTATCCAACAGTGGTTATGATGGATGGACTTGACAACTTGGTGCTTAATGAGTTTAAAATCATCCCGCTTCTTGAAAATAAAGTTATGGTTTTGATTGGCACAATGGCAGGTTACATCACAAACACCCTTGAGATAACGGCAAGTTTGCAAGAATGTCAAGACGCATCAAATTATCTCACCAAAAATTTTAAAGGCACAACTGTCGGTTTCATGATTGAAAACATGAGTGAGATGCATGAGGGAATGAGTGGTGAGATACAAGCTTTCCAGAATATAGTTGACTCGCTTATAGGTGGACTTAAAAAACTCAACGGGCAAAAACTTATTGATGTTGCACGTGAAGGAAGTGTTAAACTTCTTGAGAACGGCAAGAATATGGAAGAAGCTAAGAAAGTTTTATCAGTTTTAGACGACAAGGAAAAACTTGAAGCATCTTTGGCACTCTCGGGTAAGGGAGAAATTGAGGTTACTGTTGCTGAAGAAGATGAGAATAAGGAATGTTCGGTGGTTAAAGCCCCGTTGCTTGTTCAAGGGAAGCAGCTTGCTTCAATCGGGGTTATCGGACCTCAGAGAATGGATTATTCAGGGATAGCCTCAGCACTTAAAGTTGTGATCGACCAGCTAAGAGAAATAAAAGGAGAATAGTGAATTGGCAGAGAATGAAGAAAAAGACATAAATAAAAAAACGGGTTGCTGTTGCGGTAACGAATGTACATGTGGGGATAATTGCACATGTGATGAAAGCTGTGCTTGCGGTTGCCAAGATGGAGAGCCATGCACTTGCGGTTGCGAATGCCACTGCGAAGACGATTGCGACTGTGGTTGCCATTGTGATGAAAGTTGCGACTGTGGCTGTCAAGAGGGCAAACCTTGCACCTGCAATGAAGAAAAAGATAAATACTTAAATCTTGCAAAACAAGTTCAAGCGGACTTTGATAATTTCAGACGTCATTCCCGCGAAGAAGTTGAAAAAGCAAGAATTTACGGACAGGTAAGCGTTATTGAAGCGTTTCTGCCATGTCTTGATACCTTTAAGGAAGCAAAAAAGCACATAAGTGATGAAAGCGTACTTGAAGGAGTAACGATGATTGAAAACAAGATTTTGGATACTCTTAAAACTCTTGGGGTGGAAAAAATCGAAGCAATCGGAGAAAAATATAATCCACATCTTCACAACGCTATTGCGGTTATGAAAGATGAGGAAAAAGAAAACGATATCATCTTGGAGGAATACCAAGCAGGATATAAATACAAAGAAAAAGTCATAAGATATTCAAAAGTCATTGTAAATAAAAAGGAGGATTAATATTATGAGTAAAATTATTGGAATTGACTTAGGAACAACAAATTCATGTGTGGCAGTTATGGAAGGTGGAAAGCCAACCGTTATTGCCAATGCAGAGGGAGATAGAACTACTCCATCTGTTGTCGCTTACACCAAAGAGGGTGAGCGTCTTGTCGGCAAGGTTGCAAAGCGTCAGTCAATCGTGAATGCTGACAACACCGTTCAATCTATCAAGAGAGAAATGGGAACAAACTATAAAGCAAAATTAAATGGCAAGGAATATTCTCCACAAGAGATTTCTGCCATGGTGCTTGGCAAATTAAAGGCTGATGCAGAAAGTTATCTTGGTGGCAGCGTAACACAAGCGGTTATCACCGTTCCTGCTTACTTTAATGACTCTCAGCGTCAAGCAACCAAGGATGCAGGTAAAATTGCAGGGCTTGAAGTTCTCAGAATTATTAATGAGCCAACCGCTGCCGCACTTGCTTATGGACTCGACAAAGGCGAAAGTGCAAACCAAAAGATTTTAGTATACGATCTTGGTGGTGGTACATTCGATGTTTCTATCCTTGAAATCGGAGACGGCGTATTTGAAGTGCTTTCAACAAACGGTAACACTCGCCTTGGTGGAGATGACTTTGATAACAGAATTATCGACCTTCTTGTTGAAGAGTTTAAGAAAACAAACAACATCGACCTTTCACAAGATCGTCTTGCAATGCAAAGACTTAAAGAAGCAGCAGAAAAGGCCAAGATTGACCTTTCAGCAACCCCTAAAACAACTATTTCTCTTCCATTCATCTCTGCTGACGCTACTGGCCCTAAACATATGGAATATGAGCTTACTCGTGCTAAATTTGATGCAATCACAGAAGACCTTGTTAAAGAGACAATCGATTGCACTGTAAGAGCCCTTAAAGATGCAAAACTTTCTAAAGACCAAGTAAACAAGGTTGTACTTGTTGGTGGTTCAACTCGTATCCCTGCCGTTTTTGAAGCAGTTAAAAACTTCACAGGCAAAGAGCCATACAAGGGCGTAAACCCAGATGAATGCGTTGCTGTTGGTGCGGCTATTCAAGCGGGCGTTCTTGGTGGAGAAGTTAAAGATGTTCTTCTTCTTGATGTAACCCCACTTTCTCTCGGAATTGAAACTCTTGGCGGAGTGTTCACAAAACTTATCGAAAGAAATACAACCATTCCTACAAAGAAATCACAGGTGTTCTCAACTGCAGTTGACAATCAACCGGGCGTTGACATTCATGTTCTTCAAGGGGAACGTGAGTTTGCTGCTCAAAACAAGACTCTTGGAAGATTCCAACTTACCGATATCCCACCAGCACCAAGAGGAGTACCTCAAATCGAAGTTACTTTCGATATCGATGCAAATGGTATTGTAAATGTTTCTGCAAAAGACCTTGGCACAAATAAGGAACAAAAAATTACAATCACAGCTTCTTCAAACCTCAAAGATGAAGATATTGAAAAGGCTATCAAAGAGGCAGAGGAACACGCTGAGGAAGATAAGAAGCGTAAAGAGTTTGTTGAAACCAAGAACCAAGCTGATAACATGGTTTATTCAATAGAAAAAATGCTTAAAGACAACGGCGACAAACTTTCAGTAGAGGATAAGAAGAAACTTGAGGATGCTGTAGAGAAGGCAAAGAAAGATTTTGAAAGCACCGATGTTGAGGTGGTTAAGAAGGGTCTTGAAGATCTTACCAACGTTTCAAATGAAGTTTTCACTAAGATGTATCAAAACGCTAATCCAAACGGCACTGATCCAAACGGAAATGGTGGAAATAATGGCGGAAACGACAGCGACCCAGTTGTTGACGTTGAATAAAAAATCAAGAAAATATAGTTAAAATATCTAACAGTTATCAATTAGGAGAGAAATAATGAATATGATTAAAGAGACAACCTATGGATATGATAATTCGTTACCAGCTTGTATTGAGATAAAAACTACTTTTGATAATAAAGAAGAAGCAGCAAAAGTTGCAGAAACTTTATTAGATAAAAAATTAATTGCCTGCGGGCAAATCTCTGAAATAGAAAGCCATTATATTTGGGATAGCAACAGGGAAATTACGAAAGAATTTATATTGGTTATGAAAACAAGAGAAAGTTTATTTAATATAGTTGAGAAAACAATAAAAGAAAATCATTCTTATGATTGTCCAGAGATTATTGCAACAGCAATAATAAAACTATCAAGAGATTATCATGAATGGATTATAAAAAATACTAAAATTTAATAAAGGGATACAAAATGGCTAACAAAGACTACTATGGAGTTTTAGGTGTAGAACGAGGCGCGGGGGAGGACGAAATTAAGTCCGCCTATCGTCGCATGGCAAAAAAATACCATCCTGATTTAAATAAGACGCCGGAAGCTGCTGAAAAGTTTAAGGAAATCAATGAGGCTTATGAGGTTTTAAGCGACCCTAGAAAAAAGGCAAACTATGACCAATATGGCTCTGCTGATGGCCCTCAATTTACTGGCGGTCAGGGCGGCGGTGGCTTTGGCGATTTCTTTGGGGGAGGCGGAGGATTTTCGGATATTTTTTCCGACATCTTCTCTGCATTCGGCGGTGGCGACCACGGAGCAAGGATGCAAGAGCGGGGGCAAGATATCAATGTTGCAATAAATCTTTCTTTTGAAGAGGCTGCTTTTGGCTGCGAGAAAAATATCACAGTGGGCAGAGTGGAAAAGTGCGATGCTTGTCAAGGCACTGGAGCAAAGAATGGAAGAGAATTTACCACCTGCTCAGAGTGTCGCGGCACTGGAAGAGTACGCTATCAACAAAACACCATGTTTGGAACAACCATTCGCGAGGGTATTTGTCAAAAATGTAACGGAACAGGTAAAAATATTCGTGAAAAATGTGCTGAGTGCTCTGGAAAGGGTTATAGAAGGGTCAATAAAACCATCAAGGTTAAAGTGCCAGAGGGTATTGACGATGGACAGACACTTCGCATGCGCGGGGAAGGAAATGTTCCACTTCGTGATGGAGTGCCCGGCGACCTTAACATAAAGATAAGTGTAGCAAAGCATAAAATTCTTATAAGAAAGGATGACGATATTTATCTTGACCTATATGTTCCATTTACCACAACGCTTCTTGGTGGAAAAATTGACATTCCAACATTGAAAGGTAGTTATACCTTGAACATCCCAGAACTGACAGCAAGCGGAACTGTAATGAGGATAAAGAATAAGGGTGTAAAGAATGTTCACAGAGATAGTTATGGCGATATGCTTGTAACAATCAAGGCGGAAGTGCCAAAGAAACTTGATAAGGATACGAAGGCGAAGATTGAACAACTTTCAAAATCGCTCGGTCAAGAAGCTTATCCTAAATATGATAGATTTATGAAAAATTGTGGCGACACCACCTCGAAATAACGCGGACACGCACACGTAAAGTGTGCTAACTCGCTATCTCGGCGGTTTCTCTCCCAAGCTTCTTCCAATAAAGTGTCCTTCCAGATTTCAAGAGCGGGCAAAGCCCTTTCACTATGAAATCTTCCAGTCCGATTTTAAAATTTATTTTGTTGAATATATTTAATACAAAAAATAACGGATTAATTCCCGTTATTTTTTTGTTTATGAATCCATTCATTACTTAAACCGCACAAATAATCTACACTTACATTAAAGAATAACACTATTGCTATAACATGTTTTATACTCTTTATTTTTTGCGTTTGTTCCCAATGTTTAATTGTTTTTGTATCTACTTTCAATTCTTTTGCTAGTGCTTTTTGAGAAAGTCCTTTTTCTTTCCTTAATTCTTCAAGTCTTAAAATGTACCCCATTTTTCCTCCTTTTAGTCAATTGTAACATAGTCTATTTGTAAATCGCGTCAACGTACATTTACAGTTTTTAATTTATCACATTAAATAAATTAAGAGTTATCGCTACTGCAACAATTTTTATTTGCGAAAAAATGTTAAAATTTATATACTTAAACTATGTTAGATTACGAGAAGAAATATCAAGGGAAGATTGTTGCAGGAATTGATGAGGCGGGCAGAGGGCCACTTGCTGGCCCAGTTGTTTGTGCTTGCGTTATAATGCCGATGGATGAGGATAAAATTATAGATGGCATTAATGACAGCAAAAAACTTTCTACCAAAAAGCGTGAAGCGTTGTATGAAAAAATAATATCCACCGCAGTTTCCTATTCAATTATTGAAATTGATGAAAAGACGATTGATGAAATAAACATTTTGCAAGCAACACGCCTTGGCATGAAGCGGGCACTTGAAAGTATAAAAGTCAAGCCGGATATTGTGCTGATTGATGCTGTTAAAATTGATTGCAGTGTGCCACAGGAAAATATCATAAGGGGCGACGCTCTTTCCTATAATATTGCCGCGGCTTCGATTTTGGCTAAAGTGTATCGGGATAGGCTTATGGTCAGTCTTGATGAAAAATATCCACAATATAATTTTGCTAAACATAAGGGGTATGGTACGAAAACTCATATTGAAGCACTTAAAAAATATGGCAAGTCAAAAATTCACAGAGAAAGTTTTATCAAAAACTTTGTCAGTTAATGTGATTTGTTTGTTAAAATTAGTTTGCAATAGAGGTTGAAAAGCGTTATACTAATTTTATGAAGAGATTCTTTGGACGAAAAGAAAATGATAAAATTGTTATAGACGGAAGTGAACTTATTCACCTCCGTCAAGTTTTGCGTATGAGGGAAGGACAGGAAATTATCGTTTCGGTTGATGATGAGAATGATTATTATTGCACGCTTGCAGAGGTGGGAAAAAACAAAGCTGTGTGTGATATAAACAAAGTGGAGCGTTGTGTGGGAGAGCCAAAGAAAAACATTGTCCTTTATCAAGCCATGCCAAAGCGGGAGTATTTTGAAACGATAATCACTAAGGCTGTGGAACTTGGGGTAAGTGAAATTCGACCATTCATTTCAAAATTTACTGTAAATCACTCTTTTAAGCGGGAGCGGGTAAATCAGATTATTCAAACCGCTTGCAAGCAATGTGAAAGGAGCAGGCTTGTCGAGGTCTATGATGTTGCAGATTTTAAGTCGGCACTTAAAGAGTTATCTTCTTTTGATGTGGTTATATTTGCATATGAAAACAGCAATACACCACTCAAGCCCGACACATTGATTGGAAAAAATAATGTTGCGGTTATTGTGGGGGCTGAAGGTGGCTTTTCAGAAGAGGAAGCGCAGCTTATTATTAGTGCCAGTGAGAAGGTTAAGTCAATCAGTTTAGGGACAAGAATACTTCGTTGTGATACGGCGAGTGTGGCAATGTTGTCTATTGTGGATATATTATCAGAAAACTAAGGAGAAATATGAAAATCGTTATTTTAACGCTTGGATGTAAGGTAAATAAATACGAAAGTGATTCATTGAAATACAATTTAAAATTAAAGGGGCATGATGTAAGCAGTGAACTGGAACCTGCTGACATCTATATTATCAACTCTTGTGCTGTTACTGCCGAAGCCGAGAAAAAATCACGTCAGATGATTGCAAAATGCCGAAAGTTAAATAGCGATGCTAAAATATTTGTTTGTGGGTGTGCAAGTCAGAATAATTCAAAGCAGTTTATTGAAAAGGACGCAACATTTGTTAGTGGCGTAAGTGCAAAGATAAAAATCGCAGATGCTTTGGAAGAAATGGGGGAGAAAATTGCTCCGCTTCCACAGCAGTATGAGGACGATATGCATGCCGAACAAGATAGGGCTCGTGCCTATATTAAAATCCAAGACGGATGCAACAACTTTTGTTCTTATTGTATCATTCCATATTTGCGTGGGCGTTCAAGGTCGCGTGAGATTATCAGCATATTAAATGAGGTTGCGGCTTTGTCAGATGATATCAAAGAGGTGGTTTTGACAGGAATCAATGTCACTGATTACAAGATTAATGGGGATCCTGGGCTTTTGACACTGCTTGAAAGACTTGATGATTATGGCAAAAGGTTAAGATTAAGTTCTATGGAAGAGAGTTTGGTTAGTGATGAATTTGTGATTGGCCTTGCTGGACTAAGAAACTTCTGCCCACATTTTCATCTCTCTCTTCAAAGTGGAAGTGAAAGCGTGCTTAAACGCATGAACAGACATTATACTCCTGCTCAATTCTATCAGTCGGTTGAAAGCATAAGAAGATATTTCCCTCTTGCTTGCATATCAACAGACGTGATTGTGGGATTTCCAGGGGAAACTGATGAAGAGTTTAATGAAACAGTTGAATTTATCAAAAAGGTTAAGTTTTCATCTTTACATATCTTCCAATATTCACACAGGCAGGGGACGGTGGCAAGCAAACTTCCCGACATAGCTCCGGAAATTAAGCAATCCCGCTTTGAAGTTTTAAACAAATTGAAGCAGGAACTTCAAGTTGCATTTATTGAAGCAAACAAGACTGGTAAAGTGCTTGTTGAGGAAAAAGTTGGACATCATTATGTTGGATACACTGAAAACTATATTAAATGCTATATTAGGAGTTATAAAAACATCATAAATAAAATAATAGATGTAAAAATCGGCAAATCTTTTAAAGATGGGGCAAAGGCTAAAATAAAAAAGTTTGGTAATTTCAGTTGACTTTTTCCTTGTTTACATATATAATAATACGGAACTTAAAAATAGAAGGTGGTGATAAAGTTGACAACAGTTAAGGTTGGCGAGAACGAAAGTCTTGAAAGTGCTCTCAAACGTTTTAAGCGAAAGTGCCAAAAAGACGGTATTATCGGCGATATAAGAAAGAAAGAAGCCTATGATAAACCAAGCGTTGCTAAGAAGAAAAAACGCGAGGCTGCTCGTAAAAGAGCAAGAAAAAGAGGCTAATATTAAACCACTAAATTTTATTTAAAAGGAGAACTAATCATGAGTAATGTTATTGATCAAATTGAAAAAGAATACATGAAAGAAAATCTCTCCGCTTTTAACGTTGGTGATACTGTTAAAGTTAACGTTAAGATTAAGGAAGGCGATAAAGAAAGAATTCAGGCTTTTGAAGGCGTTGTTATCGCAAAGAAGAACGGCGGTTCAAGAGAAACTTTCACTGTTAGAAAAATCTCAAACGGTGTTGGCGTTGAGCGTACTTTCCCTATCCACTCTCCACTTATTGCAAGTGTTGAAGTTGTAAGAAAGGGTAGCCCAAGAAGAGCAAAACTTTATTATGTAAGGGATCTTACTGGTAAGGCTGCTAAGATCAAATCAAAAGACAACAATTAATTTTAAATCGCAACAAGAGTTGCGATTTTTATATTTATTCGACATTTTACATCAATTTTTTTAATTTTTAATTTTAAATTTTTGAGTATGGCAGTATTATAATATTTATATGGAAAAAACATATCTTAAAAATCAAGAGTTATTTAAAGAATTGAATAAATATGACAAAGATTCCAGTGAATACAAAAGATTGGAACAGGAAATTGTGAAAAATAATATGCCGCTTGTTGCAAATATAGCCAAAAAATATTTTAATAATTGTAGTTATGATGAAGGACAAGACATTTTTTCTGTTGCATCTTTAGGACTTTTAAAAGCAGTGAGAAGTTATAATATATCCAAAAATTTTCTTTTTGCAACTTATGCCACACGTTGTATTGAAAATGAAATTCTTATGTATTGTAGAAAATTAAAAAAAAATTCACTGGTGGTTTCTTTAAGCACCGTATTAGCTTATGACCGTGATGGTAATGAACTGCAAATTGAAGATATTCTTCAAAGCGAAGAAGATATAGAAGAGGACGTAATTTCAAAAGATGAAAATTTGCAGAAAAGAAGAGATCTGAAGGAAATTATAGATAAACTACCACCTAAACAAAAGCTTGTATTAAAGAAAAAATATCTTTCAGGGTTTGATGTAACAAAACAAAAAGCTATTGCTAAGTTTTTGGGATTTTCTCAATCATATGTATCGCGTATCGAAGCACAAGCAATACACAATTCCCAACTACTTGCCAAGAATCCGGATGCGAAGTTGATAGGCGAAACTGAAAATCTGCCAAAAGAGTTGGTTCAAGAGGGCAAATATAAAGAAGTCAAGGCGCAACTTAAGAATATTATAAAAACAAAATTACCTGAAAAAAATGCGTTAGTTCTTTTGGAACTTTATTATTCTTCAGATAGGGTTAGTCAGAGAAAGGCTGCTAAAACATTGGGTATATCTTCCACGACTGTTTCAGTTGCGAATCTTGATGGATTGAAACTGCTTCAAACAGAATATAAAAAATCGCATCCCGCAATTATATATTCAGTTGAGGAAATTAAATCAATTTTAAGTTATCGTCCAGAAGAGTGGGAGTGAAAAAGAATGGTAATAAAGCATTCTTTTTTATTTTTATCGTAAATTTGTTGACATATCAACAAATTTCATGTAATATATTTTTATAAGGAGAAAAAAGATGCATGAAAGATATGAAAAGTTTACCTCACTTATATTAAATATTAATCGATATATTCTTAAAATCAAAAATTCACAGATGCATGAATTTGGGTTAAAAGGAAATCAAGTTCAATGTCTTTACTTTCTGTTTAATGAAGAAAAGGGGCTGAATGCTAAGCAATTGAGTGAAATATGTGAAGAAGACAAGGCTGCAATTTCTAGGACCTTAAAAGAACTTGAAAGCAAGGGGTTGGTTGTACTTAATGAGGAAAATAAAAAATATCGTAATCCTTATACGCTTACCCAAAAAGGAAAAGAACTTGGAAAGATAATTGCTTTAAAGATTGATGGCATCATGGATATTGCAAGCGTGGGGATAAGAGAGGATGAGAGAAAGATACTTTATTCCTTGTTAAATAAGATAAATGATAATTTAAAAAATATATGTGAAAGTAAAGGAGAAAAAATATGATTAAAATTTTAATAGATTCCGCTTCTGATATTGATATGCAGGAAGCAAAAACACTTGGTGTTGATATGATACCAATGCAAATTCAATTTGGGGATATGGAATATATGGATGGAATAAACCTGTCTCATCGTGAATTTTTTGAAAAGCTGATTGAAAGTAATGAAATTCCCAAAACTAGCCAGATAAACGAGTTCAGATTTGTTGAAAAATTCGAAGCTCTTACTCGAAATGGAGACGAGGTTATAGCAATTACAATGTCCTCCAAACTTTCTGGAACATATAACAGCGCGGTGGCTGCTGCGAAAAAATTTTCGGGTAAAGTTTGGGTGATTGACAGCTTAAATGTTTGTATTGGGGAGCGTATTCTTTGCCAATATGCAATCAGACTGGTTCAGGAAGGACGTCTTTCTATTTCTGAGATTGTAGGTGAATTAAATGAGAAGAAAACAAAGATTGAACTTCTTGCTGTGCTTGACACTTTGAAATATCTTCGCAAAGGTGGCAGAATCTCTTCGGTGGCTGCATTTGCTGGCGAAATGCTTTCTATTAAGCCTGTTGTATCAGTGACTAAAGGCGAAGTGAAGCTTGTTGGTAAGGCGATTGGATCAAAGAAAGGGAATAATCTTTTGAATCAACTTGTTGATAATTGTGGGGGTATTGATTTTTCTATGCCTTTTGCTTTGGGGTATTCAGGTTTATCGGATGATTATTTAAAAAAGTATCTTAATGACAGCGAAAATCTTTGGAAAAATGAAACTGACAGTGTGCCATATTTCATGATCGGAAGCACCATAGGCACTCATGTCGGTCCGGGTGCAATTGCTGTTGCATTCTTTGGTAAAAATTAACTTTTTATAAATTTCAATATTGACTTTGGCTGCAGTTTGGTTTATAATAAAAGCATGAAAATGACGAATGAAGAAAATATAAAATTGTTCAAACAGTTAAAGGATTGTGTGCAGGGCACAAGAGAGTATGATAAATTGTTTACTGAAATAGTAACGCGAAACGAAAACTTTGTCTGGCACATCGCACAAAAATATAGAAGTACTCATGGTTACGAGATTGAAGACATTTTCTCAATTGGAAAACTGGGGCTTATAAAAGCAGTTCAAACTTTTCATGTGGAATTAGGATTTCAATTTGCAACATATGCAGGAAACTGTATCTCTAATCAAATAAAAATGTATATGAGAAAACAGGCAAGGCGGGGGGGGGTAATTTTACCCTTTGATGAGATCGTGAATATTGATACTAATGGTAATCAATTAACTTTGAAGGATATTCTTGCAAGTGATGACGATATTGAAGAACACATGTTGTCAAATGATGAAAAAACAAGGCAGATTCAAGAACTTGAAAGATACATTGCATTATTACCATCAAATCAAGCGAAAGTTCTGCGTTTAAGATATTTGTCGGGAGATACGAAGGGAAGTCAGTACGATATTAGTCAAAAGATAGGGCTTTCTCAGACTTATATTTCAAGACTTGAAAAAAAAGCAATTAAAAACTTAAAAATACTTATAAGCCAAGGCGCTCTAAAAAGTACCGATATTTTCAATAAAACTAACATAGAATCGAAAGAGATACAAAAACAAGCATTAATTGAAAAAATAGGCGGTGAACCTGTGCTTCTTCAATCACAACTACGGAACTTTATTTCTGTTAAACTTACAACAGAGCAAGCAAGAGTTCTTCAAACGCTATATTTATCATCAGATGAAATTACCTTGAAAACTGCAGCAGAAAGTTTAAATAAAAAAGTAAAAAGTTTTGCTGCTGTGGAAGTAAGAGGGGTAAAAAATTTACAAAAAGTAATAAGTGAAGAACTTGGCAAAGATCTTTCAATAAGCGATATCAGAAATGTGCTGAAATATCGAGAAGAAAATGAAGAATAAAAGAATGTCATTTTGTCATTCTTTTTTGTTATTTGGTTTGGGTTAGTGATACTCTTGTGATAAAATAAAACTAAGGAGATTTTATGTTACAAGATGAGATAAAAACATTCTTTCATGAACGTGAGGATAAGGAAAATGCAGAGTTTCAAAAAAGGATTGTTGTGACAAATTATTATGTGTATGGATTGAAAACAGCAGTAATTGAAAATTACGCTAAGGAACTTGTAAAAAGAGGAGTGAGAATGGAAGAAATTCCTCTGGAAAGTTTTGAGGAAATCTTGCTTGCGGGTATGGTGCTGGCCCGCTCCAAAATTTCTGCAGGTGAAAAAATAAAAAGTTTCGACAAATTAATCGATTATTTTGATAATTGGGCCCATTGTGATATGATTGTAAGTAGATTAAAAGGCTTGGAAAGCGAAAAAGTTTATTTCGAAGGTCTTTTAAAGCGTAAGGACGAGTTTCAAATACGTGTAGGGATAATATATCTCATGTCTTTTATTCTTAGAAAGGATGTCAGGGATGCGTTAGGTCTTATCTTGTCTGTTAAAAATGAGGCATATTATGTTAGAATGGCTCAGGCTTGGTCGCTTGCGGAGGCGGGAATAAGAGATTATTCCTATACGCTTAGCAAATTAAAAACCATAGAGGACAAATTTTTGAGGAATAAGGCAATTTCCAAAATGCGTGATTCTTATCGGATTACAATTGAGCAGAAGGAAGAATTAAAAGGATTAAGGTTGTAGTATATGCTTGCAAAAGTGAAAAGTTTTGGATTAAAAGGGATTGAAGGCTATCCAGTTGAAGTTGAAACTGATATATCAAATGGGTTGCCTAAATTTGATGTTGTTGGGCTTGCTGACACTGCCATTAAAGAGTCTAAGGAACGGGTGCGTTCCGCAATTCGTAACAGCGGCTTTGAGTATCCAGTAAAGCGAATAACAATAAACCTTGCTCCTGCCGACATCAAAAAAGAAGGACCTATTTATGATCTCGCTATGGCAATTGCAATAATTTCTTTAAATAAAGACAACACAATAAAAAATGCAAGTAATTTTTGTTATATTGGTGAGCTTTCTCTGGATGGTCAGGTAAAAAAAGTTAAGGGACTGCTTCCTATTCTTATCTCAGCCCGCAAAGCAGGATTAAAAAGTTTTATCATCCCATTCGACAATGCAGTTGAAGCAAGCTTCATTCAGGGCATCAATGTTTATCCAGTAAAAAGTTTGAACGAATGTGTTTCCTTTTTGAAGGGTGAGCAAAATATAAATACTGTGGAAATTTGCGATTATGACTCTGTCATTGCTTCCACTATTAATGCCCTTGATTTTTCAAATGTTAAAGGTCAGGCTCGTGCCAAACGTGCGCTTGAGATTGCCGCTGCAGGAGGACATAACGTAATTATGATCGGGACTCCAGGCAGTGGAAAGAGTATGCTTGCAAAATGCTTTCCTTCAATATTACCGGATTTGACCTTTGAAGAAGCACTTGAAGTAACCAAAATTCATTCTGTTGCGGGAGAACTTGATTTAAATAAAGGGATTGTGGCAAATAGGCCATTTAGAAGCCCCCATCATACAGCTTCAACTGTCAGTTTGACAGGTGGTGGTAATAACAGTAAGCCCGGGGAAATAAGTCTGGCTCACAATGGAGTATTATTCCTAGACGAATTGCCAGAATACTCTCGTCATACTATTGAAACCCTTCGTCAACCACTTGAGGACGGGGTTATAACTGTAGCAAGAGCAAACTCTACAGTGACGTATCCAGCCAATTTTACCCTAATTGCCAGCATGAATCCTTGTCCTTGTGGGAATTACGGAAGCAAAGATAAAGAATGTACCTGCTCGCCAAGTCAAATTCATAAATATCTTGCAAAATTGTCGGGACCAATTATGGACAGAATTGATATACATATTGAAGTGGACAACGTGTCTTATGATGACTTAAGAAGCCAAGATAAAGAGGAATGTTCAAGTGATATTAAGACCCGTGTGGACAGGGCCAGAGAAGTTCAACTTCAACGGTTTGCAGGGACAAAAATATACTCTAATGCAAAAATGGGCGTTCCTCAAACCAAAAAATATTGCAAGTTAGATGATAATGGTGAATACCTTCTTCGTATGGCTTTTGAAAAGCTTAAACTTAGTGCAAGAGCACATGATCGAATACTTAGGGTGGCAAGGACAATTGCTGACCTCGAAGGCAGTGAAGATATCTTGCAGCAGCATATTGCTGAAGCAATAAGTTATCGTTCGCTTGACAGAAAATATTGGGGGTAAAATGTCTGATAAAGAAAGATTTTTGGTTTTTATTTCACAGTTTGATTTGTCTACAAGTAAAATTGGTATGCTTTTAGAAGCTCTTGATGAAATTAGCATAGAAGCTTTTGTAAAGCAAAAAGGATTGGAACAAATCCTGCCATTTCCAACACTTGAACATATGAAAGAACAAGCAAGTGAACGAAATATAAATTCATACTGGTCAAATTTACGTGAAAAAGATATAAAGGTGATAACAAAATATAGTGATGATTATCCTGAAAAATTAAATGGTTTGGATGATGCGCCTTTTTATCTCTTTTGCAAGGGAGATTTATCATTATTTAATATGAAAAGTGTGGGTGTGGTTGGTTCACGTTCGCCGACTAATTACGGAAGACTGGTAACGGATAAACTTTCTGGTGAACTTGCAAGGCAGGATGTTGTGATTGTCAGTGGACTTGCCTATGGAGTGGATAGCATTGCACATAGAAAAGCACTGGACGTGGGTGGAAAAACCATTGCCGTGCTTGGCGGAGGATTTAATCATATTTATCCATCAGAGCATACCTCTCTTGCCAAAGAAATTGCAGAAAAAGGCTTGCTTGTAAGCGAATATTGTCCTTCTATAAAGGCAACAAAATATTCTTTTCCAAAACGAAATCGTATTGTTGCTGGATTAAGCGACGGAGTTTTAATTACTGAGGCTGGTGTAAAAAGCGGCACAGTGCACACAAAGGACTTTGCCTTAGAGTATGGCAGAAGTGTTTATGCCGTTCCCGGCAATATCAACAGCGAAAAAAGCATATTGACAAACGAAATTATCAAATCAGGTAATGGCATGTGTGTTACTGAAGTTGGCGACATATTATACGACTTGAGAATTGATGAAGTTAAAAACACTCAAAAAAAATGTGTTCAACTGGGCATAATTGAGCAAAAAATTGTCGAACTTTTACAAAACGGAGAAAAAGATATAGATTTTATCTCAGAAAATTGCAATTTAAACATAATTTCTTTGAATAGTTATTTGACAACTATGGAAATTAATGGGATAATAAGAAGAATGCCGGGCGGATATTATTGCCTGGTTTAGAATGACATATGGAGGAAACTTTGAAACTAGTCATTATTGAATCACCACATAAAGCACCAGCGTTGTCCAAGTATCTTGGCTCTGGTTATGATGTATTTGCAACAAAGGGGCATATTCGTGACCTTCCAACCAAAAGTTATGGACTGGACGTTAAAAATAATTTTGAACCTAAATATGAAATTGTACCTGACAAAAAGGAACTTATTTCCACTTTAAAAAAGAAAGCGGAACATGCAGATGAAGTTCTGATTGCAACCGACCCGGACCGAGAAGGAGAAGCTATTTCTTGGCATGTTGCAAATGTCCTTGGTTATCCAAAAGATAAGAAGTGCAGGATTGAATTTAACGAAATCTCCAAAAAGGCTGTGACAAAAGCACTTGAGAAACCTCGTGAGATTGACGAAAATCTTGTTGATGCCCAGCAGGCAAGAAGAGTGCTGGACAGGATTGTGGGTTATAAATTGTCACCTATAATTTGCAAGAAGATTGCGCCAAAGATAAGTGCGGGACGTGTGCAATCTGTGGCATTAAAGCTTATTGTTGATCGTGAAAAGGAAATCGAGCAGTTTAAACCAGAAGAGTATTGGACGGTGCTCGCTACACTTGAAAAAGATAAAACTCCTTTTAAAGCAAACTTAACAACTAAAAAGAAGAAAAAATATGTTCCTAAGAGTAGGGAAGAGGTGGATTCACTTCTTGCTGAAATAAAAGATAAGGATTTTGTTGTAAGCGAACTTAAAAAATCGAACACAAAACAGCATGCGCTTCCTCCTTTTACCACAAGTACTATGCAACAAGATGCTGGTAATAAACTTGGCATGAGTCTTTCACGTATTTCCACGGCAGCACAAAATCTTTATGAAGGTGTGGAAGTAAAGGGCGAGGGAAGGATAGCTCTTGTAACCTACATAAGAACGGACTCTGTGAGAGTTTCTGCGGATGCACAAAATGCATGTCGTGATTATATAACTAAGATCTATGGTGAGAAATTTGTTCCCGAAAAGCCTAATATTTATCACACCAAAGAAAATGCACAGGATGCCCATGAAGCAATAAGGCCTATTTCCATTGAAATGACGCCTGATAAAATCAAAGAAACAGTCACAAGTGACCAATACCGCTTATATAAATTAATTTATGAGCGATTTTTGGCAAGCCAAATGACAGAAGCAGAGTTTGCAAATGTTTCTGTTGGGCTGAGTGTGGAGGATTATGGCTTTAGGGTGTCTGGGAAAACCATGTTATTCCCGGGGTTTACCTCAGTTTATAAGGAATTTGTTGAAGAAGAAAATAAAGAGGGGCTTGCTGGAAAATTGCCACCTCTTAATCAGGGCGACGTTTTGCCTTGCAAGGAAATCAAACCTGAACAAAAATTTACCAAACCACCAGTAAGATTTACTGAATCAAGCCTTGTTAAAGCAATGGAAGAAAAGGGGATAGGACGTCCTGCAACATATACACCAATAATCAATGTGCTCACCTCTCGTAAATATGCAGAAAAAGACGGACGTTATCTTGTGCCAACAAAACTTGGAAGAAATATAACAGACTACCTTGAACAATTTTTCAGTTCTGTCATAAATGTGAAATTTACGGCACACATGGAAAAACGTCTTGATGATATTGTTGAAACTGGAGAAGATTGGCATAATGTTGTCAACAACTTTTGGGATGGATTTAAAGGTCTGCTTGAAAAAGCAGATGCAAGCAGTGTAACCATGAAAGAACCGCCACAAGAAACAGATATTATCTGTGAGAAATGCGGGGGAAAGATGCTTATACGTGATGGACGATACGGCAAGTTTTTAGGCTGTTCTAATTTCCCAAAATGTCGAAACATCAAACCAATGGAAGAAGAAAAGAAGGTCGCTGGCGTATGCCCAGAATGTGGGGCAAACACTCTTGCTCGTAAAAGTAAGAAAGGAAAACTGTTTTATTCATGTGAACGCTATCCAGAATGTAACTTTATGAGTTGGGATATAACAACAGGAACAAAGTGTCCAAATTGTAATAGCCCGATTATTAGAAAAGGTAAAACTATCAAATGTAGCAATAAGGAATGTTCTTACAAGGAAGGCGATGGAGAATAATTTTCATGTAAACGTTATAGGCGGCGGTTTTGCAGGCATTGAATGTGCTTTGTTTTTGGCAAGGCATGGTATTCGTGTCCATATGTTTAATTGGCGAGGTGCTCCTTATAAATGTGACGGGCTGGGTGCATGTCAAAATGAGGGGCTTAGTGCAAACGATATTTTAGCAAGGCAAATACTTCGCGGTGAAATTAAAAAACTTGGCAGTGAACTTGTATGGGAAGAGGAAAGATTAAACAAACTTTTCCCTAACACCTGCAATGCTGATAAAATTCTTGATTATGGCGTTGAAAGACTGAAAAGCAACAAAAATATTGACTATTTTGATATTTGTGTGCATGAAATTAATTTAAAAGAAATAAATGTTATCGCTTCTGGCAGCAGGACGGAAGGAAAACTTTATGAGTGGCTCCAAAATGAGTTTGGTTCCCTGCGTTGTTATAACTGTTATCAACAAATGCCGATAGTAAATTGCGTTGAAACTGATAAACTTAAATCAAAAGCGGAAAATGATGGGGTTCACTATATACCTTTTAACTATGAAGAATATATCTCGCTTTGCAACGAAATCATAAAGCAAAGAAATGATAACCTTGATTACCTTAAAAATAAGAACCATGATTTACGATGTATTGAGGACATTGTTATTAAAAATAAGGATGCTCTTAAAAACACATTTATGAAACCTGTGTTTTTGTGCGGAATAGAAAAGCCCTATGCTGCTTTAAAACTTAAAGAAGTTGGAGATAATTTTCAAATTGATGGCTTTTGTAGTAATTTGCCTGAGGCAAGTCAGAAGCAGATAATAAACTCAATAAAGGCTTTAAGCCGTTCAAACTTAATTCGTTGCAGCAGACCAATTTCAAATAGTTATTTAAATGCCCCGTCTGTTATAAATAATTTTGGGCAAGCACATAAATGTGAGAGGCTGTTTTTTGCTGGAAACATAGCTGGCATTTTCGGGCATGTTGAAGGCATGGCTAGTGGACTGTATGTTGGACACAACGTTTTAAATTTCATTAAAGGTAAAAGAATGTCGGAACTTCCACAAAAAACATGTATTGGTCATTTAATGCAGAAATTAATTACCCAAAATGCTTTAAATTTTAACCCAATTATTGCAAATTATGATATAATAAAATCAAACATTGACACAGAGAAGGAGATATTTGCAAGTTCAATAGCTCTTATCAGCAAATTTGAGGAGGAATATAATGGAAGAAATGTTTAGAGCCACAACGATATGTGGTGTGAAAAGGAATGGCAAGATTGCTATTGCTGGGGATGGTCAGGTAACTATGGGAGAAACCATAATATTCAAAGGGTCAGCCCGTAAAGTTAGACGAATTTACAACGACAGCGTTGTTATTGGCTTTGCTGGCGGAGTGGCCGATGCTTTTTCGCTTAGTGAAAGATTTGAAGCAATGCTTAATAAGTTTTCTGGTAATCTTATGAGAAGTGCGGTGGAACTTGCAAAGACATGGCGAGAGGATAAGGCTGCAAGGAAATTGGAGGCACTCATGATTGCCGCCGATAAAAATCAAATGCTTTTAATTGCTGGAAATGGCGAGGTCTTGGAGCCCGATGGTGATATATGTGCAATTGGCTCTGGTGGAAATTTTGCGTTTGCAGCCGGCAAAGCACTGATGGATAACACCAAGCTTTCTGCCAAGGATATTGCATTTAAAGCACTTAAAATTGCAAGTGATATTTGCGTTTATACAAATAGTAATATCATTGTTGAGGAGGTTTAATCATGAACTATACACCAAGACAGATTGTTGAAGAACTTGACAAATATATTATTGGTCAAGATAAAGCAAAACGGGCAGTTGCAATCGCACTTAGAAATAGATACAGAAGAAGTAAACTTCCAAAAGAACTTCGCGATGAGATTACCCCAAAGAATATCATTATGCGTGGACCTACGGGAGTGGGAAAAACTGAGATTGCCCGTCGTCTTGCCAAACTTGTCAAAGCACCTTTTATCAAGATTGAGGCAACAAAGTACACAGAAGTTGGGTATGTTGGCCGAGATGTTGAAAGTATGGTGCGTGACCTTGTGGAAGTTTCAGTACGCATGGTTAAGGATGAGCAGGCACATGAAGTTGAGCAAAAGGTTATGCCAAGGGTTGAGCAAAGACTTGTTGATGCCATTGTGGATACAAGGCGCGCAAATGACATAGTCACCGATAAAAATGAAGTGACGACACAGCTTCGCGAAGGCAAACTTGAAGAAGAAAGCATAGAGATTATGGTTTTGGATTCTCCAAAGCCTATTCTTGCAGTTGGGGGACCTGAAATAAGCCTTGGCTCTATGTTTGATGGTATGCTTCCTCAGAAACGTAAAAAAAGGAAAATGACGGTGTCTCGTGCTCGTGAAATTATCACAAGTGAGGAATGCGACAAAATTATTGACAACGATAATGTTAATGCGGAGGCAATTCGTCGAGCTGAAGAAGAAGGCATTATATTTATCGATGAAATTGATAAGATTATCGGCGGTGCAGGAGGCTCAAATAACCAAGATGTCTCTCGTGAAGGTGTTCAACGTGATATTCTTCCTATTGTGGAAGGCAGCACTGTGGCAACCAAATATGGCAATGTTAAAACTGACTTTATGTTGTTCATTGCTTCAGGGGCTTTCCATGTGTCAAATATCGAAGATATGATTCCTGAACTTCAAGGTCGTTTTCCAATTCGAGTGGAACTTGAAAACTTAACAAAGGATGATTTTAAACGTATCTTAAGCGAAACTAAAAATTCTGTTATACTTCAATATCAAAGCATCTTGAAGGTGGATAATATAGCATTAAAATTTGGTGAGGATGCCATTGATGAGATCGCTGAAATTGCGGTCGCCGAAAATGAAACCAGTGAAAACATTGGCGCACGCCGACTTCACACCCTTATGGAAGCTTTGTTGGAGGACATATCCTTTAATGCTTCAGGTGACCATCCAATGTTGGAGGTATTGATAGACCGAAGTTATGTTCAGAATGCATTTAAGGCCACAAAACAAAAGTATGACCTTAAAAAATATGTTTTGTAGGCAATTTATGGATACTTCAAGAACAGAATTATTATTAAATATAGAAGGAGTGAATACTCTTTCAAGTAAAAAGGTAACGATCGTCGGGGTGGGCGGCGTTGGCGGTTACGCTGCCATGATGCTTGCGCGTGCAGGTTTAGGAGAAATCACGATTGTCGATTTCGACAGGGTATCAACCTCAAATATCAATCGTCAGGTCGTTGCAAATGTAAATACTGTTGGCTTGCTTAAGGTGGATGTGCTTGGAAAGATGATGAAAGAAATCAATCCTGACTTAAAACTTAAAGTTGTTGCCGAGAAGTTAACTGAAGAAAATGTTGCAGAAATAATATCATATTGTGATATGTGCATTGATGCAATTGACAGCGTAAAAGATAAAATCGCTTTGATTGTGCATTGTAAGAAGAATAACATTCCTATTATATCCGCAATGGGTGCAGGAAACAGATATGATGTGCCTTACTTCTATTTGACAGATATTTACAAAACTCATGATGATGGGCTTGCCAAGGTGGTGCGAAAGAAACTGCGAAGTGAAGGAATAGAGGGGGTGGATGTTGTTACAACTGATTCAAAGCCTTTGCAAAATAAAAGCGGGGTGGTTGGCAGCATAAGTTACTACCCAGCAATGTGTGGAATAACGATTTCAGCAGTGGTAATAAATAAGTTATTAGGTGTTTTAAACACTAATAAATAATTAAAAGGAGAAGGATATGAAAGTTTTAGGTTTAAAAGATTTTGATGAATCCATTAAAAAAGGCATTGTTGTTGTGGACTTTTTTGCAAACTGGTGTGGTCCATGTCGCATGATGAGTCCTATTTTAGAGGATATTGCGGTTGAACTTGGTGATAAGGTGAGTATCTATAAAGTTGATGTTGATGAAAGTGAGTCTCTTGCCAGAAGATATGGGGTTATGAGCATTCCAACCATAATAATATTTGAGAATGGGGAAGAAAGGGAAAAACATATTGGATTATGGCAATATGAGGACGCACTAGACACAATTAAGTCATTTTTATAGTTTTTTATAAAAAAAATTCTGTAAAAATAAAATATTGTTATATAATAGAATCAATTAAATAAAGGAGATAAGGCAGTTATGAAAAAAGCAACAAAAGTTGCGGCAGTCATAACATTCCTGATTCCTCTCCTGTCATGAGGTATAATAGGGCTCTTGGCGGGGGGGGGTGGAGATTGGATGTTTAATTCAAATCTTAATAGAGGCTTTCCTATTCAAAAAAGTTTGCTTACCATTGGGGGCAGCAGTACGCAGACATCGGCACAAGTTTATAATCATCTTGTAAGTTTAGGATTTTCCAAATAAAAAAAGACGGTTTAAACCGTCTTTTTTTATTCTGCTTCTTCCTCTTTGCGTTTTTTGATAAGTTTTTTTACGCTTTCGATTTGTGAACAAACTTTGTTATTTAAAAATTTTTCTAGGTCAGCCAAATAATTTTCTTCATCTTTGACAAGTGCCATTGTGGTCCTGAATAAGTTTGTGAAATATGTGTTAATATGTCCACATTCTGCATTTATAATTTCAAAATCATTTACAAGTGTAAAATCTTGATTATATATTGATTTGCCGTAATATTTAAATCTTAGTCCGTTTAATTCAAAAGATTCGTCATTTCTTATATTATAAATTAGTATGCGAGCATTATTACCGAAAGCCTTTTTGATGATTTCCGCTGCTTCGTCTTCATTGTGAATATAATTAAAATTTTTCATGTTGTTTTCCATGTTTTATTCGGCTTCTGTTGGTTTTTCTTCAGTTGCATCATTTACAGATTTTTCTGCCTCTGCTTTGGCTGCGGCAGCCGCTTCGCGTTTCACTTCCGCAAAGATATCGTTGTAAGGTTCAAGATCTTCTTTAAGACGTACATTGACTTTTGTTAAATCTTTAGCATCTGACTCCATTCTTTTCATCACTCTTTTTTTGAGATAAATTGTAACTTTTTTAAGATAATCATCTCCATAAGTTTGAAGCATATGTTTGATAAGTCGATTGTTAAATTTAACATGATTTGCAATCTCAAATTCATTTTCAACTAAAAGGGTATATTTCTTTTCTGGTGCATCAAGTTTACTGTAGGTAAGAAATAGTCCATCTTTATTCATTGTTTCCACTGACGGTGAAGTACTGTGATTAAAACTGTTTACCTCTACATAATAATCATTTCCAGCGATAGCCTCGCAAATTTCTTCGGCTGATTTAACAAAATTAAAATCTTTCATTTTTGATCCTTTTTATACGTTTAGTCTACTACATAGCAGCGAAATTGTCAATACTATAATTTAAATAAAAAAGATAAATATTTAAGCAAAAACAACATTTTTTGCATGATTTTTATTTAACTATTGACTTTAAATCGTAATAGTGATAAAATTATTCCAGATAAAAGGGGAAGACTATGAGAAAAGTTTATCTTGATAATGCTGCAACAACCTATGTTTCAAGTGAAGTGCTTGCTGAAATGTTGCCATGTTTTAACACTATTTATGGCAATGCAAACAGTTTGCATGGATTTGGCCGCGAAGCAGCAAACATTGTTGACCGTGCAAGAGATAGAATCGCTCACGCCATCAACGCAAACAAATCAAATGAAATCTATTTTACTTCTGGTGGAAGTGAGGCTGACAACTGGGCAATCAAGGGTATTGCTCACGCTTATGCAAACAAAGGTAAGCACATCATTACCAGTGCAATCGAGCATCACGCAGTGCTTGACGCTTGCAAGCAACTTGAGAAAGAGGGTTTTGAGGTGACCTATTTACCAGTTAATAGTTACGGCCTTATCAACCTTGCAGACCTTATTCACTCGATTAAGAAAACAACAACCCTTATTTCAATTATGACAGTGAACAATGAGGTGGGCACAATACAAAATATAAAAGCAATCGCAAAGACTGCCCATGAATACGGTGTGATATTCCATACTGACGCAGTACAAGCAATCGGTGCGGTTAAGATTGATGTTCAAGACATGGAAATTGATGCAATGAGTATGTCAGCACACAAGATCTATGGACCAAAGGGTTGCGGTGCACTCTATCTTAAGAACGGAATTAGAATTGATAACTTAATTGCGGGCGGCTCACAAGAGCGTGCAAAACGTGGTGGTACAACCGATGTTCCTGCTGTTGCTGGTTTTGGTAAAGCGGTGGAAATCGCTGTTAGGGATTTAAGTATAAATCAACAAAAACTTAAAGCCATCCGCACCTATTTCATTGACAAGGTGACAGAGCGCATTCCTTATGTTCAAGTAAATGGGCATCCTCATCAAAAGATTAACGGAACCGTTAACATGTCTTTTGAGATGATTGAAGGGGAATCAATCATGATGCTTCTTGACCTTGACGGCGTGGCTGTTTCAACAGCGTCTGCCTGCACCTCACAAGCTTTGGAGCCAAGTCACGTGCTTAGAGCAATGGGGATTCCAGATGAAATCGCTCAGGGCTCAATCAGATTCTCTTTTGGCAAGAACACAACAAAGAGTGATATTGATTATGTGGTTGATGTGCTTGAAAAGGCAGTAAACAAACTTCGTTCAATTTCACCAATCACTAAAGCAGGGAGGAAATAATCATGATGTATAGTCAACAAATTATTGAAAGATTTAAAAATCCTAAAAATGCTGGCGGCCTGCGTGGAGCAAACGGAATAGGCAAGGTTGGCAACGCTGGATGTGGCGATATCATGAAGATGTATCTTCTTATTGATGATAATGGCGTTATCAAAGATGCAAGATTTAAAACCTTTGGTTGCTGTGCCGCAATTGCTTCAACCGATGTTGCATGTGACCTTATCAAAGGGAAAAGTGTTGAGGACGCATTGAAAGTTACAAACAAACAGGTGTATGAAATCTTAGGAGAAATGCCTGCACACAAAATACATTGCTCAGTACTTGCAGAAGAAAGCATCCATGCCGCAATTGAAGATTACTATAAGAAAAAAGAAAAAGAAAGCAGGAAATCTGCCAAAGCAATGATTGATGATGATTAATAAAAAGAGGTGGCTTAGCCACCTTTTTATATCATATTTATATTGACATCATGATTCATCCATTTTTCTTTCCAATCTAAAAAGTCCAGAATATCACTTTCTGACCAAAGTCTGTAATGGTATGGATCAACGCCGACATTGATGCCATAACTTCTGTAAACACCGCCGCTGTGAATATGTCCAAAAAGGTTGATATATTTTGGGTTGGTGTTGACTGGCTCATGCACAAGATAGAAATCTCGTCCGGCAAAGTTAAGCTGTACTGATTTCACAAGGTCGATAAAGCCGATATCCTTGCAGTAAGCACGGAACTTTTCAAAATCATTGTCGAAAAAGTATTTGATTATCCGCTCTTCATTGTTGCCAACGATTAACAACATCTTTGCTTTAATCTTTTTGACATATTGAGAGGATTTTAAATATGAGTCGTGGGTAGGGCCATCACAATCAAAAAAGTCACCGCAAACATAGATGATATCATCCTTTTTTGCAGTTTTGTTTATCTGTTTAATCATATATTTGTCGTACTGCCTGATATTTTTGAAAGGGCGGTTGCTGTAAATAAGGGTATCAGGGTCGGCAAAATGAATATCCGCTGTAAAGTATTGCATAATACAATATTACGAGTTTTACAATTTTAAGTCAAGTGATTTTAATCTTCTAAACCTACTAAATAATCAATGGAACAACCAAAAAACTTTGCAAGCACGATAAGTGAAGACATTGTAGGCTCCCTTAATCCGTTTTCCCATAAACTTATTGAACCTTTGCTTACATTGAGCTTTTCAGCGAGTTCAATTTGTCCGATTCCCTTCTCTTCTCTAAGCATTTTTAAATTTTTACCAAATTGTGATTTGTAATCCATATCAATCCACTAGTCCTATTAAATAATCAGCTGAAACATTAAAAAAGTGGCATAAAGTGATTATGCTATCTATGTTAGGCGTTCTTTCTCCATTTTCCCAACGTGTTATAGTAGGTTGGCTTATTTTAGTCAATTTTGCAAGTTGAGTTTGTGAAAGACCCTTTTCTTCTCTTAATTCTTTTAATCTTTCTGAAAATTTATTCATATTTAAATTTTATGACATTTGGTATAAAATCGTTTACCTCATGACTAATTGTATGATATAATAAGATTGCTAATCTTCTGATCCGAGGATATAGCCAGCACTTACCTTATAAAAATCAGATAAAATTAAGATTTGTTCACCTTTTATGTCTGTTTGGGCTTTTTCTAAGCGATATAAAGTTGGTCGCGAAATTCCGACCTTTTTACTTAATTGATTTAAAGTTAATTCCTGTTCTTCTCTTAACTCTTTAAGTCGCTTAGAAAAGTTTCTCATATTTATTATTATAGTGCTTTTATTTTTTTTAATTATTATCTGTTCAATATTGAACTAACATTAAAAAGGAGGAAAAAATGAATAGCGAAAGCGAAAAAGTAATTAAAAAGAAGTGTGGGGCGTTGATTGCAGAGTTTATCAAAAAGTATGGTTGCCAAAAGACAATCTTTTGTAGGGCATGTCAGTTTTCTCTTCCAACGCTTAAAAGAATTGAGCAAGGCGATGAAAATGTAAAAATTGATAGTTATATTCGGGCACTTTATTTTATCGGGATAAAATATCTGGATGCTTTAAAGTTATGTAATGTATAATCTGTCACTTTCTTCACATACTAAAATCAAGGAGGGGGACTGATGAAAGATATCTGCATGCTTATGGGCTTTGGTATGGGCCTTGTGACTGGCGTACTTTTATATAAGTACTCACAGGGTACAAAAAAAACCGTTGATAAAGCTGAAAAAGCAATTGTTAAGGAAATGGATATGGCTGCCGAAAAAGCAAAAAAGGCTACCACTAAGGCTCAAAACGCTGTAAAGAAAGTCGTTAAATAGTTTTCGACAATTTTTTACTTGCATAATGGGTTTTATTATGCTATAATTACAAAACCGAGCTAGATGGAGAGTTAGCGGTGCTCTGTACCTACAATCCGCTATAGTAGGGTCGAATGGTCGCCTCGGCTTACATTTGTCAAATATGTGTAAAGGTTTGCGGCGTTGAAATCAAGGTCCTATGCAATTGGGCCGCTCGAACCATGTCAGAGCCTGACGGCAGCATCATTAAGGGTGTAACCTGATGTGCCATAGGGTAACTTTGGTGGAGCTGTAAACTTTTGAGGCAGTTGGTTTTTGTTTGTCAAAGCTGGCCTGCTCGGTAAGAAAATTCAAGCGAGATGTTTATCTCGCTTTTTTAGTTGGTGGATTATCCACGTTTTGTATTTTAATTTAATAATTTTAATAATTCTTTTTGTTTTTTCTTGCTTTTATAGTAAAATATCATAAAGGAGAAAAGGTATGGCAGAAAAGAAAAAAACAAATGCACAAAGATTTATATCTGCATACAACAGTATTGATTATACATTAAAATCACGTTACAACTTTAGTCGTAGTATGGGCTTTTCTGATGTCATTCGTAAAACGGTTAGTCTTAACTATATTGTAAGAAAGAATGAAGATGTTTTGATTGACTATGGCAGACTCAGAAATGCCATCGTTCATAACAATGATGAATTCATTATTGCAGAGCCACATGACAATGTTGTGGAAAATATTGAAAGGCTGGAAAAACTTATTACTGCTCCGCCTAAGGCCCTTGACTTTGTCCGACGTGATGTTTTGACTGTTGAGTCAAACAAGACAATGTATGAGGTTATCACCCTTATGTCAAATTCAAAATATTCCAATATCCCTGTTTATGACAAAGAGGGGCTTATCGGTATTGCGAACGGGCAAAAGATTTTGGACTCTTTCGGGCAGTTTTTATTGTCTGGGGGAAAAGCAGATGTATTTTTGAATAATGTCAAAATTGAGGACATGCTTTCAAGGATTGAAAACAGCAATTATTATGATGTTGCACCGATTGACATTACAATTGAAGAGGCTCTTGACGCCTTCCACGCTAATTCCAAATTGCTTGCCATTCTTATAACCAAGACAGGCAGCAGCAAGGAAATGCCTCTGGGAATCATTACTGGTTCAGACGCGATGGAAATGAACAAGATACTTGACCAGTATTCGTAATATAAAGGAAGTGAATTTACTATGTATCAGAAAGTTGAAACAAAGCTGGATTTTGTTAAAAATGAAAAAGAAGTTTTAGAGTTTTGGAAACAAAACGGAATTATCAAAAAAGGACTAGATTTAAATAAGGGTAGTGATAAAGTCTACTCCTTTTATGAAGGCCCTCCAACTGCGAATGGTATGCCACATATTGGGCATCCGCTTACAAGAACGATGAAAGATATTTTACCTCGTTATATGGCGATGAAGGGGTATTATGTGCCACGCAAAGCGGGCTGGGACACACACGGCCTTCCAGTTGAAGTTGAAGTTGAAAAGAAACTTGGGCTTAATGGCAAGCAGGACATTGAAAAGTACGGCATTGAGAAATTTATCAATCTTTGCAAGGAGTCTGTTTGGAAATATAAAGGGCTTTGGGAGGAAATGACTGACCGCCTTGGATACTGGCTTGACCTTGATAATCCTTACATTACCTATGACAACAACTATATCGAAAGCGTTTTCTGGGCACTTAAAGAAATGGACAAGAAGGGGCTTATTTACAAGGGACACAAGATTGTGCCATATTGCCCACGTTGCGGAACAAGTCTTTCCAAAATGGAAGTTGAAAACGGCGATAACTATAAAATCTTGAAAGAGAACAGTGTTTATGTTCAAATGAAAAGCAGGGATCAAGAGAACACCTATTTTCTTGTTTGGACAACAACACCTTGGACATTGCCATCCAATATTGCAATTTGTATGAATCCAAATGAGGAGTATTGCAAGCTCTCTCACAATGGCAAAAATTACATCATGCTTAAAAAACTTGTTCCAACGCTTTTTGAGGAAGGGACTTATAAAATTCTTTACACCAAGAAGGGTAAAGAGTTTGAATATCACAAATACGAACCACTTTTTGACTATGCAAAAGCGACGGTGAAAACTGGATATTTTGTGGTTGTTGATGACTATGTTACCACCGAAGACGGAACTGGTATTGTTCATATCGCCCCAGCGTTTGGTGAAGATGACTACAACGTTGGAAAGAAATATGGACTTGATTTCTTGCAGTTTGTTGATGAAGCGGGCAAGATGAGCGAGGGTACTGAGTTTGCTGGGCTATTTGTTAAAGAAGCTGACAAATTTATAATTGAAAAACTTAAAAAAGAGGACAAGATGTTTAAGGTTCATCCTTTTGAGCACTCTTATCCTCACTGCTGGCGTTGCGGAAGCCCACTGCTTTATTACGCAAAGGATACTTGGTTTGTTAAGACCACTGCAATCAAGGACACGCTTGTAAAAAACAATGCGTCTGTCAACTGGGTGCCTGACTTCATTAAAGAAGGGCGTATGGGCAATTTCCTTGCCAACAATATTGACTGGGGTATTTCCAGAACTCGTTATTGGGGCACGCCACTTCCTTTCTGGGTATGTGATGAAGGGCATATTTATGTTGTGGGCAGTGTGGAAGAACTTCGCAAACTTTCTGGCGTGACTGGCGAACTTGACCTTCACAAGCCGACCCTTGACAAAATCACTTTCCCTTGTCCAAAATGTCGCAAGACAATGAGAAGAACTCCTGAGGTTATGGACTGCTGGTTTGACAGTGGTTCTATGCCATTTGCTCAATATCACTATCCATTTGAAAACAAGGACCTTTTTGAAAAGACTTTCCCTGCAAACTATATCTGCGAGGGTATTGACCAGACAAGAGGGTGGTTCTATTCTCTTCAAGCGGTCAACAGTGCTGTATTTGGTAAGTCTCCTTACAGAAGTTGTACCGCACTTGGACTTGTAAACGACCAGTATGGTCAGAAGATGTCAAAATCTAAGGGTAACGGAATTGATCCTTGGGCAATTCTTAACAAAGAGGGTGCGGATGGACTGCGTTGGTACTTCTACTATTCTTGCAACCCTGGGCAAAGTTTATCTTTCAATGAGGATAACCTTATTGACCTTCAACGCAAGTTTATGGGGACGCTTTGGAATGTTTATGCGTTCTATGTGCTCTATGCAGAAATAGATAAGATAGACCCAACAAAATATAAACTTGCTGATTGCAAGTTGGCATTTATTGATAAATGGCTTCTTTCAGAATTTAACGCTTTAATCAAAAATACCGAAAAGTGTCTTGAAAAACACGACTTTTTGACTCCTTCACGTGAAATTACTGAGTTTGTTGACAAATTATCAAACTGGTATGTTAGACGTTCACGTGAAAGATTCTGGGGTAGTGAGGAGACTGATGATAAGCGCACGGCTTACAAAACTTTGTATGATGTTTTGGTTGGCTTGTCAAAATTGATTGCTCCTTTTGTGCCATTCATATCTGAAAAGATTTATCAAAATCTTGTTCGTAGTCTTGACAAGAATGCACCAGAAAGCGTTCATTTCTGCCCATATCCTGTGGCTGATGAAAAGTATATTGATGCTTCACTTAATGACGGCATGAATAAAGTTTTAAATGTTGTTGAACTTGGCAGAGCCTGCCGAAGCGGAAGTGGAGTTAAGAATCGTCAACCACTTTCAAAAGTGATTATATGTACATCTAAGCACATGACACTTAACAAGGAACTGAGTGCATTAATTGAAGATGAACTAAATGTTGAAAATCTTGAAATCTTGCATGACGCTGATGAGTATGTAAGTTATGAGATTAAACCTCAACTTAAAACGGTGGGACCAAAGTATGGTAAATTCCTTGGGGCGATACGTGAAAAGCTTGCGGGCATTGACCCTGTTAAAACAGTGAACGACATCAGAAAAGGCAAACCTTTGACCTTTGATGTGAACGGTCAGGAAATTGTTTTGACGGAAGATGACCTTCTTATCAATCTTAAAAACAAAGAGGGATATTCATCTGTCAGCGATGGAGAACTTACTGTTGTGCTTGATGCCACTTTGACGCAAGACCTTCTTGATAAGGGACTTGTGAATGAGTTTGTCAGCAAAGTGCAAAATCTTAGAAAGGATAGTGGATTTGAAGTTACAAATCATATCAAGGTTGAATTCAAGGGAGAAAGTAACTTTGAAAATGTGCTTCTTAAAAACAGTGAGGTTATTTCACGAACCTTGCTTGCGGATAGTTTTTCTGTGGGTAGTGACGGAAACTTTGATTGTGCATTAGAGTTTAACGGAAAACAACTTAAAATATTTATTTCTAAAATTTAATTAGTATTTTCAAGAAAAAGGGCAACTTAGTTGCCTTTTTTTCATATTCTTGCTAAAATAAATTTATTAAGAGGTGAAATTTGAAAATCGCAGATACATGGACTGATTATACCGTGCTTGCCACCGGTGATGGCGAAAAACTTGAAAGATGGGGTAATGTTACACTTTTGAGACCAGACCCACAGGTTATTTGGCATGCGCAAAAGAACTTGTCAAAAGTGAAAGGGCTTGACGCTCATTATTTGCGTGAAAGCACTGGTGGTGGCCGCTGGGAATACTTCAATAACATTCCAGCCCAGTGGACAATATCTTGGCAGGGGCTTAAGTTTATCATTAAGCCTATGGGGTTTAAGCATACAGGCTTATTTCCAGAGCAAGCAGCAAACTGGGCGGAGATGATGAAGCTAATTAAAAACGCTAAAAGGCCTATCAAGATTTTAAATCTTTTTGCTTACACTGGTGGGGCTTCTGTTGCATGTGCTAAGGCTGGAGCGAGTGTAACTCATATTGACGCTAGCAAAGGTATGGTGGAGCGTGCCAAAGAGAACGCAAATATAAATGGAATCACAAACATTCGTTTTATTGTTGATGATTGTGAAAAGTTTATTGAAAGGGAGATTCGTCGTGGCAATACTTATGACGCGATTATAATGGACCCACCAAGTTATGGAAGGGGGCCAAACGGCGAGATGTGGAAACTTGAAGATAAACTCTTTGATTTTGTGTCGCTGACAAAAACAGTTCTTTCTGATAAGCCTTTATTTGTGCTGATAAACTCTTATACCACAGGACTTCAAGCAAGCGTACTTGAAAATATACTTACTCTTATCTTTGGCAAGGCCGGAATTGATGCTGACGAAGTTGGCCTTCCAACAGAGGAAAATATTGTTCTTCCATGCGGTGCGAGAGGATTAAAGATTTTTTAAAAGGTAAGATTATGGAAAATAAGTTAAATGTTTTATATGAAGATAATCAGGTGATTGTGGTGGTTAAGCCACAGAATGTGCCATCACAGGCAGACGAGTCGGGAGACCTTGATTTACTTAGCATGGTTAAAGCATATATTAAAGAAAAGTATAATAAACCGGGCGAGGCTTTTATTGGGCTGGTACACAGACTTGATAGACCCACTGGTGGCATTATGGTTTTTGCAAGAAATTCTAAATCTGCAAGTAGGCTATCTGCTCAACTTGTTAGTCACGAGATGAAAAAAACATACTACGCTGTATGTGAAGGCGTGCCTCAAATCAAAAGCGGAAGCCTTGTAAATTATCTTAAAAAAGATGAGAAGGAGAACATTGTTAAGATTGTTCCTCAAAGTGAGCAGGGGGTTAAAAAAGCGGAACTAAGATATAAGGTGCTGCAAAATGATGAAAACAACAGTTTGATTGAAGTGAATATATTGACAGGGCGAAGTCATCAAATACGCGTGCAATTTGCAGGGTTAGGTTGTCCGCTTGTGGGCGATAATAAATATGGCAAAAACAAATCGCGGGCTAGCAAAAACCTCGGACTTTGGGCCGGCAAGCTTGAATTTGTTCACCCAGTAACTAAGCAAAAGATGGTTTTTGTTGCTATGCCGGACACAAGTAAAGCACCATGGAATAAATTTTATATGGATAAATATTTTCTTAGATAGGGGGATATATGAAAACAAGAAGCCAAATTGCTGACAAATATAAATGGGATTTATCTTTCCTTTGCAAAAGCGATGCTGAATTTGAGGAAAAGTTTGCAAAAGCAGAAAAGATGCTTGCTGACGGCGAAAAATTCAAGGGGAAACTTAAAGACAAGAAAGTGCTTTGGGCTTTATTTGAATATGAGAAAAAATTCAGTGCTTTGGTAAGACCAATTTATCATTTTTATGCACATATGAAAGATGTGGAAATGTCTGACACAAAAATGCAAGAAAAAGTGGAAAGATGCAGCATCCTTCTGACCAAGTATAATAAAGTTTTGAGCTATGTACATCCCGAGATGTCAAAGTTTTCAGACAAGTTTATCGATGAACTTATTGCTGACCCTAAGTTTAAAAATTATGACTATTCCTTTAGACAACTCAAAAAACACAAAAAACATGCTCTTTCAGAAAATGATGCACGCATTCTTGCAGGAATGAATTTCACTAATTTTGACGAGATTTTTGAACTTTTCAGCAATGTTGGATTAAAATATGAGGACGCTGTCGACAGCAAGGGCAAAAAGTATGAACTTAATGATGCGACAAGAAGCAAGTACATGGAAAGCAAGGATGAGGTGCTTAGAAGGTCATCATCCCTCAACACCTTGAAAGCGTATGGACAATTTGTGGACTTTTTGGCTGAGAACTACATTTGCGAGATCAAGAAAGAAGTGTTTGTGTCCCGTCTTGAAAAATATGACAGCACACTTCAAAGTTATCTCGATGGCGAAGATGTTAGTTTAAAGATTTATGAAACGCTTACCAAGAAAGTCAATGAAAATATTCAACTTATCAATCAGTATTTTACCCTTAAAAAGAAGAAATTGGGGGTAAAACAACTCCACAACTATGATCTATATTTACCGGTGGGCAAGTCCAGTTCAAAGAAGTATAGATTTGAGGAAGGACTTGAAATTGTTAAAAAAGCGCTTGCTGTGCTTGGCGATGATTATGTAAGTGAACTTGACCGAGCTTTTAAGGAAAGGCGTATTGACTGCTATCCAAACAAGAACAAGCGTTCAGGGGCGTACCAAAGCTCAACCTATGGCTATCCGCCATTTGTGCTCACAAACTATGTTGACAATCTTGAATCGGTTTCAACTCTTGCTCATGAACTTGGGCATGCGATGCAGTCATTCTATTCTGACAAAACTCAGCCAGAGGAAAAAGCAGGATATCCAATCTTTCTTGCTGAGATTGCAAGCATAACGAATGAAATGATTCTTTCAAATTATCTTATGGAAAATCTGCCAAAAAGTGAAAAGTTAAGCGTGCTTGACAACTTGCTTGCAGGGGTGCAATCCACGATTTTCAGACAGATGATGTTTTCCGAGTTTGAAAGATATGCGATTGAAGAAATTGACAAAGAGAATGTTCTTACCAAGGATAGTCTTTGTGATAAGTATTTCTCGCTTTGTCAAAAGTATATGCCAAAATTGTCGCTACTGCCAGAGCTTAAATATGAGTGGGCAAGAATACCACATTTCTTTATGGGCTTCTATGTTTACAAGTATGCAATCGGTATGATATGTGCTTTAAACTTTTCAAGCCGTATTCTATCTGGCGAAGAGGGGGCTGTCCAAAAATACAAAGGGTATTTGTCTGCCGGCGGAAGCAAGACCCCAAATGAAATTTTGAAAGATGCGGGTTGCGACCTTGAAGACGAAAAGACTTATGACAAAGCCTTTGAACTTTTGAAAGAATATATAAAAGAATATAAGAATTTATAAAAGAAAAGAGTATGTTTTAACGCATACTCTTTTTTGTTTAACGACAACAGTTTACTGCCATTGTCATGCCAAGCCAAAAGTATATTGCACTGCAGGGAATAGAAAAGTTTATTCTCCCGCAACAATTTGGTGGGCAGGGTTGAGGACAACAATTTGGCATACCACAGAAATTATTGTTGAAAAAATTATTGGTATTACAAAATGGGTTGTTGTCGCAGCCACAGTTGTTTGGGAAACTGCTATTCCATCCTCCATGACAAGAATGATGAGGTGGCCTGCCACAACAACATCCGCCATTTATGTCTACGAATTTACCTGGTTCATAATTGCAATCAAACATTGGTTCCTCCTTTTATGAATTTCAAGATTTGTTTTTAAATATATTAAAGTAACATGAACAAAACATTTTTGACCTTTCTTGTTACCGTAGGCACGGTTATCGGCTCGGGTTTTCTCAGTGGAAAAGAAATAGTCGTATTTTTTTCTTGTTTCGGAAAAATATCTTTTGTGGGAGTCTTTATTGCTTTCTTTTTATTTTGGGGCTTATTCCGTTTTATGCTGGGCTATGGAGAACGGGCGGTGGCAAGACTTAAAACTTCAAAATTTTCAAATATACTTAATATTCTGATTTGCATTGTGCTGGCAGCTGCAATGTTTGCAGGCTCACAAGAATTGATAGTGTTTACAGGGCCAGTAATTGCAGTTTTGACTATTGCAATTATTATTTTTCTGTGTTTTTATATTATAAAACACGGCTTAGGGTCTTTGGAAAAAGCCAATCTTATCCTAGTACCTTTTATGGTAATTGTTTTACTTATAAGTGAAATTTTGCTTTTAATAAATGGTGGCAAACAAACTATAACGATACCAAGCAATTTCTTGAGTCTATATTATGGTGTGCTGTATGTGATTTTAAATACCGCAAACTCTGGGGTTGTGCTTGCACATATGGGCCAGAGTTTAAATCGAAAACAAAAAGCACGAGTAAGTTTCTTATCTGCACTCGTGCTTGGTTTGATATTATTGGTAACAAATATTGTATTACTTCATAGTCCAGAATCTTTTTCTATGGATATGCCACTTCTTTCTTTGTTTTCGGGTGGGCATAAAGTATTAATGCAAATTTTGATTCTTATTGGCTGCACCACCACACTTTTTTCCATTGTTTTTGCTTTGTCAAATTCTTTGAGAGGGCTGATAAAGAATGAAAAGGTAGTGCTATGGCTAAGTGTGATTTTTCCTTTTGCTGTAAGTTTTTTAGGCTTTGGCAAAATTGTAGCCTTTTTTTATCCAATTTCAAGTGTGCTTGGCGTTTTCTTAATTTGCGATCTATTTTTGTTGCCGTTTTTCAAGCAGGCTTACAAGAAGATTCATTCCACTTGCAAGAAGGCAAAGTAGGAATATACTTGTCATGACTATATCAAGTTTAAGCATTTGGCTGCCATAATTGATTAAATAACCAAGACCTGCCTTACTTGAAAGATATTCACCCATAACAGTGCCAACCCAACTCATGCCCACATTTATTTTAAGTACCGACACGAATTCTGGTAGGGCATTTGGAAGCACAAGTTTAAATAGAATTTGAAACTTATTTGCATGCATTGATTTCATGAGAAGTATTTTATCTTTATCACAGGAAATGAATGCGTTTAGCATGGATATGATGGTTATCACTATGCAGATAAGAACACTCATTACTACAGTTGCACTTGTTCCTGACCCCACCCAGAATATAATCATCGGGCCGAGTGCGATTTTAGGCAAACTGTTTAAGATGATAAGATAGGGTTCTAAAATTTTTCGAAGTCGATCGCTCCACCATAGTGCTATCGCTATGATAAGCCCCAGCACAATTGCGATGACAAAGCCGAGTATTGTTTTATATAAGGAGGTCCATATATGAAGCCATAGATTACCGGTCGCAAATAAATTGACAAGGGTGGTGGCAATACGCGAAGGACTTGAAAAGAAAAATGGGTCAATCACATGGGTGTCTGCAAGGAGTTGCCATATCCCTAAGAAACATGCAAGTAGAGCTATTCTCCAAAAGATAACAATTGCTTTATCTTTTCTTAGTCTTTTTAGGTATTTTTCATGGGCTTTTGATAGTTTGTTTTTCATCAGTAGAAAGATTTCTCCATATCATTTCAAAATGCTTGCCAAAATCTTTATCCTCACGTTTTTCTAGAGGAGATGCACCTTCTAGGTTTAAATCAAGCATTGTTTTTACAGTGGCTGGACGCTGAGTTAGAATGATTATTCGGTCGGACATGGATATTGCCTCTGAAATGTCATGTGTGACAAGCAGAGCGGTTTTCTTTTCCGACTTTATTATATCGTAAACATCGTCACATACTTTTAACCTTGTTTGGAAGTCAAGTGCTGAGAAGGGTTCATCTAAAAGTAAAAGTGCCGGTTCAAGCACAAGAGTTCTGATAAGTGCAACACGTTGTCGCATTCCTCCAGAAAGCTGGTGAGGTTTTTTATTTTTGAAGCTGTAGAGGTCATATTTTTTAAGCAGTTGTTCAGCAAGAGCCAGTTTTTTAGGGTCTTTGTTCATCTTTTGTAATTCAAGACCAAGCGTGATATTTTGCCAAATGCTTCGCCACTCGAATAAGTGGTCACGTTGGAACATATAGCCGATACGAGAGTCATTCTTAGCAATCGCTTTATTTTGCAACAGAATTTTGCCTTCGCTTGCTTGAAGAAGTCCTGCCGTCAGTGACAGGATGGTTGTTTTTCCACAACCACTGGGGCCAACGAGGGAAGCAAATTGAAATTCTTCCACATTAAAAGACATCTTGTTCAGAGCATGAATTTCACTTTCTTTAGTCTGATAAAAATAGGTTACGTCTTGAAACTCTAAAAATTTTTCCACTTGTTTTACCTCTACAATAACATTCTATAATTTAATTTTAAAAGTGTGCCTAATAGCAGTTAAATTGTCCATAAAAAATTTTTGGCATACTTTCTTGAATTATGGAGTTGGAGCAAAATATAATCTAGGCATATAGTCGGCGGGAGGCAATAAAGAAGTGGACGAGGAGGAGAAAATACGCAAAGCCTTACTTAAAAAAGCATTGGGTTATCGCACCAATGAAGTGGTTGAAGAATATGTGCTTGACGAAGATGGGACGAGGCGACTTGCAAAACGCAAGATAACAAAAAAACATATTAGCCCGGATATTGCAGCAATGAGAGTTTTGCTTGAAAAATATTCTTCTGATGACATTGCAAGCAAGTTTGCGGGAATGACGGACAGTGAACTTATGGCCGAAAAAAACCGACTGTTAAAACTTTTAAAGGAGGAAGATGATGGAAATCTATGAATGCAAACACAAAGTCAAATGTGATTTTTCGGGTTGTAAGAACATAGCGACTTTTTCGCTGGTTAAACGTGGTCTTCTACGGCATGATATTTGTCTATGTGAGGATTGTCTGAATGAAATTTATAACTGTGTCGCAAAAATTAGAGTGCCAAAGGCGGTGGAAAGTCCGTTTAAATTAAATAAGAGGTTAAAAAAAGATGAAAAATAAAATTAAAAACAGTATAGCCGAGGAGGTTATAGCAGATTTTAAATTAAGGCAGGCTCAAAGAAAGCCATTTGAAACAGCATGGCAGATCAATATGAATTTCCTTATGGGAAATCAATACTGCAATATTGGTTATGGCGGAATAGTGGAAGAGTCAGATAAACAATATTTTTGGCAGGAACGAGAGGTGTTCAATCATATCGCTCCAATTTTTGATATTAGAACTGCAAAACTTTCAAACTCAAAGCCAAAGTTTGCAGTGCTGCCATGTACCAGTGACGAACGTGATAAACAGACTGCAAAGGTGTCGAAAAAAATTATTGACAGTGTTTATTACAAGCTTGGAATTGACGATAAGATTAATCAGGCAATCAAGTGGAGCGAAGTTACCGGCACGGTTTTTTATAAAATTACATGGAACGCAAAGAAAGGTCAACTTGTAGCCAAAGATGAAGAGGGGTATGACGTACGCAGTGGAGAGGTTGAAGTCGAGGTAATCAGTCCTTTTGAAATTTTTCCAGATTCAGCCACTCGTGAAAGTCTTGATGATTGTGAAAGCATAATTCACGCACGCGTTTATTCGGTGAGCGAAATAAAAAGTATTTATGGCATTGATGTAAAGGGAGAAAGTATAAACTGCTATACCCTTGACAATGTTTTAAATGGAATAGGTGGGCTTGGATATAATGCCACCGCCACAAAATTGATAGAAAGCCGCAAGGGTGACAGTGTTATTGTCCTTGAAAAGTATATTAAACCCAACTCTGAATTTCCCTATGGAAGACTTATCATTGTTGTTGGAAGCGAACTTGTTTATGATGGTGAGTTGCCATACAAATGTGGGAGTGATGGTAAAAGAGATTTTCCTTTTATAAGACAGGTAAGTTTGGCAGAACCCGGTTCATTCTGGGGAAGTAGCGTAATTGAAAGATTAATACCTGTGCAGAGGGCCTATAATGCCGTTAAAAATCGCAAACATGAATTTATCAACAGGCTGACCCTCGGAGTGCTTAGCGTGGAGGACGGCTCTGTTGACCTTGACAACTTGGAAGAGGATGGCTTATGTCCTGGCAAGGTGCTTGTCTATCGTCAAGGGGCAAGCGAGCCTAAATATCTTTCAGGGGAAGCGATACCAACAGGATTTGCTGATGAGGAAGAAAAGCTGCTTAACGAGTTTAATAAGATAAGTGGCGTAAGTGAAACCTTAGGTACTGACTATGTCAATGCTAATATGAGTGGTACCGCACTTGAACTTATGATTGGTCAGGATGAGACCAGGTTAAATACCACGGTGGAAAGTATAAAAAGTGCTTCCCTTAACATTGCAAAGAAAATTCTTAGACTTTACAAGCAATATGCACTTTTCCCTCGTCTTGCAAGAATAGTAGGAGAGAATGGGCAGATAGACATATTCTACTTTTCCTCAAGCGACATTTCAAGTGATGATGTCAATATAGATGTTCAGTCAGACCTTGGTGATTCTATTTCACAAAAACGTGAACTTATTTTCAATTTGCTTAATGCGGGTGTGCTTTACGATGATGAAGGAAAACTTTCATCACGAATGAAAAGCAAGATACTTGATATGCTTGGCTTTGGAAACTGGGAAAATGCTCAGGATATTTCCGAACTTCATATCAAGCGTGCTGATAATGAAAATCTTAAAATGCTTGATGGAATTTCAGTTAAGGTGGGCGAGATTGATGACCATCAACTTCACATATCAGAGCATATTTCCTTTATGCTTGGTGTTGATTTTGATAATGCAAAGCTTAAAAATCCCAAGTTGGAAGTTCTATTTTTAGAGCATATTAAATCACATAAAAATCAATTAAAATCGGAGGATTAATTTTATGGAAGAAGAATATAGAGAACAACCAGTTGTTATGCCGGCAAATGTTTCGAGTGAAACGGTGGATGAATGTGCTGTGAGCAATACTGGCTCTCAACAAGACATTTCTCGACAAGTTGAAAAACCCGAAAGTAGTGAATTTGGGAAGTTTAAATCTGCACAAGCGTTGCTTGACGCTTACACCAATTTAGAGTCCGAATTTACCAAAAAATGTCAGAAGCTGAGCGAACTTGAAAAAGATAAAAGGAGTGAGTCATCTACATTTGATGTGGAGTCTGGACTTCAATCCTTCCTTATGAAAAATAGCGAGGCTTTGCAGTTTTCTGATGAGATTAAAAATTTAATCAGTTCAGATGTATCACTGCAAAAAGTCGACAATCCCTATGAAGTTGCATGGGCAAAAGTGGTACTACGTCATGTTGCTTCACAAAAGATTGAAGACCCAATTATAAATCGTTATCTTTTATCGAGTGACGAATTAAAACAAAAGATAGTTGAAAATTATCTTGACGCTCTTAAAGAGCAAAACTGCCCAATAATCATTTCTTCTCAAAAAGGGGAAAGAGTGTCAAGCATTACGCCTGACACTCCGCAGTCCCTTAAAGAAGCAAAGATTATGGTGGAAAAAATGTTTAGTTAAAAAAGGAGAAAATTATGGTAACATTACAAACTGCTGAAAATGCCTTGAAGGAGGTGTATCTTGGAGTTGTGGCTGACCAACTTAACATTGCAACAAGCCCTCTCTATGCAAAAATCAAACGTTCTTCTAAGGATATTTTTGGCAAAGAAATTGTTAAAGCTGCTCCATTCGGGGTTAATGGTGGCTTTAGTGCGGGTGGTGAAACGGACCCTCTTCCAATAGCGGGAAATAATAATTATGCTCAGTTCCGCTCAACCCTTAAAAACCTTTATGGTAAATTTGAAATTTCAGATAAAGCTGTAAGAGCAAGCTCAGGAAATGTTGGTTCTTTTGTTAACCTTCTTGCTGACGAGATGGAAACACTTGTAAAATCTTGCAGCTTAAATCTTAACAGAATGCTTTATGGAAATGGCAGTGGACTTGTTGCGACGGCAAAAAGTGTTGATGCAACAAATTGTACAGTCACTGTTGACAGCGTAAGAAATCTTGTTGAAGGCATGATGCTTGATGTTTATCAAAGTGGAACAAAATTAAGTGGATGTCCTCTTACAATCGTCTCTGTGGACAGAGCAAACAAGAAATTTACATATGACTCAGCATTTTCAACAACTATAGCTGCAAATGCAACTTTCTATATTCAGGGTTCAAAGGATATGGAACTTACTGGTATCGAGGCACTTTTTGGCGGAAGCTCAATTTATGGTCTTGATAAAAGCAAGTATGCTTGGCTTAATTCTTATGTTGATAGTGCAAGTGAAGAAATATCTGACATTCGTATTCAAACTGCAATAGACTTCTTGGAAGAAAATGCAGACAGCAATGTAAACTTCATTGCAACTTCAAGAGCTGTTAGAAGAGCATATCAACAATACCTTAATATCTATCGCAAGAATGTGGATATTGTGGATATGGGTAATGGATTCAAGACAATTACTCACAATGGTATACCTGTTTATGCTGATAAATTTGTTGAAGATAACAGCATGTACCTTTTAAACACCGATGATTTCACACTCTATGAACTTGCTGATTGGAGATGGATTGAGGATGAGGCTGGAAGAGTTCTTCGTCAAAATGCAGGATTCCCAACATATTCTGCCACACTTGTTAAATATGCTGACCTTATCTGTGACAAACCTTTCGGACAAGGCAAAATTTCAAACATCAAATTCACAGTTGAAGACCCATACAAGACATATATCCCAACAACAGAATAATAGGCAAAAGATAACCTCCTTTGCCTTTTTAGGAGGATTTAATGAAAAATTATATTTTAATCGAGCATGATCCCTTATTTATTTGTCAAAGGCTAAAAGAAATTGATAAATCATATTTTGTGCTGTTTAATTGCAATAAAAAGCAATTTGAAGTGCATTCAAGTGAGCAATTCGGAGGCTCTTATTGCTTTACTGTTCGAACAGGCGCACTTGATGAACGCGTCATAACCTATGCATTGCGTACAAGACAGGAAAAACAGGCTGAAATAATTGCTGAAATTGACAGAGACAATCAAAGACTTGAAAAGTCAAGGGTCAAAAGCACGATTGAAAAACTTGTGGAGGTGGCAATGTGAAAGCGTATGAAATAATAAAACTCGCCTGTATTTTTTCTGATAATGAAAGTTTATCAGATAAAATTAGCGAAGAAACAATGGCTGACTATGAAAATAGTTTTACTGATAAAGAAAAAACATCATTAAATCGCCATTTAGATTGTTTGCAGTCGGTGCAGGATGAAATAATAACCGAATATAAACCTCTTATTTTTGAGGAATGCTTTAAAAGTGAAAACTTTAAAATTTTAACTTCAGCCTTTTCAAAACCTGTATTTGAGATTTTATCAATAAAAGATTTGAAAGGTCGCAAAGTAAAATTTAAGGTTTATCCTAACTATATTATGGCTTTTTCAGGTATGGTTGAAATACGATATTCTTACAAATGTACACTTGAAAATATGAGTAGTGAAGTAGAAACTGACATTCCGCCTCGTATTCTTGCGTATGGTGTGGCCCGGGAATATCTTTTAAGGCAGGGGTTATATGACGATGCTGATATCTATGAAAATCGTTTTAAAGATGGACTTAAAATTATTTTAAAAAAGAAAACTGACACACAAATTCCGGGGAGGAGGTGGCTGTAATGTTTTATGTAAATAAACTTAAGCCCTCAAAAAAGAAAATAAAGACTTTTAAGTTTAATCTTTTTGATAAGTGTCAAAATGTTATGTCGAATGAGGAGGATGTACCTTATAATAATGGTGTTATTAGTTACAACTTCTCGTTAAATTCAGGTCGTTTGACCACTGGTTATGGAGTCCGCGACCTTCAAATGCCAAAGTCAGTTTCAGATTTAGAAAATGAGTTTAAAGTAAATCTAACTGGAAACGAAATCTTAAGGATGTGGAGTTTTGCGTGGTATGATAAAGGAGCAGATGAAATAAAATATTATCTTTTCTACTTTAATGAGGATGCCCAAATTGTTTATGAGAATCTATTTTGGACACGACCTTTTTCACTTACTGTACAGTCAAATTATACCTCTATTCCAGTGGGGATGAGCTATCGCATTGATGGTAAAGATTACATGATATTTGCTGCAAAAGACGGCGATGTTTATGTTTATGGAAGCGGATATAACACCTATCTTAGAGATTCACCCAAATTAATGTCCTGCTGCAACCACGATGAAAAGGTTTATGCATTGACGGCAAATGCAAGAAGAAGTCTGGTTTATTCCGACAATCAAAATATTTTGGAATGGAATGACAATATTACTGAGCATCTGGATTTTAGTGACGAACGTGGGAATCTCAATAAAGTCATTTCTTTTAATGATTATCTCTATATATTTCGTGATTTTGGCATAACAAGGGTGTCCTCTTATTCGACCTCTGGAAACTTCAGCATAAGTCATCTGTTTCAATCAACCAGCTATATTGAGCCGGGTTCGATTGCCTCTGACGGTGACAATGTGTACTTTTTGACCACTGATGGCTTTTATAGTTTTAATGGCAACAATGTCAAGAAGATTGATCTCGACTGCTTTAATATGATTGATGTAAACACAAACTGTAGTGCTGTTTGTTTTCAAAGTAAATATTACCTTGCTTGCAGAGTTAAATTTCAAGATGGACTTGAGATGGGCTGTGAGGGTAGTGATAGCGGATTTATAAACAATGCCCTTTTTGTGTATGACGTCAATACAAAAAGCGTGGAAATAATGCGAGGAGTAGACATAAAACAACTTCTTGCACTCAATAATCCATACAAGTCTAAACTTGTAATGTGTTTCAATAATGACAACATTTCAAGGGTGGGAGAGCTTACGCACAGCGGGACAATATTTGGCGAGCAGACGCATAAAATTTGGTCTAGTCCTTTATCTGATTTTGACTTAGGTGACGAACTCAAAAAAGTTGAGAGTTTTACAATAAAAGCAAATATGACTGCTGATGTAATTATTGAAAGTGAAAGAGATAGTCGTAAGTTTCATATCACACCAGAACAAAGGATTCAAAGGATAAAATGCGGGCTAAGCGGAAGACGAATAAAGGTTACTATTGAAAGTGATAGCGAAGGGGAAATTTCAGAATTTAATTTAATAATGAGCGTGCAATGATAATTTTTAACCTTAATCATATAAGTTACATAAATCGAAAAAAGCTAATGAAAGAGGAGAGAATTATGAAAAAATCAATCTTTAAAGAAGAAATGAACATGGCTAGAGCAGGTGAAAATGGAATTTTGGAATGAGATAATAAGTGTGGTTGTAAGCAATGGTATCTTTGCCACACTTTTTGTTTTCCTTTTCTTCTATCAACTGAAAGATAGTGCGAAGCGCGAAAAGGCTTATCAAGAAACAATTGAAAATTTGACCGAACATTTACAGATCATTGAGGATGTTAAGGAAGAGGTCACAGAACTCAAAGAATACATTTTTAAGGAGGACGACTATGAAAAATAGATTCAAGTCCTATGGCTTTTGGACCGCTCTTGCTGGCGCAGTGGTTGTCTTACTGCAAGCACTTGGCGAGTGTTTTGGTTTCTCTGTTGATGACGAGATTATCTCAGGAGTAATCATGGCGATTGCTGGAGTGCTTGTTGTTCTAGGCGTGGTTACTATGCCGAAAGGGGAAGATAACACCGAAAGTAACAAGCAGCCAGCAGAAAGCAATGAGGAAGAAGAAAACAGCGATGACACAAAAGAAGAGGAGTAAATCTCCTCTTTTTTAATTATAAAGCTTAATAAATAATAGTGCCACGATAATAAAAGGGAGGTGGCTAAGCCACCCAATTTGATTTAGCGAAAACGGTATGGGTTTCGCACTTTATTGGAGGGGGAGCTGGGAGGGGAACCGCGAGGATAGCGAGTTAGCATGATTTATCATGCGTGTCCGCGTAAAAATTAAAAATTTTAACCTTTAACGGTTAAAAATTTTAATTTCCGAGTGGTGCCACCCCAATATTATGCAACTAAACCTAAAGCAGTGTAGAATTTATAGTTTGTTTTGTAATCGCCGGTGGTTTTAACAACCTCATACGCAATTTCAAGATAGTCGCAACCGCCATCGCCTGCAAACATCTCATGGTTGAGTATACCATAACTGTAATAAACATTTTGTGCGGCAGTGGATGGATCTGGCTCAACAAGTTTGTAATAGTTTTTAAGCTCGGTTGTTCCCACAAGTTTAAGCGGCTCTGAAATTGAGGTGCATCCGTTATATTCCATTGCTTTCATAATTCCGCCGCCAATTTCGGTGTTGAATGCGGAAATTTCATAACCTTCGGTAAGTGATTCTGATATCCCTGCAAATATGAGTGTGCTGGTGTCACTGCCATAATCAAACTCGCCATCAAGAACGGTTATTGTTTGGGCTTGCAGTTTTTCATGATAAGTATTGGTTGAGTGCTCAAAGTAATTAATGTAAACGTTGATTGTGATTGACGCGTTAGGGTCAACGGTTGTGTCGCCATCTTGGCCAGCATCATATTTAAAGAACAGTATAAGGTTGTCGACTGTTACATCTTCGCTGAACATAAGAACAGCACTTTGATATTCAAGGGGCTTTATCTTTGCAAATTCATCATCGGCAGCAAGGAAGAAATCATTTCCATAATAGTCAACAATTTCAGACGCAGGATAGCGGTTGTTGATGGTGTCGTCAGCTTCGCTTCCAATATGCACATATTCACATACGTCACTTATGATTTGCTCAACAACTTTGTCATAGTTTCGATTTACCGAAATTGTTGATGTGCCAATAGCGTCATAGACCGTTTTAGTTACGCCAGAATCTTGATATTCAAAGATTTTATACTTTGTCACCGTCACATCGTCATTTGTTATTGCGTTGTTGCCTATGATATTATTAAGAATATAATCTTTAATCTTGCCATATTTTGAAGGGGAGACACCAACATAGGTTCCAATTTTATCAAAAACGTCTTTAATAAATTCAAGAGCCGCGTCCACATCATTAAAACCTTGAATTGAAACCTGTGGCACTCCGTTTGCGTCAAGTGTGGTTGTAACAGGGGCAGGAGTCAGGTCCATTGTGATACAATAGATAACGTATTCAAGTGCCTTGACATAGTCGGTGTAATCAGTAATCGTTTGTTGATCTGTTGTTCCAAGATAAGATGAGGTGTATTTTGAGGCGATATTCAGTAGATTATTATTATAGTAGTCCTCGTTTACGTGATTGAAATATTCATTCCCATCAGCCGTTATAAGATAAGAGTTGGAAATAATGTTGGGACTTGTAGAAGATATATTGAAAGTATCCACACAATAGTCCTCATCATAGATAAAACCTTGTGGGTCTATTTTGCTTCCAAAAGTCCAATTCCAAGCATTTGCAGTATTCACGGAAATTGTTGCATACTGGTCAAAGGTGTTCACTAAACTATATTTTTTGTCATCACCTTCACGAGTAAAAGTCCCGTTATCATCTTGAATATATTTTTCTAAATATTCATTCTGTGAGAAAAGATTGTAACGAACTGAGTCATAATAATACAATTGTGTATCATTGTTTACATATTGAGAATTTGCAATAGCGTAGGTTTCGAGAAGTGTCGATAAAATTTGCCAAGCATATTGACCATAATATTCTTGATTTCCTTCTCCAACTGCACCGTCATAGTCATAATGTTCAGGGCGATAAAGTACTTTTGTTCCATGCATTGGCACGCTCATTGCATCTTTAAGCGCCTCTTGCAATTCTTCATAAGTTATTTCGCCGTTTTCATATTGTTTGATTAGCTCGTCATGAAAAGAAGAGTCGTTTCCAATAAAAAAGCAACCTGTACTTAAAACAGCGAATATGCCTATAAACAAAACACATAGTATTCGAGCAAACTTTTTCATAATTATATTGTATCCTAAATTAATATATTAATCAAGTAAAATTCAAAAAAACTAGCAGAAGGCATGGAGGCTTTTTATGAGGTCTGTTATCATGAGGGTAGCATTATGAGATCTCTCCACTCCGCTTCGCTTCGGTCGAGATGACAGATAAAAAGGTATCGGCCGAGATGACAGATAATCAAACCCCATTGTCATTTCGACCATCGTGGAGAAATCTAAGGCACGCCGGTTGCGATGACAGAGGACCAAACCTTCATTGTCATTTCGACTGTTCGGGGTTCCCCGCAAACACTTGTTGTTTGTGGGGTGAAAAGTGGAGAAATCTTTAAGACACTTTAGTCAAAATCAAAAAAAGCGACTTTATGTCGCTTAGTTTTGATTTTCTTCTTCTAAAATAAAGTATTTTCCATTTCTGATATATTGTGATGTTTGGTTGTCAACTGTAAAGTTGTAAGAAGTTGAAACTTTTTTATCTGTCCTTTCTTTTTCAAGTCCCTGATAGTTATAAATTGCCTTTTCACTAAAAGAGTATTCAAAAGAATCGTTTACTCTATAACTAGTGCCTAATGTCCCATTTAGAAGATAATCACCGTAAAAATCCATGGTTGCTCCATCGCTCTTTACTCTTGTGTTGCAATAAATAATTTTATTCTTATCAATTCTATAAAGACTTACAAAAGTAGCTCCACATTTTAGTTCTGTGTCTACGCCACTACTTCCCTTTGCAGAAGCAATTAAGTCAGGAGTTATATTTTTATCATAATTTAAAACACTATCGGCTTTGAGTTTTGCAAGTGCTTTTTCTGTTCTTTCATCACTTGAAACACATGGAATATTTAAAATATTAGTTCCTGCTGTTGTACTTGTAGGGGTGTAAGTATTTTTTATTAAATTCTCATCATTTAATTCTGATGTCATAGGAATTCTAACTAGTGAAATACCGTCGTTATTTGCTTTAATATATCGCACAAGTGTATAGGAATTATATTGACCATCTTCTTCTTTAAAATCTAATGCGAGATAATTTTGAATTTGTGCAGTCTTGCCTATCGATCTTTGTACATTCGCTTCCAATGCTGTTATAATTTTTGATATTCTTTCTACCTCGGTTAATTCGGTAGGTTTATCAGGATCAGGTTTATCAGGATCAGGGTTATCTGGGGTAGGATTGTCAGGATCAGGTTTTTCAGGGTCGACAGGTTTTGTTGGATCATCGGGCTCCTCAGGATCCACTGGCGTTGTTGGATCGTCAGGTTTCTCAGGTCCTGGTTTTTCAGGATCCACTGGCTGAATTGGATTTGGCTTTTCCGGGTCAACTGGAGTATTTGGCTTTGTAAAGTCGCAAGCGGCGAGACCAAAGGTTGCAGAAAGTGTTAAACCAAGAGCGGCTGTAATTGAAAGAACTTTAACTTTTAATTTGCGAGGAAAGCGATAAACATATGCTTTTTTCTCAGTTTTTATATCAGTTTTTATCATGCCTTCAGGGTTTTTATTTTCTTTTTTCATAGGTGCCTCCATATTTTCCTAAAAATTTAGGTTGCTTTATATTTATATATTATCATAGTTTTGCTTAAATTGCAATATTTTTGGCTTAAATAAATAAAACCTTTTTAACGACGTTTTTACAACATTTACTTTGTTTTTAAAATTATTTCGCGATATTTCTTGGTTTTTCGCTTGCGTTCAGTTAAAATGTATCTGGATACAAGTCAAATGACAACAAAACGACAGTTTTTTCATTTTAGGTACATATTTTATGCTTTTCTTGCCTTCCTTTTTGGAATTGCCATTGCAAGAAAACTTTTTGCTGGCGATACTTTGGCAATTCTTGTTGTTGTAGGGCTTTTTGTCATTTATGCCATTTGTGTTTTTCTTTGCGGAAGGTATAAAAGCCTGTTGATAGTTTTGGCTTTTTTCCTTGTTGGAAATGGTTTTTATTTTCTCGGCACTTTGCAAACTTCAAGCAAGGTGTACGAAGGGGAGAATTTTGTAATCGCTCGCATTACCGACAACTTCAGGGAGTATGATGACGGAAGTTGCCGGGTTGTTCTTGAAGATGTATATGTAAATGGTGAAAGTGCGAAGAATATTTCTGCTTACATTAAGTTAAATAATGATAGTAAGGTCAAGCCCGGGGACAAACTGGCCTTTACATCCACCTTGCAAAACACCAAACTTTTTGACCTAGGACAGTTTAATTCTTACTATTTAAGAAATGACATTGGTTATACCGTCACACTTAAAACAAGTGATATTCAAATCATAGGTGGCCATTTGAATTTTGACGAAAGTTTAAGGTTGCAAGTTAAAAATCTTTTAAATCAAAACATGTCAGAGGAGAATGCAGGCATTTGTTATGCAGTGCTGTTTGGTGATAAAAGTGGAATCGATAATGAGACAAAAAGTTATTATCAAGGAGCTGGCGTCATACATGTGCTTACGGTATCAGGTTTGCATGTAGGATTTTTAATTGCTTTGATATATTTCATTCTTCGAAAACTTAAACTCAATCGCTGGATTACAACGGCAGTCACTTCAATTATCCTTATTTTATTTAACATTCTTTGTGGTTTTGCACCTTCGGTTTTGCGAGCCAGTCTTATGGCGATAATCATGATGCTGGCAAAGCTAAGTGGCAGGGAATATGACAGCCTCAATTCACTGGGGCTGGCAGGTTTCATCATCCTTCTTATTAAGCCTCTATATGCTTTTGATATTGGGTTTTTAATGAGTTTTTCATGTGTGGCAGCGATATTTATGCTTTACCAGCCTATTTTTAAAATATTAAAGCGGGTTATGCCGAACAAACTTGCACAGTATCTTGCCATCTCTTTTTCAGCACAAATTGGTGTATTACCTTTTCTTGCAACCTTCGCCGAAAGTGTAAACCTGTTGTCCTTTTTTGCAAATTTACTTATCGTGCCTTTATTCTCAATTGTTTATCCAGCACTTATGCTTTGTATGATTTTTGTGCTGATAATACCTGCAATCAGCAAAGTCCTTGTTGTTTTTGATCTGGTGTTTGATGGAACAACAGCCATTGCCAAGTTCTTTGATTCCTCAATTATGAAGTTGCCTTTGTTTGCTTATGATATTGTTTTCCTTATATTCTTGTTTTTAATTATTTTTCTAACCAGTCATTTTTCGATTATGACTCCGCTTATGAAGTTTGTTTCGGCAAGTATTATGACCCTTCTTCTTGTTTTTTCGACAATAATTAACGTGGTTCCTCCTGCAAATGTAACAAGCGTGAGCACAATTAATAGTTATAAGACGGAGGGTGTTTTACTTTCCTCTCAGATGGGAGGCTCTGCCTTCATTTATAATAATGAAATCAATAAAAACACTATAAAAGCCTATCTTTATAACTCAAAAATAAAAAATATGGATTATATTATTCTGGAAGAGATGCCTTCGGAGCAAGATGTTGAATTCTGGAATGTCTATAATGTTAAATATTTTCTTGTGCGGGGCGGAGAAGGGACAAGCCAGATTCTCAATGTGCAGGATAACACATATGTACAGGCGGGCAATTTTAATATAAAAAATGTGTTTTATAACAAGCTTTTTGTGGGGACAGAAATAAATTTTGATGGTAATGTGATTTTCGTTGCTAGTTTTTCTCTTTCGAGTTATAATGATTACAAGATATTGGATGTTTATTTGTCCTATCAAAATTATAACTTTGTTTATATTGATGGAAGTGTTAAATATTATAATCAGGGGCAGATAAATAATATCGACAATCTATATCTAAACAATTATAGGTTTGAATTTGCAGGCTCAACCTGCACGGTTAGGGGGATTGATTGAAAACTTTAAAACAACGCTTAAAATCCGAGATTGCACCTTGTTATCTTGTCAGCGGGGAGGATTACTACCTCTATGACAAGGCTTTATTTATGATTACAAAAACCATGAATTTGCAATTGGAAGATTTCAACAAATCAGTCTTTGATGATGATAACTATGTGATGCAGAATGTTCTGAACTCCTGTGAAATTCTTCCTATGGGTAGCGATAAAAGACTGGTAATTATTAAAAATATTACGAAATTTAATGAAAATGACAGGGTTTTATTAGAAAATTACCTTAAAAATCCTTGTAAAAGCACAGTTTTATTAATTTTAGACTTTAATGATAAGTTCGGCTGGGCTAAACCAATTTGTGAGAGCGTTGATGCGAGAAGGATGGATCGTGCTCTTGCCAGAAATATCGTGGTTAGTGATTTGGCAAAGCGGGGGAAACAGATAAGCATGGAGGCTGTGGATACCCTTCTTGATTTTTGTAATGGTTATCTCACAAATGTTATGAATGAACTTGATAAACTTGTTTTCTTTGAAATCAACGAGCCACTTATAACAAAACGAGTGGTTGAAAACGTGGTCAACAAGCATATAGAATTTGCAGTGTTTGAACTTACTGAAGCTCTGGGCAAACGCAATCTGGATAAGGCCTTAAAATTACTATCTCAGATGGAAAAGGATACGGGTACGCTTGCACTTATCACAAACCACTTCAGAAGATTGTTTTTTATTTCAATTTCTGCCGATATGTCAAACGCAGAGATTGCCTCTCTTCTTGGTGTAAAAGAATATGCTGTTATGAAACAACGTGCACAAGTTGGCAATTTCTCAAAGATGCAATTAAAAAAAATCTATTCACTTTTGGAGGAAGTTGATTATAAAATCAAATCAGGAGAAATGCTTTTGGGAACTGCACTTTACTATTTAGTTTTCTCTATCGCTTTTATATAATTTGTTTTCAAACGCAAAAAATCAGGAAAAATATCATCTGAGGTTTTATTATTTATTTCGCGTAAAATCGTCAAAAATCGAACAGCGGTTCGTTTTGCTCTTACAAATAATGCTGTTATACTCATTCTTGCATTTTGCAAAAAATATGTAATTTAAGGAGAATGATTATGAAACGAGAAGCATTAAAGAGTTTGGCGTTAAAAGCAAAAAATAGAATGATACATAAAAAACAAGATGACTTAACGGGACTTGATTTTGAACAACATAGTTTGCACATCAAAGTGATAAACGATAATGACGATTTATTTTATAATAAGGTGCGTATGCTTCTTGAAAATGATGAAGATATTATAAATCCTATCAAGAAATTGATGGATGATAATCTGCTTATGAAACTTGACGCACGTGGTCGAGAAAAATATTTACTTGAAACAGTTGAGAAATATCATAAGTTTAGAAAAATGTTTGAACAGGAAAGAATTAGGCAGTCTGTTTAACTTCAAATTTATATTTAAAATCTTAACAATTTTGTTTTGATTTTTTTATGGTTTGGGCTATGATTGAGGTATGGAAAAATATGATATATCATCGCTAAATGAAGAGCAGTTGTTGGCATTAAAGCAAACGGAAGGGGCGGTCCTTGTTACCGCAGGTGCTGGAAGCGGCAAAACACGTCTTCTTACACATAGAGTTGCTTATTTGATTCGCGAAATGGGGGTGAGCCCATATAACATACTTGCGATAACCTTTACCAACAAAGCGGCTGGAGAAATGAAAAGTCGTATAAGCGAAATGGTGGATGGTGCTGATTTAATTTGGATATCAACCTTCCACTCAATGTGTGCAAGAATTTTACGAAGGGATATTGCCGCACTAGGCGGTTACACCAAGGATTTTACTATTTATTCAGATGCTGACACTGAAAAAGTCATAAAAGAGGTGCTTGAAGAACGCGGAATTAATGATGATAAATTTAAAAAGATTTTAGCCATACATATTTCTAACTATAAAAATGGAACGCTTAGTCTTTCAGAGTATGAGAGAACACATGAAGGCGAGGAGGAAATCAGAAAGATTTGCTCGCTTATATGTGCATATGAAGATAAACTCAAAAAAAACAATGCCCTTGATTTTGATGACCTTCTACGAAAAACCTATCAGCTTTTTACAAGAGTGCCAGAAGTTTTAGAGCATTATGCAAACCGTTTCAGATATCTGCTTGTTGATGAATTTCAAGACACGAATACAGTACAATATGACCTTGTAAGGATGTTGAGTAGCGTGCATGGCAATATCTTTGTTGTTGGAGATGAAGACCAAAGTATTTACAGCTGGAGGGGTGCTAATTTTCAGAATATCTTTAATTTTCAAAAAAATTATAGTGATGTAAAAGTATTCAAACTGGAAAGAAATTATCGCTCGACCTCGGCTATACTTCAGGTTGCCAATAATGTTATAAGAAACAACATGTCGCGTCTTGACAAAAAGATGTGGACTGATAAGCCAGAGGGGTATAAACCGGTATTATATAACGCGTATGATGAAAGAGATGAAGCCCTGTTTGTTGCAAAAAATATTGAGCGTTTGGTTTGTCAGGGTTATGAATATAAAGATATAGCTGTACTTATGCGACTCAATGCATTATCCCGCAGCTTTGAAGAGGCGTTTTTGTCTTATAATATTCCGCACAGAATTTACGGTGGATTTAAGTTTTATGAACGTGTGGAAATTCGAAATGTCATCGCATATCTTCGTATATTTATCAATCCTAAAGATGATGTATCGCTTGAGCGAATAATCAATTTTCCAAAGCGTAGCATTGGCGATGTGGCCATTTCAAAGATAAAAAATCTTGCCCAAGACAACTCTATGCTTGAAACGATTTTAAGCCCAATAATCTTGAATGAGAGTGCGATATATAAGAAATTGGAGGGCTTTATATCGACTTATCGCGAATTAGAAAGAAAAAAAACCTCCTTATCAATAAGTGAATTTGTGTGTGAAGTTATTAAATCCTTCAAACTGAGAGAGGCTTATAATTCCAAAGATGAGGAAGATTTTAACCGTATACTTAATATAGAGAGTTTTATTTCCTCTGTAAATGATTTTGAGAATTTAAATCCTGATGCAAGTCTTTCTGAATTTTTGGAGAGTATTACTTTAAAGTCAGATACAGATGAGATTGGGGATAATGGTGCTGTAACCATTGCAACTGTTCACGCTGTTAAAGGTCTTGAATTTAAGGTGGTGTTTGTAATAGGTCTTGAAGACGGCATTTTCCCAATTTCCCGGGCTGCAAAGATTAGTGAGGTGGAAGAGGAGCGACGCTTACTTTATGTTGCACTTACACGAGCTGAAGAGATTTTATTTATGTCGCATTGTACAAAGCGGTATTTATATCATGGAAGTCAATATCAAGCTCCAAGTAAATTTATTCGCGAATTGGGATTGCTTTCCTTGGAGCAACCTAAATCAGCATTCTCAAACAATTATTCAAGGCAGGCGGGTTACGGTTACAAGGAAAACTTTGTGCCAAATGATCCATGGGATAATCTTGGACAAGCAAGCTCGACATTTTTCGACCATAAAGCATTTATGCAGAAAGAAGAAAAACCACAAATTTCAAACGTGGATGTAACAATATACAAAGTGGGGCAGAAGGTGGAACATCGAAAGTTTGGAGTTGGAAGGATAGACGAAATTTCTGATGATGGATTGGTTGCAGATATAATTTTTGAGGATTATGGCAAAAAAAGTTTAATGCTTGAACTTGCCAAACTTGAAATTTTGGAGGGGTAAAATTGGATAAAATAGAGGAGATGAAGGCTCTAATCAAGGAAATTGAAAAACATAATATAAATTACTATGTTTATGATAAACCAAGTATATCGGATTCAGAGTATGACAAATTATATTATCATCTTGTCGACCTTGAAAAAGAGACGGGTGTGATATTACCAAATTCGCCCACCCAAAGAGTAGGGGATGATATTCTTGACGGGTTTACAAAAAAGAAACATGAAATTCCTTTATATAGTCTAAACAAAGTGAGAGATTATGAAGACCTGCGTACTTGGATGACGGATATGCTTAGGCTTGCTGGCAACACGGATTTTGCAATGGAATATAAATTTGATGGGCTTCAACTGGTGCTGGAATATAATAATGGCCTTTTTGTGAGTGCAACCACACGTGGAAATGGAAGCGTGGGTGAAGATGTATCACTGCAGGTAAAGACGATCAAAACTGTTCCTCTTTCCATAAAGTTTCAAGGCAGGCTTCTGGTTCAGGGCGAGGGGATGATGCTTCAATCAAACCTTGCAAAGTACAATAAGATGGCGGAAGAAAAACTTAAAAATGCAAGGAATGCGGCGGCGGGTGCAATCCGTAATCTTGACCCTAAGGAAACCGCAAAGCGTAACCTTAACTATTTTTGTTACTCAATTCTTAAATGTGAGGGGAAGAACTTTGAGACTCAGCAGGAAATGCATGACTTTTTAAAGGATAATGGTTTCGCCACAGGGGTATATTTCAAACTTGTTAAAACTGTTGAAGAAGCAATAAAAGAAATTGAAAGGGTGGATAAAATAAAGGCCAAATCGGACATCTTGATTGATGGAATGGTTATCAAAATCAATAAGGTTGAACCAAGGGCAAAGATTGGCTGGACAAATAAGTTCCCAAAATGGGCAATGGCGTATAAGTTTGAAGCACAGGAAGTCACCACTGTTATTGAAGATGTTGTTTGGCAGGTGGGGCGAAGCGGAAGAGTGACGCCTATTGCACTTTTGCAGCCTGTGGAACTTGCAGGTGCAACTGTAAAAAGAGCAACCCTAAACAACATTGAAGATATACGCAGAAAGGAAGTTTACAAAAACTCTCGAGTGTTTGTAAGGCGAAGCAATGAGGTTATTCCTGAGGTTATGGGGCTTGCTAAGAAACTGGAAAATTCAGAGGAAATTTTTGAGCCTCAAAATTGCCCAAGTTGCAATCACAAATTGGATAGGGTGGGGCCGCTTCTATTCTGTCCAAATCACTCGGGTTGCAAGGAACAGGTGGTGGATAGGCTGGCACACTTTGCAAGCCGAAATGCTTTTAATATTGAGGGACTTTCAGAGAAAACGGCGGGTTCTTTTTATGACGAGTTTAGAGTCAGAAATCTTTCGGACCTTTTTGGCTTAACTAAGGAAGATTTATTAAAACTTGATAAATTTAAGGATAAAAAGGCTGAAAATATAATAAAATCCATTAAAAATAGTAAAAATATTGAACTTGATAGGTTTTTGTTTGCGCTTGGAATAAGTGAAGTTGGAAATAAAACAGCAAAGGATTTGGCAAAACATTATCTTTCTTTTGAGGCTGTCAAGAATGCAAGCGTTGAATCCCTTTCTTCGATCCGCGATGTGGGAGAAATCATTGCAGTAAAAATCCGTGAGTTTTTTGATAATAAAGATAATCTTGCAGAAATCGACAGACTTTTTGAATGCGGCGTAAAAATCATTGAACCAAAGCAGATTGAAGAGACGAATGGTTCACCATTTAGCGAAAAGACTGTGGTGCTGACAGGCGCACTTAAAAACTTTACAAGGGCGGAAGCAGAAAAGATAATTGAGGACCTCGGTGGAAGGACTTCTTCCTCTGTGTCAAAAAATACTGACTTTGTGCTTGTGGGTGAAGATGCAGGCTCAAAGTATGATAAAGCGGTGACTCTTGGAGTGAAAATACTCACAGAAGAAGATTTTGTCAAGTTGATAAATCCCTCTTGATTTGTTGCATCAGGTGTGATATACTCTTTTTAAGAGGTGGGAAATGAAATACGACAAGAAAAAACATCAAAAGCAAATTGAGGAATTTAGAAGTAAAAGTAATATAGAAGATATTAAGAGGTATCAAGAGAATGCCCAAGAGTACCTTGAAGAGCAATCAATTAATTCTATTAATGCGAAATACATTAATCAATGTGTCATTAAACCTTTTTTAAAAAATAATGATGAAAAGTCAAAGGCGTATAAAAAGTCAGCAAGCTTATACGCTGGGGCCTCGGGGATCCTCTTACTTGGGTCGATAGGCAATCCATTATTTGCTCATGCTCTTTTAGGCGTTGATGTTGGTTCTATAATAGTTGATGTTGTTTCTTGCTATTCTCTTGCTTTGTCTGCTGGATTTGGTGTTTTATCTTTTCTTGATGTGAAAGAGTTACTTAAATGTAAAAAAGAAAAAAATAAACTTGAAACAGAATGGAATGAATTGTCTGGAACGCCAGAATATGTAAAAAGATTCATGGATAAAAACAACATTGCGGTTACTGGTATGGTTGGTTCAGGATACAGCGACATTATTGTGGTAAAACATTTTGATGACAAAGTTGCTCCAGTTCTTGACGAAGAGTGGTTATATTAAAAAACGCGTAAAGGTACGCGTTTTTTTGTGTAAAAATCCTATTGACTTTTGAATAGGGGTGTTTTATAATTTTACCGCGAGGTATAACGATGCAAAGAACTAAGAACGATAATCATACACCTTCTCAAAAAGAGTTAATTGCAGAGTATGTAAATAAAGAAAGCGAAAAGATTAATAATATTCTATATATTGATGAGAATGGTGAAAGAAACTGGGACTATTTAGACATGTACAATGAGAAGCATAGCAGGAGCCAAGAAATTGCCAGTCAAATTGAGAATCAGGTGCTTAAAATTTATTATGAAGACAATATTGAACAGCAAGCAAAATTGAAACGTGCAAGTGGGAAGGCTTTATTCAAGACTGGGCTTTTTGCCTTGGCTACAGGAGCAATATTTGTGGCGAGTTTAGAACATGTTTCAACATTTGATGTTATTGCCATGGCTTTTGGTGGATTGGCCGCAATCAAAAATTGTATTTCTGGAATAGTAAAGACATTAAAAGCGTGGAAACTCCATAAACATTATCAAAAGATTTGGTATGAATGGGATATTTTGCACACCGTTCCAGCTTACATAGATGATTTCTGTGCACAAAATAATATTTTTGTGAAAGATGGTCCATTTGATGATGTTTATATTGTAGATGGTAGTAATGGGAACATTTGTGTTACAACAGAAATGCAACAAATAAGAAAATCAATGAGTCGCAGCACAAATCGCTATTTTGAAGGTGAGGCAAATGCATAAAATGTCAAAAAAAGACGAGGAATTTTATACTAACCTTGAAACCCTGCTACTTGCACACAGAATTTATGTGCGTAAGCTCAAGAAAACCTCCATGTGCGGCGAATATGACGACTATATGAAAAGAGTGACTACTGCAAAAAGATGTGCCCCGATTGTTGAGGAAACTTTGATAAAGCATGTGCCAACAGTGGAAAGGCCCACTCAAAAAGAGATAAGAAGAACAAGTTTGGAGGCTGCAAGTTCGGCGCTGTTAATCGGCGGAGGCGTATTATTACAGATTGCTTTACCTTCCCATCCTCTTCCTGCACTTATCGCCGGTGGAGTAATGGAGTTTGTTGGGCTCGGGGTAGTATGGCGTTTTTCACATCGCTTAAAGAAGGAGGAGAAACTATCACTTGCTAATGTTAATGTTGCAACAATGTGGAACGCATTAAAACTCATTCCTGATTACTCAGAAGGCTTTATGAGGGTAAACAACATCGAAAACTTAAACATTTTTGATGAGTATGATATTGGAACCTTTATTTATCATGGGGATGGCAAGGTTTTGCATGACCCAATTAAAGAGGACGATAAAACCAAAGAAAGTTTTAAAAAGTTTTTAAAGGAAAGTCATTTAGATGACGAATGTAAAATTTTATAATGCAGCAAATTTTTGTGGCACGAGATTATAAAGAGGATGAGCAGTTTAGATTGATGCAATATCATTCTTTTATAAGAAATAAAAATAAATTCGATGATAAAAAATTATGATATGGATTTTTCCCTTTAAAACAATAAAAAATTTTGCGTTTTTTAGTTGACAATTCCGGCAGGGTGGGATATAATAACACACGTATGCTTCGTTGTCGGAAGCGATGCCTTAAAAAGCATAAACAAATGGCAAGTGATTTTGACAAAATAAAACTACGTATTGCTGCGTTGTTGTCGAAATTTCTATGCAGTCACTTAGGTTTTACTAAGCTCCTGCCTATAAATTTTGCCGAGCCTTGCACTACTTGTTTTCTTTAGTCAAAATGTAATCATTTATTTGGATTACAAGGTCGCTGATTCGCGAAAATCTTCGCGAAGTTGCACAGATGTGCAATCGTGCTATTCATGTTTGATACGCTCATTTTATGGTTTTTAAACTACACGACAACAGCAGTCGTGTATTTTTTATGACAAATTTAAAAAGGAGGAAAGGAAATGCCTACAATAAACCAACTTGTTAAGAAAGGTCGTAAAACTTTTGAGAAGAAATCCAAAGCGCCTCTTCTTGAAGAGTGCCCTCAAAAGAGAGGAGTTTGCTTGTCTGTAAGAACCGCAACCCCTAAGAAACCTAACTCAGCTCTTCGTAAGATTGCCAGAGTTAAACTTTCAAATGGTCAAGAGGGAACTTGCTACATTCCTGGTGTTGGACACAACTTACAGGAACACAGTGTTGTTCTCGTGCGTGGCGGAAGAGTTAAGGACCTGCCTGGTGTGCGTTATCACATCATCCGTGGAACGCTTGACACTGCCGGCGTAGCCAACAGAAAACAAGGCCGTTCTAAATACGGTGCTAAACGTCCTAAGAAAACAAAGTAGTCAGGACAAACTAATACTTAAAAATTTATAAGGAGGAAATTATGCCAAGAAGAAATAGTGCCGTAAAGAAAGACGTTCTTCCAGACCCTATATATAAAAGCAAAGTTGTGACTAAGCTTGTAAACCAAGTTATGTTAGATGGTAAGAAGGGTCTTGCTCAAAGAATCGTCTATGGGGCTTTCGATATTATTAAAGAAAAAACTGGTGCTGAACCTATTGAAGTGTTCAACCAAGCAGTTGAAAACGTAAAACCAGTTCTTGAAACAAAAGCAAGAAGAGTGGGTGGTGCAAACTATCAAGTGCCAATGGAAATCAGGCCAGAAAGACGTCAAACCCTTGCTATTCGTTGGATTGTTGCTTTTGCTCGTAAAAGAAGCGGAGAGCGTGGAATGGACGCAAAGCTTGCAGGTGAAATTTTAGACGCTTACAATTCAACTGGTGCATCAATTAAACGTCGTGATGAAATGCACAGAATGGCTGAGGCTAACAAGGCTTTTGCTCATTTCAAGTGGTAATTTTGCCGCTTATAAATTTCGTTATGCTATGTTTCTGCAAATGCTTTCGATGCGGCCACTTAGATTTTACTAAGCTCCCTTTTGAAAACATTTGCGAGCCTTGCCTAACTTGTTTCTAAGCGCTAAAATTACGAAAAAGTGTTAATAACTCACTTAAAAAGTTGTAAATTTATAAAAAGGAAATTAGAAAAATGGCTAATGATTTGCATATGACCAGAAACGTTGGTATCATGGCTCACATCGATGCTGGTAAAACTACCACAACAGAACGTATTCTTTTCTATACAGGAAAGAGTCACAAAATCGGTGAGGTGCATGATGGTGCTGCTACCATGGACTGGATGGAACAAGAGCAAGAGCGTGGTATTACCATCACATCTGCTTGTACAACATGCCAATGGAAAGGTCACAAAATCAATATTATTGATACACCGGGACACGTTGACTTCACAATTGAGGTTGAGCGTTCACTCAAGGTTCTTGATGGTGCTGTTCTTGTTCTTTCTGCACGTGATAAGGTTCAGCCTCAAACTGAAACTGTATGGCGTCAAGCGACAAGATATAAAGTACCAACAATCATTTACGTAAACAAAATGGATAGAGATGCTGCCGATTTCCTCGGCTGTGTTGAATCTATTAGAGTTAGACTTAAGACAAACCCTCTTCCAATTCAAATGAATATTGGAGCAGAGGACAATTTCAAGGGAATCATTGACCTTATGACCATGAAAGCTGAAATTTATAAAGATGAAATGGGCAAAGAAATTGAAGTTACAGATATTCCTGCTGAGTATAAGGCAGAGGCTGAAAAACTTCACAATGAGATGGTCGAAAAAATCGTTGAAACTGATGACGCTCTTCTTGAAAGATATTTTGAAGGAGAAGAAATTTCTCTTGACGAACTTAAAAAGGCTTTAAGAAAAGCAACAATTGATAAGACACTTGTTCCAATTCTTTGCGGCTCATCTTATAAGAACAAGGGTGTTCAAATGCTTCTTGATGCTATGGTTGATTATTTACCATCACCACTTGATATTGATAGCATTAAAGGTATTAACCCTGACACTGATGAGGAAGAAGAAAGAGAAGCAAGTGAGAGTGCTCCATTTGCAGGACTTGCATTCAAAATTATGACCGACCCATATGTTGGCGGTCTTACATTCTTCCGCGTTTACTCTGGTAAACTTACTGCAGGAAGCTATGTTTACAACTCAAACACCGGTAAACAAGAACGCGTTGGCCGTCTTATCCGTATGCACTCAAACACTCGTCAAGAAATCACCGAGGTTGGTGCTGGTGATATCGCTGCTATCGTAGGTTTAAAAGATACCATCACTGGTCACACACTTTGTGATGAAAAGCATCCAGTTAGACTTGAGAGTATGGAATTCCCTGACCCAGTTATACAACTTGCTATCGAGCCAAAAACAAAAGATATGCAAGAAAAAATGGCTCTTGCCCTTGCTAAACTTATGAGAGAAGACCCTTCTTTCAGAGTTACAACAAGCGTTGAAACAGGACAAACACTTATCGCTGGTATGGGTGAACTTCACCTTGAAATCATCGTTGACCGTCTTCTTCGTGAATTTAAGGTTGAGGCAAATATTGGTGACCCACAAGTAAGTTATCGTGAAACAATCAGAAAAGCAGTTAAAGCCGAAGGTAAATTCATCCGTCAGAGCGGTGGTAAAGGTCAATATGGTCACTGCGTAATTGAAATGGAACCACTTCCAGCAGGATCTGGCTACGAATTCGTTGATAAAACTGTCGGCGGTTCAATTCCTAAGGAATATATCCAACCTGTAAACAATGGTATCCAAGAAGCAGCTCACAACGGCGTTGTTGCTGGATACGAAACTGTTGACTTCCGAGTAACCGTTGTTGATGGTTCTTACCACGAAGTTGACTCTTCTGAAATGGCGTTCAAGATTGCCGGCTCAATGGCATTCCAAGACGCTGCTAAGAAAGCGGACCCAGTTCTTCTCGAACCAATCATGAAGGTTCAAGTTGAAGTTCCTGATGAATATCTTGGAACAGTCATGGGTAACCTTACATCTCGTAGGGGAATGCTTACTGGTAATGAAACAAAACCAGGCGTTCAAGTAATCAATGCTGAGGTTCCACTTGCAAATATGTTTGGTTATGCAACAGACCTTCGTTCACAATCACAAGGTCGTGGAACATTCACAATGGAATTCTTGAAATATCAAGAAGTTCCACGCTCAATCGCCGAAGGGATTATCGGACAAAGAGCAAAAAAGAACTAAAAATTTCTTAAAAAACATTGTAAAAACGTTTTGAAAAAAAATAATAATATGATAAAATGACTAAGACAAAAAATAAAAAGGAGATTTTATAATATGGCTACAGGAGCATATGTTAGAAGTAAACCACACGTTAACGTTGGTACAATCGGACACGTTGACCATGGTAAAACAACCTTGACCGCTGCAATCACAATGTACAGCGCTCTCATTGGTAACGCACAAAAAATGGACTACGCTGATATCGATAAAGCCCCAGAAGAGAAGGCAAGAGGTATCACAATCAACACAGCACACGTTGAGTATGAAACAGCAGCACGTCACTACGCACACGTAGACTGCCCAGGACACGCTGACTACATCAAAAACATGATCACTGGTGCTGCACAAATGGACGGAGCAATCCTCGTTGTTGCTGCAACAGACGGACCTATGCCTCAAACTAGAGAGCACATCCTTCTTGCAAGACAAGTAGGCGTTCCTTACATTCTTGTATTTATGAACAAAACTGATCAAGTTGACGATCCAGAACTTCTTGAACTTGTTGAAATGGAAATCCGTGACCTTCTTTCAGAATATGGATTCCCAGGAGATAAAACTCCAATCATCAAAGGTTCTGCATTAAAAGCACTTGAAGCAGCTAAGGCTGGCAATGCACAAGATCCAGCTTGCAAACCTGTTCAAGAACTCCTTGACGCTCTTGATTCTTTCATTCCAGAGCCTCAAAGAGAAACTGATAAACCTTTCTTAATGCCTGTTGAGGACGTATTCACAATCACTGGTCGTGGTACTGTTGCTACTGGTAGAGTAGAAAGAGGACAAGTTAAAGTGAACGACACTGTAGAACTTGTTGGTCTTGGTTCTTCTAAGACAACAGTTGTAACAGGCGTTGAAATGTTCCACAAATCACTTGACGCTGCAATCGCAGGTGATAATGCTGGACTTCTTCTCCGCGGTGTTCAAAGAAACGAAATCGAAAAAGGACAAGTTCTTTGCAAACCAGGTTCAATCAAACCTCACACTAAGTTCGTTGCTGAAGTATACGTACTTAAGAAAGAAGAAGGCGGACGCCACACCCCATTCTTTAATGGTTACAGACCACAATTCTTCTTCCGTACTTGCGATATCACAGGTGTTATCGAACTTGAAAAGGGCGTAGAAATGGTTATGCCAGGTGACCACGTTAACATGACAGCAACTCTTATTAACCCAGTTGCTATCGAACAAGGACTTCGTTTCGCTATCCGTGAAGGTGGCAGAACTGTTGGTTCAGGCGTTGTTACTGCAATCGTTGAATAATTGCACACATAAACTTAATATTAAACAAAAAAAAGACTTTCGGACGCGAAAGTCTTTTTTGTTAAAACTATTGAAAATATTTTTATTTATGTTATAATTAAATATAGTGAGGAATATTAGGAAGATATGTTGCAAGAACTTGGAGAAAAAATTGAAGAAGTTTTAAATAGGAATGTTCCCATTATCTGTGAGACAAAATTTGCAAGCGACCTCTATATTTATGGAGGGCTTATAAAAAACATCATGCTTGGCAAGAAATTTAAAGATATAGATTTGTTTTTACTAGGAGAAAAATCAGGATTCTCTGGATTTATAAAGGAAAACAATCTAAAATATAGGTTGAATAGGTTTGGAAATCCAAAGGTTTTTATTAATGGCGTTCATGTCGACCTGTCTACGCTGACAAGTTTTCAAGATGCGATTGTCTATAATATTGATGGACTTTTCTATAATTTAAGTCAGCATCAATTTGTTTTCGCTGGGTTTGAGAATTTTGTTAAAAAAGAAAAAATTGAGGTTGAGAATTCTAATCTTGTCAATCCAAATTTTTTACGAGTGTTGCAACGAAGAAGTCATCTCAATAAATTTGCTAGAACTATTAAAGATAATGGAATGCTGTCGCAATTAAGAAAAGAAATTTGCGAATTAGAGTAAAGACATGATTATTTCATGTCTTTTTTTGTTAATATTTCGTTTTTCCATTTTAAAATATTTATTTCTGATTCTTTAGTAAATATTTAGGCTTTCGATTTCATTTCTGATAATTTGCCACTTGACAAAAATACGCTTGTTATGTTATAATCTGATATATGCATAACCATACATATAAATCAAATTTTAAAAAACTTCTTGTTGCTGTGTCTTTTGATAATATAGCCAATGATTTATCCACATCAGCTTTGCTGACAGGCTATGCTATTTTTTTAGGGCTAAACGAAAAACTAATCTCACTTTTTCTTTCCCTGAGAGTACTTTTTTGCATATTTCAATTGTTTAGTGCTCCTCTGTTTTCTAAAATAGGGCAGTCAAAGTTTGTTGTTCTAGCTATTTATTACGCGTCAAGGATAGCATTCTTTAGTATGGTGTTCCTGCCATTATTTACAAGTAGTCCAGTGGTTTGTGTTTCTCTGTTTTTTGTTTTGCTTATTTTAAATGCAGTTTTAGCCCAATTAGACTATGCACCGTTTGTAAATTGGAGAATGAGCATTTTGCAACCAAATGATCAGAAAAAGTTTCACTCTTACAAAACGATAATATCTGTTTCTATCGCAACGGCTTTAAATTTTGGGTTAAGTTACATTCTTGATAATTTGGTTTCTACGCCACAAGCCTATTATGTTTTCTTGGCAATATTTTTGACGATTTTTGCCATAACAACTATAGATTTTGTATTAAAGTTATTCTTGGATAAACCGCCTATAAAAGATGACCCTATAAAGTTTAAAGGATTGATTAGCGTTCCCTTAAAGGATAAAAATTTTAGGAAAGTTTTATTTTTAACCACTTGTTTTAATTTCGCATTAAATTTAGGGACTTGTTTCTTATCTCTTTATTGCTTAAAATATCTAAATATGTCGTTTACATATATTTCGATTATGACTATTGTTTATGCTTTATCAAAAATGCTTGGCAGTTACATTTTTGCGAGAGTATCAATAAAAAAGAAAAATTACAATTTGGTTATGATAATCAGCCTCTCTTTTGTTGCCATAATGACATTGAGTATAGGTGCTCTTGGCAGCTTCGCTTATTATGTGATGCCAGTGATTTACATAATTTACGGATTTGGTCAGGTAGGGTTATCATTGTTCGAGTCCAATGCAATCTATGAGTCTGCACCTGAAGGAAGACGAACCCATTATGTTTCCATTTGTAAATTTTTTGTAGGACTTTCCAGTATTATTATAACTTTGATTTCTTTGTTTGGCATTTCTGCAGATAACAACATGCTAACTTTTCAATTGGTATTTATTGCTGCTTCGGTGATTACTCTTTTAACCTTACTGTTTTTTATATTTGCCTTTCTGAACAAGAGAAATGAAAAGATAGGCAAATGATTGTTTTCGCCTATAATGTTTTTGAAAATATTTATATATGTTTCTGAATAATCGAGAAAATTAAGTTTACGATATTGTTTGTTCAGGCGTTGTTACTGCAATCGTTGAATAATTGACAATGTCATTCCGAGCATTCGGGTTTTCCGAAAGCTTGAAATGACAATGAGGTTAAAGAAGAACTATTGTCATCTCGACTGAAGTCTATTATTTTACTATTGTCATCTCGACCGGAGCGAAGCGGAGTGGAGAGATCCAAGTTAAGCCATAAGATTTAGTATGCTACGCAAAGCTAGATCCTTCGACTGTGTGCAAAGCCCTCCGCTCAGGATGACAATAAAGAGGGGTAAACAAAATTTTGCCTACAGTTAAATGAAAGCTGCTAGTTGTACAAGTAGGTTTTTGTTGAAAAAATAAATACGCGAAACGGATATTTGTAAAATTTAATGATTTTATATTTATAATTTCTTTATAAAGATAAAGTTTTTTGCACGAAGTTCGTGCTTTTGAAAAAAATTTACACAAAAAAGTTTTATCTTTATTATGGAGGTGGTTATGAATATATTTGCAGAAAGATTAAAAATTTTAATGGATAAAAGAGGGATGCCTGAAAAAGATTTGTCGAAATCCATAAAAATTTCAAAATATAGGATTGTAAAATTTCTACATGGAGAAGCCTACGCACCCTTGAAAGATTTAATAAAAATTAAGAATTTTTTTGGGTGTACACTAGATTATTTGTTGGGACTTTCTAATGCAGAAAATGAATATTGGATATAAGGACATTGCTTGTATTTATTTGCATTTTCTTTTTCTTTATGCTATTCTTTGTGTTAAGAGGTAGAACTATGAGTTTTATGGGGTATGTTTTTAAAGCACTTGGTTTTGAAAGCAGTGAGCAAAAAGTTAAAAACACAAAAGCTAAGCCTAAGGGGACTTTTAAGTTTAAAGACGGAAAGAGAACAAGCAGGGTTGACCATATTGACGGTATTCCCGTTTACTATCCTACATCTTTTTCGCAATCAAAAGATTATGGCCAGTTCTTAAAAGATAAAAAGGCGGTTATAATAAGTATTGAAAGTTGTGAAAAAAGTGAAAGTGCCCGCATACTTGATTATTACCATGGGGTGTGCTTTGGGATGAACGCTAAATTTATCACACTTGACGAAGATAGGCTATATTTATTGTTGCCAGAGGGGCTGGAAGTTGAAGAATAAAAAATTTGGGCTGTCACATATCCTTGCGATTGTTATAGGGATTGTGGTGCTCGCTTTTGACCTTACAACTAAATATGTTATTGAGGCTAAAATGGCAGAGGGGGAAGCGATGAACTTTATCCCCGGTTTTATGAATTTTATCGTTGTGCACAATAATGGTGCGGCGTGGAACTCTTTTGCCGGTGAGCAGGTGCTTCTTATTGTCCTGACTTTTATCCTTATTGCGATATTTTTAGCATTTTATATTGTCAAATCTGTCAAAGCGACCAAACCGATGTCAAAAACTTTGGGGGTGGCGGTAGGGCTTATCGCGGGGGGCTGTTTTGGTAACCTTTATGACCGTTTGGCTTTTGGATATGTCCGCGACTTTTTAAATTTTCAATTTATGAGTTTCCCTGTGTTTAATATTGCCGACACTGCACTTTGCATAGGTATTGCAGTGTTATGTGTTTACTTAATCTTTATTTATACCCGCGAAAACAAGAAGGAGAAGGAAGAAAAGAAGAAGGAATGAAATCTTTTTTGATTAATGAAACTGAAAACAAAAAGAGGCTTGACATCGTCTTTGGCGGAAGAGAACCGTCTTTTTCACGGGCCCATATAAAGAAGATGATTGATGACGGCAAAATTCTTTTAAACGGCAAAATTATCAAAGCGGGGGAAATTGTTAAAACGGGTCAGAAGGTGGAATATCAGATTGAAGAGGTTAAACCGCTTGATGCCACCGCTGAGGACGTGCGATTTGAAATCGTTTATGAAGATGACGATTTGATAGTGATAAACAAACCGCAGGGACTTGTGGTGCATCCTTGCTCTTCCACTAAGTCAGGAACTCTTGTCAATGGGTTGTTGTTCCGCATTAATGATTTAAGCGGAATCAATGGCGTGCTTCGACCTGGAATTGTACATAGACTTGATAAAAACACTTCGGGGCTTATGGTTGTTGCCAAGAACGATATGGCACACGTAAGCCTTGCTGAGCAGATTAAAAACAAGACTTGTGCAAGAAAGTATTTGGCTCTTCTTGACGGAAATCTTAAGCAAGATGAAGGGGATATTGAAAGTTATATTGACAGGTCAAAGTCTGACCGCAAGAAAATGGCGGTGTCTGATAAGGGCAAGTACGCAATCACGCATTATTGTGTGATAAAAAGATACACTACGGCGTGTCTTGTTGAGTTTGCACTCAAAACGGGGCGTACCCATCAGATAAGGGTGCACGCAAAACAGCTGGGGCATGCGGTTGTGGGGGATGATATGTATGGCAAAGCGGTTAAAGGGCTTGACGGGCAATTGCTTCATTCTTACTCTTTGACCTTTATCCACCCACGCACAAGCAAAGAAATGCATTTTGAGATACCGCTTCCTGATTATTTTGAAAATTATATGGCAAAATTGCGAGTAATGGGATGAAAACTGTTCCGTTTCTCGCATTTTTTTATAAAATGTTGACAAACTATTCCCAATATGGTATAGTTGGGTATGGAAAATTTCATTTCAATCAAAGATGCTGCAAAAATTTGGCAGATTTCAGAACGTAGAGTTCGTGCGTTATGTATGAACGGGCAGATTGAAGGTGCGGTTAAGATTGGCAAGCAGTGGTGTGTGCCAAAGGCTTCGCAAAAACCTTCTGATAAACGCTCAATTAAGGAAGAAGTAAAGAATGTTGTTGTGGTGGCAGGTGTTACCAATGATATTGGTTTAAGCATAACCAAACTTTTGTTGTCTAAAAACTACAAGGTGATAGGTTTGTTTTCAATTAATGACAACCCGCCAGCAATCAATGACCCCGCTCTTGTTTTGAAGGCAGTGGACTTTGAAAGTCGCAAAGATATCATCTCAGTTTGCAATAGTATTGATGACACTCTTGCAGGATTAGTTGTTACAGAACTTTATTTTAACCTTGAGAGTGTTGAGGATTTTGATTACGATGATTTTGAGAAGAGCTTTAGAGTTAATCTATTTGCACCAAACGTTCTTATTCGTGAACTTGTGAAGAATATGGATTATTCGTCTAGTATTGTGTTGCTGTCTAGCATTGAAGCACAAAGAGGATCTTTTGGGGCGTCTGCTTATGCTTCGTGCCAAGCAGCAAAAATCAATCTTATTTCATCACTATGTAATGTTTATAGCGAAAGGTATGGTGTGCGTATTAATAGTGTTATGTCTGGTTGGATTGGAAGTATGGGGTATGACGAAGCGTTTAATAAAACAATAGAGACTATACCTATGAAAAGACTTGGGATGCCGGAAGAAATTGCGGAAGACATTTATCTGCTTTTGACTGCACATCGTTATACTACTGGTACTTCGCTTATTTCTGATGGCGGCTATTTGCAGGTGGATGAGCAGTCTAAAACAGAGCTGTTGCAGACTGGAATTTTCTATAAATATATTGAGAAGTTTTTTACATCGGATGATACAAAAAAAATACGTGCCATTTCCATGATGATGCCAAATGAGTGGAGTGAAGATCGCAATGAAAAACGCTTTAGAGAGTATAATATTGAAGCCATGCAAAAGGGTTTAGATTTTAAGAGAGTTTTTATTTTTGATAAGAAACAACTTCCAAAACTTAAAAAAGAACGTTTATTAATGGATTTTATTCGAAAAACATTGCCTTGTAATTATTTTGTGGATATAAATGAATTAAAAAACAAAAATCCAAGCGCTGTGGATATAATAAAAAGTGGATATATTCTTTTTAATGATAATGTTTCAATTGTTGATTATGAAACCAACGATGTTGGCAGGGGATATATAACTTTCAATAAAAAGAGAATTGAAGAGTATAAACATACCATAGATTATCTAGACACTATTGCGGTTCCAATGAAAGAAATTATAAATAAAAAACAAGAGATTTAATTTCTCTTGTTTTTTTATTATTCCGCTTCTTCTTCAAGTTTTGATTGAAGAGTTTTCTCAATTTTTTTAATGTACTTTGTGTTGCCTGTCTTTTGGGCAGCTTTTAACATCTTTGCAACTTCTTTTGCAGGTAAATCGGTGTATTCGGATATGTAGTACATATACTTTGCACTGTTGAGATAATTATTGTTTTTGATATAGTCAAGAATGATTGCTTTTTGCTCTTCTGTGAGGGCAGGGACTGAGCAGTAAAGTTCATATATGTGCAAAAGATCATCTGTTGCCATCATCGCCTCAAAAAGTGCGTTTACTTCTTCTGGGGTTTCTGCGTAGTACTCTGCAGCATCATTGATTGAGAGTGGTTTTCTTGATTTGATGGCATCTTTAATAACTTTTGCTTTCTTTTCTGGATAGTTAGGCTCTTGTTTTACCTTCTCTTCATCGTTTTCTCTCCAAAAGATTAGGTTAGGAAGATATTCATCATTTTGAGCGGTGTTGTATTGTGCAACTTCTTCGTTCTCTGCAAATGCTTTAAGCCATTTGCTTGGTGCACAGCATTTGAAAGCTTCAAACAGGTTGTAAGTGTTGCAACCTTTTACACATTCCAAGAAGTAGTATTGAAGCTTTGCCATATCGTTGTCTATGATTAAATCTTCAAATCTTTTAAGATTAAACTTCTTGCCATGGTCTGCCATACAAAAAGCAAATTCATAGCAGTGTACAATATCTTCTGTCGCAAACATGCCATCTTCAAGTATTGGCATAACAGTAGGGTGGTCTGACAACGTTACGAATTCTGCAAAGTCGCAGATGTGATATGGATTTTTTGTCGCTGCAATCTCTTTGGCTCTTTCTATCACCACATTGATATCATTTGTGTGGTTGCACTCCTCAATTATCTCAATTAATCTTTCTTTATTCATAATTCCCTCCTTGTATGGCTATAATATACCACACACGGAATAAAATGTCAATACCTATTTTTAAAAAAGTTTTAAAATTCTTAGTTTATACAATATATAGTGCCGATTGTGGAATAATTGGTGGAAATATAGCTGTTTGATAGGATTTTTTTGAAATTATCTTAAACCTTAAATCAATGCTGTAAATAGTTGGCTTTTGAGGAATTATAATATAATATACACATAGGAGGGGTTTTTATGGAAAAAAGAAATTTTGAATTTGTTGTACCTTACAACCATGAGTTGTTTGTTGCGGAAAGAAAAAAATCAAAAATTATTATGGGCTCTATATGTCTTGTGCTTGCAGTTGCTTTTGCGGTGGTGGCGATTGTGTTGTCAATGATGGAAGATCTTGACGGGGAGAGCATAGGATTTGGTGTGTTTGCAATATTAACATTCATTCTTGCCATGTGTGCATTATGTACACTTAAACCAAAAAGTAAGGACGACAATAAAAATGTATCCTTTTATTTTAATGAGGACGGCTTGACTGTTGTTCAGTCAAAAGGCAATGGCAAAGATAAGGTTCTTGAAAATTGCCTTTATAGAGATTTTCAGAACAAGCAATTTGTATCAAAGGTTCTTGAACATGAAAATAAATTCCAAATTCAAATTTATACTGGCACAATGAATGGGGTATCTCAACATTCTTCACATACAATTCCAAAGTCTATATTTGAGAGTGAAACTCAACTTGAAGAGTTTAAAGCGTTTTTACAAGAGAAGGTTGGCAGAGATTGTGTAGTTGAACCACCTAAAAACAAAACAAAATAAAAAAAAGATGAACATATGTTCATCTTTTTGTTTTTTAGTTTAGTGTTGAATCTCGGTAATTCCAACGTGACGTTTTCTTCTTTCAACTTCAATTATGTTTGAAAGCATATCTCTTACTTCGTGTGGATTTTTGATGTGTCTGAAGTGGAAGATTGGGGCACGTTCATCATTGCTGATTATTTCAATAGTTCCAGTTCTAAATATTTTATCACCAAGAGTCTGTATTAATGCAATATCAAGGCAACGATAAGCGTTGATTTCATCTATAATCGAAGTAAGAAACCCTTTGTGTCTAAAGATTTTAACCCATTCGCCTTCCTTTTTTACAATATAATATCTATAAAAAGAAAGGGGTAACCCAAAGCGTCTTTTCCTGTCATGCCAAATTACTTCTGCGCCTTTTTCAAATCTCATGTTTTCCTCCAAAAATATAAATTTATAAACCTATTTTATACGAAAAAATGAGAAATGTAAAGAGTTTTTATAAAAAAAAGGACAAAATTTGCCCTTTTTTCGATTTTTATGCTTAGCAGTGGCATCCGTTACCGGTTCCGCAGCAGCCGCATAAAAGTAATAATAAGATTAATGTACAACAGTCTATACCGCATCCGCCATTGTTACCGCCGCAGAAGCATTGTAATAAAAGGATGAGTGTGATAAGACTGCAACAGTCGCAACCGTTGTTGTTTCCACAACCATTATTAAAAAAGTTCATTTGTTCCTCCTAAAAGTTCGTATGTATTGTGGAGAGCGTTTTCCGCTTTCACATTAACATACTATTTTGCGAGGTTACATTTTGTGCATAAATTGCCAAAAAAATTTTCTTATTATATTTGTTGTGGCTGCTTTTGTATTCGACAAAACAAGACAAATTATTTTAGAATAATAGTAATCCGCATCCACAAAATAATTTTGTTTCTAATAGCATGAAAATGGTTGACATTGGTTGTAAAATAAGGTAGAATATTGCTATTATGAATAAACTAAGAGAGGTTTGAATTTATGACTAAATTATTCAGAAAAAAATTTAAGAAAATGTATAAGGGGGTTATGTTTGGTCTTGCATGTCTGATGTGCGTTTCTTACATGCCGGTGGGGGCTATAGCTTCACTTGCAGATGTTATCACTGAAAACGATTTGCATGTTATAACAATTGAAACAACCCCTAAAAATGTTATAAATAAGGGCGGCGTTTATAATATCGCTGTCGCCAAGTATAAGGCAGACGGTAAAGAATATGTGATTGTGGACAGTACTAAGGACTGGGATTCAGTTGACTTTGGTGCAGGAGTTGACACCACACTTGACGACACATTGTTTAAAAGCTCATCCGTAACTGTAACTTATAAGAATACAACCGACACTGAAGCTGTTACACCTGCCTATGATGGAAAAGGTGTTTATGGTACATTTACTCCTTCAAGAGTCGGCACCTACGTTATTTCTTATTCAGTTACTGAAGTAAGTGGCAGCGTTTATACCTATGACTATGAGGTTATTTGTGAGACATCTGACGCATACTTTAAATTCAGTGCTCTTGATGAGGGCTTAATCCCAACAGTTTATGACCTCGGTATTTTGAAAGAAAAGGAAGAGTATACTGATATTCAACTTCCAATCCCAACAGTTTATGACGAAGATGATAAACTTGTTATTGATAATGTTCAAGATTTTTATCTTAATGCTACTGATGCTCAAAATGACAATAAACAAAATTATGTTATTTTAACAATTTCTGGCGGAAACACAGCAGGCGTTGAAATTCTTCAAAATGAATCAAATAATGGTTTTTATGTTGACGGGGATACACTTAAAGATGTTTCAGGTGTTGGAAATTACACTGTAACTTACTCTTACTATCAAAATAGACAATTTGTAACATCAACCGATAAGAGTTTTGAAGTTGCAAACAAACATTATACTGACAAAGACGATAAGGCTGGATATACTCTTAATGCTTCTTGGGATAAGACTCCATTTACAACTGCTGTAACAGGCGTCAAAAAAGAACTTCCTGGCGTGAAGGGTGTGACTTCTGCAACTGACAAACCAGCATCTGCAACTATTCCTGTATCTTACAAAATCAATGTTCTTCATAAAATTAACGGTCAATATGTTGACGTAACTGAGGCCGCAGAAGGCAGAAAAGCTTGTCTTGAATTTGATGATGAAGATGACAAATATTATTTCATTCCATACGCAGACGGCGACTATAAAATTAGCTATACTGTAACAGATTTCTATGGAAATGTTGCAAAAACCGAAACAACTTCTTTCTTTGTGACTGGTGTTAAAGACCAACAACTTCCAACTGTTTATGCTTATGATGCTAACGGCGGACTTGTAGATGGTGTTTATACAAGTGCAAAAGACAAATTAAGTTCTACAACAAGATCTAAAAATATTGTGATTTACGCTATAGGTGCAACTGATAATGCTGCTAAGCTTGAAGATATCAAATTAACAAGAATTATACGTGACGCTGGTTCTACGGTAAGAATTGAAACAAGTGAATATACAACATATAACCTTATTTTCAATTTCTCAAGTTTCCAAGACTTCCAAAAGAACAACTTCGCAGTAAGACGTGACATGCTTAACGATAATGTTGATGTTAATGACGATGCTGCTGTTCGTGCTTGGCTTCTTGGCCACAACTATTTGATTGTTACTCAAAGTTACGAAGATAGCCCAGTGATGAACTCTGAAGGCTTTGCAGAAAAGTTTAATTACTCTGAAGGGACAATCACTGATAATAAAAACGAAGCTTTCAACTTGCAAACAATCAAGGATCAGCTTGTAAAACAAGGATTCGCTTATATCGATTATGATTATAACTTCACTTCTCAAACATACAGAATTGCTTATGAAGCAAGAGATGGCTATGCTGTTGAGAAGGGGGATAAAGCTCAAGTTATCTATGATATGGCTGTTAAAACAGACCCAGCATACGAAGATGACTCTGCTCCAACAATCACAGGACCTAAAGATTTACAAAATGCATATCTGCCAACTGATAAAATTACTTTTGCTGAACCTTCAGCAAGTGACAGTGAAGATAACTATATGCAAATTGTAAAAGCATATAGATATCTTGGCTCTGACAGAAAAACCGTTATTGCTGCAGGGGATACAACTTTAGATTTTGATCCAGCCAATTCAAAATGGGCACAAAGCAGTTCTTCAACTGGTTGGAAAGTCCTTTCTTTAGGTGATAAAGAAACAAAATATACGATTGACCTTAATGAAATTGCTGAAAAAGAGATTTTAGGCGTTCATTATGTTGAACTTTTAATATACGCTATTGATGACCATGGAAATGTTGGCACTTGGAATAAAGTGATGACTGTTGTTCAAAATAATGATGAGGACCCTCCTGTCCTTTACAAAGTGACTGGCTATAATAATAAAGCAGTTTATAGACAAGGAGATACAATTACTCTTCCTAAACTCTATTTCACTGATGACTATGTAGATTACATGTCAGCACAAGTGCTTGTTTATCATCTTGAAGATGTTGAAGATGAATCCGGAAATGTTATTAGTGTAAACAGAAAATTAATGTCAAGTTCAAATATGAGTCCATATGCTGACTCATACACAGGAAAGTTTGTTGTTGATGCAGGCAGTTTCGTTGCTTCATACGCAGATAAATATCAGGTTGCAGTTATTGCAAAAGATTCTGCAAATCACAGTGTTGCCACTTTCTTCGAATATAATGTTGAAGGTGTAACTGTTGTGACAGATCCAGTTATTGATAACATTACTTCTGAAACAATTTCCTTGGAAGTTGGGGAGCAAAGATATCTTCCATCTCCAACCATCGCAATTTCTAATTCTGCTGAATTTAAATATATTGGACTTGATACAACTGATAGTGCAAAAACAGCTTCATATTATACAGTGAATGCAGTAACTGCTGAATCTTCAAATTTCACCCTTGATAAGTACTATTTCCGTGCTTTAAGCAAAGGTAAGTATACTATTCAATACAAAGTTTATCTCATTCAATATGAACAAAAACTTATTGATAATGGAACACTTGAATTGAACAGTAAAGGACAATTAAAGACTAAAGATGGTTATTTCATCTATGTTGATATGGAAAATGTTGATGCAAAAGGAAATGCAACCCTTGGTGTCAATACAGACATACTTGGTACCGGTACTTCAGGCACAATACCTGCTGGAGTTAAACTTTACACTCTTGAAAGTTCTATTCAAACTATCAATGTTAAGGATACAGGCAAGCCAGTTATTAATGTTGACTTAAGTGAAATCAGAGCATCATATCCAACTTTAAATACAGAGATTCATCTCCCTAAGATTGCAGCAACTGATGTAAGTGCAGAGGGAATTAACGCTGCTAAATCTTATGTGACAATCACAAGCTCAAGAGCAAGTGGAACAACAACAATCGTGACTGTTTATATGGATAAATGGGCAGATTCAACATATTATAACGCGACAACTGGAAATCTTGATTTTACTCTTTCTGCAAATGGAACTTATACAATCAAATATTTTGTTGTTGACCATTCAAACAACTCAAGTGAACTTACAAAAACTATTGCGAATGGAGATACCACAAAGCCAACTATTGAAATTAAAGATGATTTCTTGAATAAGAAAGTTGACGAGTATGCTCTCGGCGACACATTGACTCTTAACACAAGCAAATTAATCCTCGAAGATATTGGCGGAACTTCAGAAAAGAATCTTTGGAAGAGCATCGAAATCAAACTTGAAAACACAGACACCAAAACAATGATTAAGAATAATGGTGAAGTTAATCCAAGTGAAGATATCTATTCTTATAGCTTTGATCTTAAGACTGCTGGTAATTATGCTCTTACAATTACAGTTCAAGACGAAGCTGGCTGGACAACAACTCAAACAATCAATATTACGGTTGCTTCTTCAAATTCAAATCCGGTTGCAACATACCAAATCGTTGGTACTGTATTAATTGTTGTTGCTGTTGTAATTCTTACAGGTGTAATTGGTTATTTCATCTATTCAGCTGTAAAGTCTAAGAAAAAAGTTAGATAATATAAAATAAAAAAGACTTTTTAAACAAAGTCTTTTTTTATAACCAATTTTTAAAATCCATTTAAATCTTTCTTATATTAGGCTGTTTTCTCTTGACTTATATATCGGATTATGCTAAAATAACCCAGTATCCGCATGTTAAAGGTTTGTTAAGTCTAAATTTTATTTAGCACCCGAGTACAGCGAGTTTGGTTAGAGGAGGTAAAAATATGTTTGCAATTGTTCAAACTGGTGGAAAGCAATATAAGGTTAGCGAAAACGATGTTATTTCAGTTGAAAAACTTGATGCTGCTGAAGGTAGCAAAGTTAAACTTGATGTAATGCTTGTTTGCGATAACGCTCAAGTTGTTGCTGGAAACCCTATGGTTAAAGGTGCAGAATGTGTTGCAGAAGTTCTTTCGCATGGAAAAGGCGATAAAATTGTTGTTTACAAGTATAAAGCAAAGAAAAATGAAAGAAAGAAACAAGGTCATAGACAACCATTTACACAACTTAAAATATTATCTATAAAGAAATAAGAAAAATGACTAAAATAACTTTTTTTAAAAAAGAAAAAACTTTCATCGGATTTGAGGTAAAGGGGCATACAGGAAAAGACGAATATGGCAAGGATTTGCTTTGTTGTCAAATTTCCACAGTTGCTCAACTTGCTGTTTTGGGAATTAATGATGTGTTAAAAACAAAAGCATTTGTTGAGATCTCTGATGGATATTTGGTTATAAAATTGGGGCTCAAAGAAGCTCAAGAGGAAAAAATAAAGTTCCTCATGGAAACCTGTTATCAATCTTTTAAATCAATCATACAAGATGAACAAAAATTTGTAAAAATGGAGGTAAAAAATGACTTTTAAGTTTAATGCTCAACTTTTTGCTCACCACAAAGGTGGCGGAAGTACTAAGAACGGCCGTGACTCTCAAGGTCAACGCTTAGGTGTGAAAGCTTATGCAGGGGAAAAGATTACTGCGGGCTCAATCATTGTTAGACAACATGGTACAAAAGTTTATCCTGGACAAAATGTAGGACTTGGAAAGGATTATACATTGTTTGCACTTTGTGATGGAGTTGTAAAATTTGAAACCAAAGATGCAAAGAAAATTGTCAGCGTCGTTGCAGAATAATTTAAAGTGGCTATGCCACTTTTTTTGTTGTCAAAAAATATGGTTTTATGTTAGAATTATTATATGAAATATACATTAGAAAAAGAAAGAATAATCATTGAGGGGAAGGACGACTTTAATCCACAACACATCTTGGAATGTGGTCAAGTGTTTTCATATTCAAATGTGGGCAATGTTTATAAAGTATTTCCAGCAGATAAATATGCTGAAATAATTGAAACGCAATCTGGTTATGAGCTTGTAACAAGGGATATAAAGTTTTTTGAAAATTATTTTGACCTTAAAACTGATTATAACTATATAAAGAGAAGGTTATCTCAGTTTAAAATTTTGGAAAAGCCGTTACAATTTGGTTATGGTATAAGGATATTAAAACAGGATTTATTTGAAATGCTTATTTCATTTATTATATCAGCAAATAATAACATTAAAAGAATACAACTCATTTTGAACAGAATGAGAGAAAAACTTGGAGTGTTAAAAAATCAAATTAAGGCATTCCCGAGTTATGAAATCCTTTCTCAGCAGTCAGTGGAGTTTTTTAAAGAAATAGGAGCAGGTTATCGTGCACCTTATCTTGAAAGAGTGTTAAAACAAATCACACCATATCAACTAGAAGAATGGAATAAACTTGACACAGTTTCACTTCGTAAGAATTTGCTTTCTTTATACGGCGTTGGACCTAAGGTTGCAGATTGTATTTTATTATTTGGCTATGGAAGAGGGGATGTTTTCCCTGTTGATACTTGGATACATCAAATGTATAATTCATATTATCCTACACTTGAAAATCGAAATCAAATTCGTGATAATCTTGTCAAGGAGTTTGGCGGACTTGCTGGATATGCACAACAGTATTTATTTTATTATCAACGAAGTGGAATATAATTATATACATTTAAGAAATAAAAATATTGAAAAATTTGCCAAAATCATTTGGTAAATGTTTTAGTTATGTATATACTAAAACCATGAAAAAGAAAATAAAATCAATGAGCCTGATGGCGTTTTGTTTCGTCATCTTGGGAATAGGAATCTCTCTCCTGCAAAACGCGGGGGGGGGATTTTTGGTTTCACCAAAAATAACAGTGAAATAAGTGAGGAAATCGGAAGTCTGGAAAATACTGTTGCGGCAACGGGCCCATCGAACACATCAGGCTACTGGACGGATAGCGGAAGATATTCAACCAACTGGTCAGGCTCCGGAACATCATCAAAACCATATTTGATAAGCAATGCTCAGCAACTTGCAGGGCTTGCATATATGGTGTATAGTGGAAGTGGTCCAGTAAAAGAATCAAAATATTTTTATAAAGGGAAATTTTCAAACAAACTGCAGATATAGACCTTTCAGCAGATTATTGGAACCCGATAGGGACAGGATACAACCGTGCGGGGACCTTAGTTAGTCGATATTTTTCAGGCAGTTATGATGGTGGAGAACATACAGTGTCAGGATGCTTTACGCCGTCGGGAACCACTTCGGCATATACTGCACAGGGGCTATTCGGATATGTTCATTATGCGAAAATAAAAAATTTGGGAGTTATAGATTCAAGCATAAAAGGATTTGATAGCTGCGGAGGAATTATTGCACGTGCGACTGAAACAACTGTAACTAATTGTTATAATAAGGCGGATATAAATATAAGTGGTATTGTTACCTATTTAGGTGGTATAATTGGATATGCTACCGGAGGAGATACTCAAACGATAGTGACGAATTGTTATAATACAGGAAGTATAACGTGTAAAGGGACAAATAATAGAGCTAATTTAGGCGGAATTGTTGGATACGCAAACTCTTCAGTAACAATCACAAACCGCTATAATACGGCGAGTATGAGCAGCGACAATAATGCGGGTGGAATTGCTGGATTCATAAATTCTGCTTCAAAAAAATTTGCGAACTGCTTTAATACGGGAAGTGTAAGTGGAACTCGTTATGCAGGAGGGGTGGTTGGAAATAACGGTTCTGTTTCCACATTAGCAATAACCAACTGCTATTATGGCGGAAGCTGTACTTTAACAAAAGGTGTAGGCTTAGGTACAGATAAAACAACAAAAATAGGAAACCTAAACACAAGCTCATATGCAAAGAGCAAGGCATGGTATACAAACACGGCGAACTGGGAGACTACTTACCCATGGGATTTTGATAATGTTTGGAAAATAGATTCATCCAAAAACAGCGGCTATCCAATATTTATATCGCATTTTGTAACTGTTAAAGTAAATGCAGGGACAGCAGGAATAGCAAGTGTGGCTGGGATTGGAGATTATAATATAGGATCAACAGTAACGGTGTCCGTGACACTTTCTCCAGGATATACTTTTGATAAGTGGACAACCAGCAACAGTGCTTTAGCCGATGCGGTATCAACATCTGCATCTTATACTTTTACGGCAAATGAAACAATTATACTTTATGCTTGGGCATCGAAAAACAGTTATGAATTAAATGTAAACGGGAACTTAGATGGAAAAGTGTCTGGTGGTGTATCGGGTTATGCAACATTTGATGTATATATAGATGGAACAAGAGTTGCAGTGGGGGTTAATGATTATTGCACCACACACCACTATGGGCAAACATATGAAATAAAGAATATAGTTCCAGCGACAGATAAAGCATATG
>CAOJZM010000005.1 GCA_948466185.1 uncultured Christensenella sp.
ATCGCCCTACCATAGAAATAAGAGTCCTCTAAAGATGAAGTGTCAATATTAAAGCTACTAGATCCTTTTATTATTTTGAACATGCTATCTCTCGTAGCTCGTTGTGCCCCATCTGCATTTACATTAATTTTTATTCCATAATAGCTTGTAAAATTTTGCTTTACTTTGCCTGATTCATCCTCTGGCAAACGCACATCAGTCAACTCATTATCCTTGACTGTGTAATAATCAAACCAATCACCAAACTCAACAATATCAAATTGATTAGTGCCTGCCGGCATTGACTTAACCGCGTTATAAAGGCTAAATGCAACATAGTTTATATCATAATACGGAAAAACAGTTGCCGTTCCCCAATTCCACCACAGAAAAGACTGCCCAATTTCACCAAGACCGAAAGAAAATAAAGATTGCTCTTTAGCATTTTCTAATTCAGACTTTGTCCTTGTCCCTCTAAAACCAAGCCCAAATGGTGTATAATTTCCTTCTTCATCTTTTACTTGAATCAATAACTTTGTACCATCGTCTATTGGATTTGGAGCAAGCATTGAACTTGTAGCAAAATCATCGCTGGAAGAATAAGCAAAGGTTTGAGTAGATGCATTAACTGATGCTCTTTGAAAATAGGCTAAATTAGTAAATGTTGCAAATGCATTGGTACTCTCGCTTGATAACGTATATTCTCCGTTTTTATTATCAGGCTCGATGATATGCGAAAAAAATTCATCATGAGCTTTAACATTAGGGAAGTCGTCATATTCTTTTATATTTGCATAGTTTCCCACCTGCCATTTAATACCAGACTCTTTATTTCCAGCAATATATTGCAACCCTTGCGAATATATGTTATCTGCAGTAGAATCAGTTAAATAGTTAACTTTCAACTCAAACATTTCATAGCCATTTTGATTAGCATTAGAATAATAATTGACTTCAAAAATATTTGTTTTTGTACCATCGGACTTCTGTAAATCTTGTGCGTAAATTGTTGTATCTGTAATTTTATCTGGTGCAAAATTCATTACACCTAACCACCAACCATCAACACCTAAACAAACTACAGTCAGTATTGAAAAAAGAACAATGCAAGCCTTTTTTATTTTTGTCATATTTTTTCTCCTATTAAGAATTTATATAAAATGTATAATTAACACAATTACACCGGAAACTAATAATAGCCACAAAATTTTCTTTACGAAAAACTTAATTATAAACATTTCATCAACTCCCTTTTTCGACTTTTAATTTCTAAAAAAAGAGGTAAGAGGACAATTCCTCGCACCTCTTTATTTACTAATTTATTAAGATTAAATTTTCTTCGATCTTAACTTGATTTTCTTGCTCTTTTTCATCTAAATTCTACTCTGATTGCTCTGAATTATTACCCCAAGACAACAATTCGCCTACAAAGCCTCCATGCCCTCTTATTTCACCAGTAATTGAAACCGCTACAAAGAAAGAAACAATTAGACAAAATATACCTGCTAAAAAACCCTTAACATAATTATTCATCCCTCACCTCATTATTTTTTAAGACGATTCAAGTCATAAAGAACAAATAAACCTTTTGGATTGGTTGGAACATCCATTTCAACTTCCACCTCTTCCATACGTTGACACTCACCAAAATTAATAATTCCTTTATATGTATTTGGATCTACAAACGGACTGATTACTTTTCCAGAGAGTTTATCCTCTTTCTTTTCATCAATAAGAAGCGAAATCATTAACCCCTTTTGTCCTGTCAATTCATTTGTCGCTTTATCTTTTTTATCATAAACAAAACATGTTACAATTTTTGCTCTTGTTTTAACTACCATTTTTTAATCACCTTATTTAACCTTTTAATTTATATTTTTTATTTTGCGTGCCTAAAACATTATTAGGACTTACCAAATTATTAAGTTGTTAATTTTTAATTACTTTGACCGTTTATAAGAAGTTTTCTTACAAACACAATTCTTTTTTGCGTTGCGCGCACCTACTTTACAACCAGCAGAGAATATAGCCTTATCATGCTTTGACATTTTCTGAGCCACTAAAACCACCTTATTAAAAATTTTATAACTAGCATTCGACTTTTACCCAAGTAAACTTGCAATAGGGTTAAGATTTGCACTTAACATATCTTCCTTAAAATTACTAAACTGAAAGACTAAGTAAAAGGAGGCGTGTCATGAAAAAGAACACTTGTAATTTCTTATCTGTCTACCTATTCCAGCACCTATTGACTTTAATCAAATAAATATACTTTCTTATCTGAAACAGCCGACATCTCTTTAATTATTTGACTTACACAAGTAGGGTCAAGGATCAATTCTTCTTTTTCTGTCAACCAATAAAAATTATAACCTTCCTTATATCTATCGCCATAAGTATAAGTTCCATAATCGCACATTCCATAAATAGCAATTAAAATACGTTCACCAATCTTACAACGATAATATTTTGTTTTTAATCGTGGCTCTTCAAACCATAAGCCCCAGGTCTTATAATTATCTAAGAAGTCCTTTCGAGCGGTATCATTTTTTAACACAAGGAAGTTCAACTCTTCTTCTGAAATCTGATTTTCCTCATCTTCTAGATCTTCACTAGAAGTATCTTCCAAAGACCTCAGAAAAGCCCTTATTTCCTTAACGGTCATATCCGCATTTAATTTACCTGAATCTATATATTTAACTGCATTCCAACCGAGAGGAAGTAACTCAATTAATTTACTTGAAGAAAAGCAAACGAAAGGCTCTTTTAATTTTGAGCCGACGTCGTCCCGTTCCATAAATTCTTGATAACATTTACAATATCGATTTACTTGTTTATTTGTAAACCCTAAGGCTTTGAATAATTGTTTACGATCATAATAATCATTGGTCTTTGATTTTAATACTTGATCTTCATTATCAACAAACCAACAATCGATTTTATACACTGTGTAACACAAATTAGAAAAATCTACTTGCTGGTGCTTAAATAACTCATTAAGTTTTTTAACCAAAGAATTTATTTCCTGGTCGTCAAATTCTAAATTAATCTTTGATAGTTCCATTTGGCATACCTCTCAATTTTCTTAACACTTCCGCTTCTTGTGTTCCTTTTGACGCAAAAATTAGAGTTTCAAGTTTTGTTAAAACATCCTCAGTAACTAAATAAACCTTGACATCATAGCCTAATTTATCTAAGGCTTCTGCATGTACTAATGCCTTCTTAACATCTGTAAACGACTTTTTCTTGCCTGCATGGCATACTGAATAACTTATTTTCATATCTTTCACCCCTTTTAATATCAAATTTCTTGATATGTAACCTAATTTTAATCAAATAATAAGATATTGTCAAGCAAATTTATCATATTTTTTGATAAATATTTAAATTTTTTAGTAAATATTGAAATTAATATCAAGTTATTATATAATTCAACCAAAGGAGGACAAACATGAACTTAAAAAAAATACGATTAACACAAGGGAAAACACAAAGTGAAGTTTCAAAAGCGGTTAATATTAATCAAAACACTTATTCAAATTATGAAAATGAAAAAACAGACCCAACAATTGAAACTCTTATTAATCTAGCTAGATACTTTCATACGACTATTGATAGTCTTGTAGGAAACGAAACGCCTTATCTAATAGATAAAAGCATCCTTAACCCAGAATGCCAAAAAGCAATAGATCGTATAATAAAACTTTCTGAAAGACAATGTGAACTTATAAATGTTTACATAACAGGCATGTTAACAGCAAAAAAAGACCAACAAAATTTAATTAATAAATATAAAGGAGAAGAATAATGAAACAAAATAATCTTAATACTAAGGAAATATTAAAAACTACCGATGAAAATTTAATAAATCTTTTACACAATATAGAAAATGAACTTGCCAATCAACAAGTTTCACAAAACATAATAGACGAAATAATATACATAGTACAAAATGGAATTGATAAAATTCTCTCACAATTAACTGGACTTCTTACTACAGAACAAGACAAACAAAATAAAATAACAACTTTTAAAAGGAAATAACTAAATGAATATATTAATTGAATATATAAAAACAAAATAACTTACTTGCAAAAATTGTTGAAAACAATAATGCATTAATTAAAGGGTATGAAGATAACAATAAACCTTTTCTTCTAATTGACAACACAAAAAACAAAATTAAAGAAGAAAAACATAATAAGATAAGATCCAACTTAAACAAGGAGGATTTTATGGAATACAAATATAAAGGTTTTACAATAAAAAAAAGAACAGACAATAGACATGAAGCAAGAAAAACAATTAACCATAACAGAATTAGTATTTACGGAAAAACAATTTTACAATGCAAAGAAAATATAGATAAATATCTATCAAAACCACAAGAGAATAAACAAGGAACTAAATTTTACGACTGGATTGACTTTTGGTTCAAAAAATACAAAAATGAATTAAAACAAAATTCAAAAGAATCAATCTTATATTTAATCAAAAACCATATCAAACCCAACATTCCTAATTTAGAATTAAAAAATATAGCACCTTCTATAATAAATGATTGCATTGAAAAATGTCCTACTAGCAATACAAAAGAAAAATGCAGTGTTTACTTATATGATATAATGGCTTATGCTTTTAGAGAAGGAAAATTAAAAAAAGATATAACCTTATCTATAAAAAAATATAAGCATATAAAACAAGAAGGACATGCTTTAACAGCAATACAACGCAAAGCCTTAATTGAAGAAAGCATAAAAAATAAAGATTACTATATTTTTATATTTTATCTTTTCAGTGGTGCACGTAAAATGGAAGCACTTAACTTTCAATATAGCGACATTTTAGAAAACAATGTTATGAGATTACCAGGAACCAAGACTTATAAATCAGATAGAATAATACCGCAATTTAAAATGTTAAAAGATATATTACAAAAAATAGGGACAGGAACTGGTAAGGTTTTTAATCTTGCAGAAGTTACAATAAAAAGACGCTTGCATAAACTACGTGATAAATTAGGATTTCATTTTACTATTAAAGACTTAAGAACTACATTTGGTACTATGTGTGCGGAAATAGGAATTGCAGACGATGTGATTGCAAAATGGATGGGGCACACATCAACTACTACAACAAAAAAGTATTATGTAAAAGTCCTAAGTGCATTTGAAATTACTCAAACTCAACTATTTGACGCCAATTTTGACCCCAAAATTTGACTAAAACGTAATAATTTAACAAAATAAAATACAACATATTGTATTTATCTACAAAATAAACACTATACATTGTGCTTTTGTTTACTTGACGCCATTCATACTCATGAGGTCACTGGTTCGATCCCAGTTGCTGCTACCAGAATAATATTAAAAGAGATGCAAATTGCATCTCTTTTTTATATCACTTTTTTATCATTATCTTTTCCGTTTGGCACTGATGGAATTTCTGCACTTGCACAATTCTCACATACTTTTTCTTCTTCCGCTTTATTTTCAAGTTCTTTTGTTTCCAAACCTACCATATAATCATAAAGGTCATTAAAGTTTTTGTCCAAATCAAGATAGAAACATCTTCCACTGTACTGTCCATTATAATATCTAATAATATTGACGCCGCCAGTGTCTTTTTCAATATTGATTAAAAGCGATTCAAACGGCATTTCATTATGCTCCTTGGTTTCACCAAAATCGAATAGAAGCCATACCCCTTCTTTCATAGCCTTCAATGTTTCTTCATGAAGACTTACACCAAAAGCCGGCATTTCTCTTGAAGATGCCACAACCTCGTTGAAAAGTTTTTTAATCTCTTCACCTTCCACTTCTTGATTAATAATGATTTCTGCACCATTATTGTATCCTTTAACCATATCCACCTCACAAGTAAATTCTGGCAAACAAACAGTTTGTGAAACCAGCATAACTGGCAAAGCAAACAAAACAAAAAGTAAATTTAACATTCTCCACCTCTCAACGAGAATAGTTTGTTTCTATTTTTCTTTTTTACTCACATAATCAAAACTTTTTTTTTGCGTGCCGTTGTCTGCAACTAAATAATAACATAATTTTCCAAAATTCTCCAATTGAAAATACACCTGATTGCATTTCTTATTTACAAAAATATTATAATATGATAAAATAAAACTAATAAAGGATAGAATAATGAAAACAAAGTTTAAAAAAAGTTTAATTTTTATTTCCTTAATTTTTGTGTTGGCTTTTGCCGGTATTGGCGTGGGGATAACATCGCTTACACCAGAGTTTAATAACTCGGATAGTATGGTTTCAGCCGATTCAATAAAAGACCAAAATGTTCAGTACGACTCAGTTGAAAAGATTATCACAATTGACGAACACAAAGTTTGCAATATCACAGAGATCATAACTGTGACCTATCTGTTTGACAAAATTAACATTGGCCTTTCACGTAACGTTTCCCGGGTAAACAAAATTACGCGTGTTGTTAATGGCAAAGAATATGTAACCAAAACCATAAACAAACTTGAACTTTTGTCAGTGACCATGGATGACAAGCCTGAATACAACTTTGTTGAAGAAAGCGGAGATTATTACTATATAAACACGGGTGCAGACTATGACTATAAACATGGTAGGCACGTTTACAAAATCAACTATTTATATGACATGGGCGAGGACTTTATCAATGAGTTTGATGATTTTACCTTTGACATCATGGACTATGGATTCAGAGGGGCTGTGGAAAGTTTTCGGGCAAGTATTACCCTTCCAAAAGATTTTCTTGATGGCAGAGACATAGAAAGTCAACTTTCCTTCAGAACAAATGAAATGAAGCCACTTTCAAACGAAACTGTCAATATGGAGTACAATCCAGACTCCTACACCATAACCTGCAGTTATAACGCAAAAATTGGTGCCAGAAGAGGAATCACCATGCAACTGATTCTTCCAGAAGATTACTTTGATACTTATTACACTCCGGGCGGTTTATATTACTTTGTATTTGTTCTCTCAATCATTTCGCTTATCGTTATACCTTTGATTGTCCTCCTATCAAGATATGTAAGGAAAGGTATTATAACACCCGAATTCTATCCTCCAGAGAACTTCTCGCCAATGGATGTGGCAAAATGTTATCGCGGAAGTATAAATAAAAAAGACTTTGCCTCACTTATTTTGCATTGGGCAAGTTTAGGACTTATCAGAATTGAAACAAAAAACAAGAATCATATAATTCTTCATAAACTTCAAGAATATCCTTCTGACAAAAAAGGTGGCCTTGAAAGCTCAAGAGATGATGAAAAAGACTACTTTAATGCACTATTTGAAAAAAGTAATACCTATGACACGAGAAAAGAAAGATATAGAAGAAATTCCTCCATCTCCTTGGCTGTACAAATGCTTTATCTGAAGCCTACTGAAAAGAAAAAGAAACTTACCCTGCTGAGACTTGCAATTCATATTTTAGCAATTTTGCCAATCGTCTTATTCTGTGTTTGGGGAATAGGATTAGCTTCTCAGCCCGCCTTTGTTTTGATTTTTATGGCACTGTTCCCTATTATAGCAATCATGGTTTTTACTTATGTACCAATGCCAATTTGGTTTAAAGTCATCTGGTGCGGCGGCTTTGGCGGGATACCTCTCGGCATGATTATTGCAAACTTTGGCTACTCTTATGACATTTTCAGTCTTGTATGGATTGTTCTTGTCATTTTCCTTCTTGGGAATTATAGTGCAAAGTTTGTGCGTGCATTCACAAAGGAAGAAAAAGCACATAGGGATAAAGTTCTTGGATTTAAAAAGTTTCTTGTCACAGCTGAAGTACAAAAACTTGAAATGCTTGTTGAAAGTGACCCTGAATACTATTACAACATCTTGCCTTTCTGCTATGTTCTTGGTATCACAAGGAAAATGGAAAAGAAATTCGCTTCGCTTCATATGGAGAAACCTGAGTATCTTAGCGACGGAGTTAGTTATGTTGTATTCTGTCATACACTCAGTCACTCCATGGGCTCCGCTGGCGGACATTCCTCTATGGGAGGCTCTGGTGGCGGAGGCGGCGGAGGTGGCGGCTCTTCCGGCGGAGGTGGCGGAGGCGGAGGCTGCGGCGGCCGTTAATCCCTAAAAAAACAAAAGCACTATCAAACCGATAGTGCTTTTTAAATATAAAGTGGCGTTTGCAACTTTTTATTTTGTTCTTCCAAGAGTAAAATTATCCTCTTTTCTATCTCGTAAAAGTTTAACCGGGTGTTCCTTGTCCTGCACGCGATAATCCTCTCCGAAACGCTGAATGTGTTTTTCAATAACCACATGTCCCGCTTCTTCTGCTGGCTTTTTATTGACCTTGTTTTGATATTTGAAGAAGTTTGCGTCATCTGCAAGTTTTTTTACATCAACATATTTTTCGCGGTCGGCAGTGAGCGTGACTGTTTTTCCAAGGATACCACGAACATAATCTTTGTTGGAATGGAAACTGATAAGTTCAGGATAAACCCCACCAGGTATAACATCCATCCAGTCCTTCTTTTCATATTTACGCAGCATTTTCAATGCTTCATGAAGGTGGGTTAGTTCTTGATTGAACAGCATTTCCCAAATCTTCTTGATATTCTTATCAGTTTCGTCATTGAGCATAGAAAAGTAAAGATAAGACTCAATATACTCGTGCATAAGCATATCTTCACACATAGAGCAAGTTGGATCTATAAGACTGCCGTACTGACTTACATGTTCCTCTTCCACCATGGCAATCTCGGTGTAGAGTTCACGCCCCATTTTGTTGCGATAGAACTGACCAAGGTTCATGTAGTAGTTCATGGTCTGTTGCTCAGCGGCAGTTATGATTGAAACATCAAGTTTTGTGATTGGGTCTGCTTTCTTATTGCAAATCGGATTCTTTATGTTGTCATAAGGATGACGATGATGCGCAATCGTTGGTCTGCCCGGCATGATTTCTGTGTAATCCCCAACATATTTTTCAGCGTGCTCGCCAAAGTCGCTTTCAAGCAAGTTTGCATATCTGTATAAATGGTCAAAATCTTCAAGAAGAGCGAAATCAAGGGCATCTTTTACATGCTTGTCCTTGGCTCTTGCGGCGAGTATTGCGGTAAGATCCACCGCAAGTTGTTCATAACCAATGGTGGTTTCAAGCAAATCCTCGTCTAGTGGTTTTAACCCAGAAATAAGCTTTTGCTGTTGCTGCTCCATATTTCTTATCGCCCCCACCATACGTCTTGCATCATTATCTTCACAGTGACGGTTGAAATGATGTTTTGACCATACTGCTTCATATTCAGTGCCGTTCATAAGAATGCAACGTACGCGTGTATAAGGGTCAACCTCATTTTTATCATAAGGTTTGGGAGATAGGTCTTTCCAACTCATAACCTCGCTTTCAAGTTTCTTTGGTTTTTCTAAAAATGGATTAAAATTCATAAATATGCCTCCTTAAATATCTTTGTCATAAAGAGACTCTTTTATCCATTAAATTTAAGGCACAATTATATAAATGTCATTTGGCAGAACCTCAAAATCAAAACTGCCAGCAAATACCTTTTCGCCGTCAATATTTATATCCACATCATTTGCGGCTTCAACAGTAAATTTGTCAAGTTTCAGCCTTATCCCTTGATACCTGACACCTTTAAGGAATAATGAGAACACCTTATAAATCCCCATGCAGCCAATTTTTTTATGTTTTTCTCTGATAAGCACAATATCCACCATTCCGTCATCCAGCGTGGCAGATCTGTTTATTGGAAAGCCGCCCACACTGCGTGAGTTTAATATAAGCATAAAGGCAAAACGACCAGAAATTTCTCCGCCGTCAAAAGACAGTTTTAAATCCATACTGTCAGTACTGAACACCTTTTTTACGCCATGGAAAACATACGCAATTTTCCCCACCTTCTTTTTTGCAGATTGCTTTGTGGAATAACTGGTTTCCGTGAATAAGCCTGCACAACATACATAAATGCCATACTTGTCATTTGCTTTAAACAGGTCATGGGAAACAACCTTCCCATTTAAAATGACATCCACCGCTTTTTTAACGTTGCAGGGTATCTTTAAACTGTGAGCAACATCATTGACCGTGCCCCGAGGGATATACCCAAGGTGACATTTTTTCTTTTTGCCCGCAAGTCCATTTATCACCTCACTCAGCGTTCCATCTCCGCCCATTGCAACAATAAGGTCATATTTTTCACAAGCCTGACTTGCTATCTCAGTGGCGTGCCTTGCGTGCTGTGTTGCACAAACATCCACCACTTCATATTTCTCATGAAGTCGTGACGAAATGTACTCAATGTTTTTTGCCTGTTTCTCTTTTCCGCTGTTTGGGTTATAAATAACTAAACAATTCATATCAACCGTTCCTATAAATAATTTATAGCAAAAAATACAAAATACTCCAAATTGTTTGGTAAAATTTTAAATTTCGTTTAAAATGTGCATGAGGTTAAACATGAAAAATATTTTATCAAACAAGTATTTTAAATTTGCAGCTCAAATTGCATATATCCTTGCTGGCTGTGTGGTAATGGGTATCGCCTATAACTGTTTCTTTGCACCAAACTCAATAACCCCAACAGGCTTCATGGGTCTTTCAACAATTATAACCACCCTGCTTGCAAGGGCGGATATAGTTTTTTCACCTTCCATAATTTATTTATGTATCAATGTGATTTTATTTTTAATCGCCCTTAAGTTTTTCGGTTGGAGGTTTGGCATTCTGACCGTTATAGGCATTCTCGGTTTCACTGTTGCAACTGAATTTATTGTCATTCCTGAACTTATCTCTTCAGAGCCCCTCCTTGCTGTTTTCGTGGGTGGTGCCATGAATGGTGTGGGCTGCGGAATTGTTATGCGTGCTGGCGGCTCCACTGGAGGAAGTGACATCGTTGCCATTATTCTAAACAAGTATTTCCCTAATATGAAAACTGGAACCTGTTCCTTCATCATAAGTGCAATTGTTGTTATTCTGAGTATGATTGTAAACGGCGTTGCACTTGGACTGTATGCAATAATTGGAATCTTCCTTTCAGGAAAAGCCTTGGACCTTGTCCTTGATGGCTCAAAATCAGTGCGTGCCTTCTATATCATCTGTGATAAGGATAAAGAAGTTGCTGAAAGAATTTTACAAACTTTCCATAGAGGCGTAACAAGAATTGATGTTGAAGGAGCCTTTTCAAACAAGGAAAAGAAAATGCTTCTCTGTCTTGTGACAAATCAGCAAGCACCTGCAATGAAAAGTATCATAAAAGAGGTGGACCCAAACAGTTTTGTTTTCTCCACAACCGTGAGGGAAACCCTTGGTGAAAGTTTCTTCCTGCGTGAAGCGTCTGTCCGTAAAAACAAAATACGCAATGCGACATCAAGCCTTAAGCTGTCCGCAAGATATAACCGCAAAACAGACATCAAAAAGACAAAATTCAAACTTGCCCGCCGCAATAAACTTAGATATATCGATGTAAAATTTTATACCGAAAAAGCATTAGAAGCTATTTAATTAGAGGCGTTTATGAAATATTGTTGTTTTGTTGGGCATAGAAAAATTGAGATAAGCGAAAAACTTATTAAAAAAGTAACTGCACTTATTGAAAGTCTTATACAAAATAAAGCCGTAAGTACTTTCCTCTTTGGAAGCAGAAGCGAATTTGATGATTTATGTTATAAGATAGTATCTAAATTAAAAGAAAAATATCCTTACATTAAAAGGATATTTGTTCGCGGCGAATATGAATATATTAATAATCAATATAAAAATTATCTTCTTGAAAGTTATGAAGATACGTTTTACCCTGCAAAAATCCATGGGGCAGGCAGGCTTTCATATGTATTACGAAACCAAGCAATGATAGACGCAAGTGACTTTTGTATTTTCTATTATAGAAAAGATTATAAACTGATTTCTACAACAATCAAAAGCGGAACAATGACTGCGTTCAACTATGCACAAAAAAAGAAAAAACAAATTTTTATCATTTAAAAAAGTGGCCAAGCCACTTATTTTACATCTAATATATCCAAAACTTCCTTGATTGCTTTCATCGCTTTGTCCATTTGCTCCTCAGTGTGAGTTGCCGTGTAACTTGTGCGAAGAAGTGCCATTCCCGGAGGGGTTGCAGGGGTAACAACAGGATTGACATACACTCCGCGTTCCAAAAGCATCTTACAAGCCATAAACGCCTTGGCATCGTCATATGTGTAAATAGGAATAATTGGGGTTGTGCTGTCTATGATGTTTACTCCAAGATTTTTGAGTCCTCTTCTCATATAATCACTGATATTGCGGAGTTCTTTAACACGCTCTGGCTCTCTTTCAAGGATTTTAAGCGCCTGCAGTGCACATGCGACTGATGCAGGAGGTATACTTGCACAGAAGATATATGGACGGGAGGTATGCTTTACATAATCAACCACTCTTCTGCTTGCCGCCATATAACCACCAATACTTGCAAGAGATTTGGAGAATGTTCCCATAATGATATCAACTTCGTCTTCAAGTCCGAAATGCTCAGCAGTTCCTCTGCCGTGTGCACCGAGAACTCCAAGTCCATGAGCGTCATCAACCATAACTCTTGCACCATATTTCTTTGCAAGGGCAACAATCTCTGGTAGGCGGCAGATATCTCCACCCATACTGAACACACCGTCGGTCACAATCAAGATGCCCTTATCCTCTGGCACTTCTTTAAGTTTACGTTCAAGGTCGGTCATATCGCTGTGTTCATAACGCACCATTTTGGCATAACTGAGTTTACAACCGTCGTAAATGCTTGCGTGGTTTTCTTTATCACAGAATATATAGTCATTGCGGCCCGCAATTGCACTTATGATACCCAAGTTTGATTGAAATCCAGTGCTGAATGTCATCACTGCTTCCTTGTGTAAAAACTTTGCAAGTTCGTTTTCAAGCTCAACATGGAGATCAAGTGTACCGTTCAAAAATCTTGAACCGGAACAACCGGAGCCGTATTTTTTGAGTGCTTCGACGCCCGCCTTGATTACTTCGGGATGTGAGGTAAGACCAAGATAGTTGTTTGAGCCTATCATGATTGTTTCATGCCCCTCCATCTCAACCACAGTGTCCTGCCCAGATGTCAATTTATGAAAGTATGGGTATACACCCGCATCTTTCACTTCATCATACATCTGTCTTGCCATTGCTTTTTTAAATAAATCCATCTTTATTCTCCTTTTTAACAATAAATTTTTCTTATTAACCAATCTAACAGTCTGATAGGTAAAATCTTCTGTAAGATTATCAAAAGTTTTAACGCTCCCACGCTTGTTCTTGGTGCTGGCCTTTTCTTATCAGCAAGTTTAACCATTTTCCTTGCCACTTTGTTTGGGCTCATGCCATTACGCTCATACTTTTCAAACTTTTGCATGGATTTGTCCACCGTCTCGCTGTCAATCTTCCCTTTTATTCGTGCGTCTGTGAATCCTGTTTTTACATCTCCGGGTAAAATTGTGCTGACATACACACCATATGGTTTTAATTCTCCGCGAGTGGTTCTGGACAAAATCTCAATTCCAGCTTTGCTTGCACTGTATGCACTCTGATATGGCAGTGGGAAAAGTGCTGACAGGGAACAGGTATTTATTATCTTGCCGTAACCCTGCTTTTTCATTATCTGTCCGACAATGGCTGTATTGACCGCTACTGCGGTCAAGTTTGTTGAAAAAAGATTTTGAATATCTTTAACTTGCGTTTCAACAAGTTCGCCACCCATTCCAAATCCAGCATTGTTTACAAACACATCAATTCTGCCTTCCTTTTCAGCCACTTCGTTTATAATGCTTTTCATTCCATCGGCGTTGTTTACATCACAACTATAACATTTAAATTTTTCGGACTTATATTGGTTTCGAGCAATACCATACACCGTATACCCTTTCTCTGCGAACAGTTGTGCCGCTGCAAGTCCAATTCCACTGCTTGCACCAGTTATGATTACAACCTTTTTCATTTTAACCCCTCATACAAAGATATAGCAAGTATAAAACAAAAAGTCTGAATATCAAAATAATTTTAAAGAAATTATAAATTTTATTTTTTATGGTTTACAAACGCTATAACCCTTTGTTTATCAGAAGAATAGCCATTTTTTATGCGTTAATTTAATAAAAAAAAGTAAATGAAATAAATCATTTACTTCTTACTGTTTACCGTAAACATAGCAATTTTACTTTTTGTTTTTGCCAACATATTTTCTTGAGCATGCAACCGCAAGAGCTCCACTTCCAATATGGCATGCCACACTTAAGGATAACGGGTCAACGAATGTCATTTCAACTTCTGGAATGGCTTTTCGAATATCCTCAGCAAACTCTTCAGCTCTTTGCCTACAATTTGTATATGCAACTTCAAGACATATCTCTTTATTTTTCACAAGCTCTGGAAATCTTGTTTCTAAATCCTTTTTAATTGCATTTATCATTATACTTTTTGCTTTCACAATCTGTCCGCCCATCACTTTTGCAAATGTGTCAAGCTTGCCTCCCTGTATTTGAAGGACAGGTTTAATTTTAAGAAGGGTTCCAATAGCCGCAACCGCAGGAGTAAGCCTTCCGCCTTTCTTTAAATATTTAAGGGTATCAACCATAATATATATGCTGCTGTTTTTGGCGTCCTTTTCAAGATACTCTTTTATCTCTCTTGCATTTTTTCCTTCCTTGGCCATTTTGACAGCGTCAACCACCGATTGTTTTTGCGTAACTGAAATTCTGTGATTATCCACCACTTGAACGCTTCCACCAAAATCTTCAGCAAGACGCTTCGCTGTATTACAAGACTCACTGAGTCCACTGGACATTGGGATATGAACTATTTCATCATAGTCTTTTAAAATCTTTTCCCATAGATCTGTGACCTGACCAACTGCTGGTTGAGAGGTGGAAATGTCTTCACCTGTTTGTAACTTTTCATAAAACTCTTCTTGTGAAAGGTTTATATCTTCAAAATACTCATTCTCACCAATAATAAATGGCATAGGAAGCACAAAAGCCCCTATCTTTTTTGCCTCGGATTGTGTTATACCGCTGTTACTATCTGTTACAACTGCGATTTTCATGCGTTTGCCCCCACTTTTTTTATCTTGTTTGTTTGCTTAATGGCTCTCTTTTCCTTTCGATGAGCGTCATTGAGTGCCCTTCTTACCTGCTTTCTTACCTTACGTGCATCTACGTTTTGACCGAGTAAAGCACTATAATCCGCCTTTGGCTGAGCGATAATTAAGTTTGCAAGGTCCTCTGTAGCATTTTTGCGTAACGAAACAGTATTTTCGGACATTTGTTTGAGAAGTTGTGGATTATCCATAAGCTTGTAAAGGTTTTCCTTCAACTCTTTAGCATTTTTAAAAGATAATGCCACGCCCTTCTTTTTCATATATATAAGATTCTGCTTTTCTTGCTCAGGAATATTTTCAGTAATGAGCATTGGAACACCTTTGTTCACCATTTCAGTAACACATGAACCCCCAAATTTATTTAAAATAATGTCTGAAGCTGATAGATATAATGGAACGTCATATGTAAAACCAACATTGTGTACCTTTACCCCTTCTTCAAACTTCATTTTTTCAATTTGCTCAAAACCCTTTTTGTTTTTGCCATTAATCATTATAACTTGAGCTTTACGACCTTTAAGAGCTTTAATTAAATCTTTGAAGATTTTAACTCCTCCGCTCCAATATCCGCCGCCAAACATGACCATAATTGTGAACATTTCTTCATCTAAGCCAAGTCTTCTGCGGGCCTCTTTCTTGTCCACAACTTCACGTGATCTGTCATCAACTGGAAGTCCAATCGGTAAAAGTTGGGCCCTTGAGAAACCTTCCTTTTCAAACTCCTCAATAAAATCATCGTTTGGTATTGCAAAATAATCAACACCAATGCAGGCTTCCCAAAAAGGATGGTTTACATAATCAAGGTCAGAAACCATGGTTTTACATGGAAGGTCGTAAACAAGTTTTAAGTTTGTAAGTGCTATTGCGCCATAGAAGTGAGTACAGTAAATTACATCTGGTTGAAACGTCAAGATCTCCTTCATCAGTCCGTCAACAGTGGAAATTATAGTGTCTTGCGATGGACATTTATATCTGTTTTCTGGCTTGCATTTCTGATAATGACGGAAAAACATATTATAGGTTTTGAGCAACTTGCTTACTGCCAAACAGTACCCTCTGTCCGCAACCCAAGTGTTGAGTGATGTTGAATATTCTTTTAAAAGATCTATAACTTTTACTTCAACGCTGCCCTTACTTTCAAGTTTTTCTTTCATTCCTCTTGCACATGCATTGTGACCATTTCCGGCAGTTACCGTTATAATAAGAACTTTCTTCATATATTCTCCTTTATATAGTGTCTAGTTTAATTCTAACATATTTAATTAAATAAATCAAAATGATTATTAAATTAAATTTTGATTTGTTTTTCAGATTTTTTATTATGATTTTTTATATTTTTGGACTATACTATAACTAAATTTGTGGATACGAGGGAAAAATGAAAAAGAAAAAAATTGGGTTTGATAACGAAAAATATATTGAACTTCAAAGCGAAAACATTTTAAAAAGAATAAAAATGTTTCATAACAAACTTTATCTTGAATTTGGGGGAAAACTTTTCGATGACTTGCATGCCGCAAGGGTTTTGCCGGGATTTGACCCTAATATTAAAACGAAACTTTTGTTAAAACTTAAAGATAAGGCAGAAATAATCTTTTGTATTAGTGCCAATGATATAGAAAAAAATCGTGTTCGTGCTGATCTTGGCCTTAGTTATGATAATGAGGTGCTCAGACTCATCGATAATCTTCGCAGCCTTGGTTTATTCGTTTCTGCCATCGTTATCACTTTGTTCAAAGGACAACCTTCTGCAACCAAGTTTGCAAACAAACTTGAAATGCGGGGAGAAAGAGTTTATTTCCACAACTATACAAAAGGTTATCCAAGTGACGTGGACACCATTGTCTCTGATGAAGGTTATGGGGCAAACTCATTTATAGAAACCTCCCGTCCTCTTGTTATTGTCACAGCACCTGGTGCGTCAAGTGGAAAGCTTGCGACCTGCCTAAGCCAAATCTATCATGAGTTTAAAAAAGGTAATAAGGCTGGATATGCCAAATTTGAAACCTTCCCCGTTTGGAATTTAGGATTAAAACATCCAGTTAATATTGCATATGAAGCCGCAACTGCCGACCTTAAAGATGTCAACCAAATTGATCCTTATCACTTTAATGCCTATGGAAAATTAAGCGTAAACTTTAATCGTGACATTGAGGTGTTTCCTGTTCTTTATAATATTCTTAAAAAGATAACTGGTTCTGATATTTACAAATCTCCAACTGATATGGGCGTAAATATGGTGGCAAATGCAATAACTGATGATGTCATCGTTCAAGAAGCAGCAAAAAAGGAAATCGTCAGAAGATATTATCGCAGCGAATGTGATTACAAAAAGGGTCAGGGGCAAATTGACACCGTCAAACGCATTGAATATTTAATGGCCGAACTTGACCTTACTGCAAATTATATGGACGTTATAAAGATTTCAAAACAAGTCAGTAAACAATCTGGGTTTCCTTGCGTTGCACTTGAACTTCCAAACGGAGATATTGTGACTGGCAAATCCAAAAATGTTATCTCAGCAAGTGGGGCTGTTGTGCTTAATGCACTTCGTACTCTTGCCAAACTTGGTGATGATTACGATGTAATATCCAACGAAATTCTACTTCCTATATTGAAACTTAGAACCCAGTTTTTAAATTCGAAGTCCAGTGTATTAACTCTTGATGATGTGCTTGTGGCTTTGTCTATATGTTCCACTAATAACGAGAAGGCTAAAAAGACGCTTGAAAAGCTTTCAGAACTTGCTGGCTGTGAAGCACATGCAACCTATATGCTTAACAGCAGTGAAGAAAGCACACTTAAAAAACTTGGTATAAATATCACATGCCAGCCACAATTTTTAAATAATAAACTTTTTAATGACTAATAAAAAATCAGCGTGACGCTGATTTTTTAATCTATCCATAATACTTTGTCTGTTGCAACAATAGTAATTATGTCAATAAGCCATAAGAAAGGTATTCCAACAATTAAAAGAACCACCCCTAAAACTATGCCAAGCATATTATTTTTACTGATACTTCGACATATACGATAAATTACCCATACTATGTCAAGTGCTGGCAAAGCAAGCAAAACTTTTACAAGTTTGGGCATCTTATCCATGGCAGAAACAAATTGACTCATATCTTCACTCCTTTTATACACCTATTTTATTATTACGCAATATGATTATTCTTATGTGACAAAATTATATAAAATATTTCAACTTGTTTTCGTTGACTTTCTTTTTTTACATGTATATAATACTTAGCAGGCTAACTAATTTTTGGGGAGGTGAGCATGTTTGAAGATGAAATAAGTTTTGAAATTCGAAAGTTGCATCTACTTTTAAACCGAAGCTTTGAAAAGGCAAGTGACGCAAAAATAAAGCCTACCAAATTACAGCTTGCAATCCTTATGTTTATATACCAAAACTCAAAATTAAATAAAAATACATATCAAAAGGACATAGAAAAGGCCTTCGAAATACGGCCTTCCACCGTTACAACCATACTTCATAAAATGGAAAAGGATGAACTTATCCACAAGGAAAGCGAAAGCGAAGATGCAAGATTAAAGCGGATCATCTTAACCAAAAAGGCCGAGCTGATCAGGGAAAAGTTAAAGAATTGTTTTGTGGACCTACGCAAGATTATAGTAACAAACTTGACGCAGGAAGAAATATCCCAATATATTAAAATTACTAAAAAAATTCAACAAAATATAATGGAGGCTTACGATGTTAAAGTTATTGACTAAACGTTTAACTTGGAAAGAGTGGCTAATGATTTTTATTAGCATTGGTTTTATTATCTTACAAGTTTGGCTGGAACTGAAAATCCCCGACTACATGAGTGAAATCACACGCCTTGTCAAAACCGCAGGAAGCGACATCAAAGATATATGGATAAATGGTGGATATATGCTTGCCTGTGCCCTTGCCACCGCGGTACTTTCTGTTTTCATAGGATTTTTTGTGTCAAAGATTTCTTCTAAGTTGGCAAAAAAGTTAAGAAGCGAGATATTTGACAAAGTACAATCTTTTTCAAAAAGAGAAATGAAAAGTTTTTCAACTGCAAGCCTTATAACTCGTTCCACCAACGATGTCACCCAGCTTCAACGTTTTGTGGCTATGGGCCTTCAAATACTTATAAAAGCACCTATTCTTGCTATCTGGGCGATTGTAAAAATAACAGGGAAAAATTGGGAATGGTCGGTGGCGACTGCAGTTGCGGTGTTATTAATACTTTCCGTTATCATAATGTTGATGGTTATTGTGCTTCCAAAGTTCAAAAAAATGCAAACGCTTACCGACAACATAAATAGAGTAACACGCGAAAACTTGACAGGGCTTAGGGTTGTAAAAGCATACAACGCAGAAAGTTTTGAGGCCGATAAGTTTGAGAATGCAAATCAAGAACTTACTAAAACCAGTCTGTTTGCAAACCGAATGATGACTCTGCTGTCCCCTGTTATGAATATCTGTATGAGTGGACTGACACTTGCAATTTATTGGATTGGTGCAATAATAATAAATTCATCACAGGGGCTATTAAAATTAAGCGTATTCAGTGATATGGTGGTGTTTTCATCCTATGCAATGCTGGTTGTTATGTCATTTGTTATGCTTACAATGATATTCATTATGCTGCCAAGGGCGTCGGTTTCAGCCAAACGAATCAATGAAATTCTCAACACTCAACCAAGCGTTCAAGACGGAAATGGCGAATATGAAATCAATAGCAATATAAAGGGTGAAATTGAGTTTAAAAATGTAAGTTTTAAATACCCAGATGCTGATGAATATGTTTTGCGTGACATCAGCTTTACTGCCCATAAAGGAGAAACTGTGGCCTTTATTGGCTCAACTGGAAGCGGTAAAAGCACTTTAATTGACCTTGTCCCACGTTTCTATGATGCAACCGACGGGGCCGTCCTTGTTGATGGAATCAATGTTAAAGATTACAAACTTGCTGACCTTCATAACAAACTTGGCTATGTTTCTCAAAAGGCATTTCTTTTCAGCGGAACTGTAAAAGATAATATTTCATTTGGTGAAGATATCGATGAAAAGCCAAGTCAAGAAGAAATTGAAAGGGCGGTAAAAATTGCTCAGGCAAAAGATTTTGTTGAAAAAATGCCAGACGGATATGATTCCGAAATTACTCAGGGAGGAACAAACGTATCCGGCGGACAAAAGCAAAGGCTTTCCATTGCAAGAGCAATCGCAAGAAATCCAGAAATATTAATTTTTGATGATTCCTTCTCCGCACTTGATTATAAAACGGATAAGAAACTGCGAAATGCAATAGACAAACATGTTAAGGATGCCACCTGCCTAATCGTTGCACAAAGAATTGGAACAATCAAAAATGCTGACAAAATTATCGTGCTTGATCAAGGTGAAATGGTGGGAATGGGAAGGCATGAAGAGCTTTTATCCACCTGCGAGGTTTACAAAGAAATCGCACTTTCACAACTAAGTAAGGAGGAACTGTAGTATGAGTAATAAACGTATGCAAGGCCCTCACGGAGCAATGAATGCAGGGGAAAAAGCAAAAAATTTTAAGGCCTCCATTGGCAAATTATTAAAATACTGCAAACGTCATATTTGGTCTGTCTCAATAGCAATACTATTCGCCGTCGCAGGAACGGCTCTTACCCTTATCGGTCCAAACAAGATTTCAGACCTTACTGATACCATTACCGCTGCCCTTCCTATATTTGACGAGGTTAATAAAATTTGGGTCAATTTAAATGTACCTGTAAACATGCAGATGGTTATTGACATCGGTATTTTCCTGATAATAATTTACTCTTTAAGTGCGATTTTCAGTTATGTTCAAGGCTTCATCATGTCTACCATAACTCAAAAACTTTCAAAGCGTATGCGTAAGGACATATCCAACAAAATCAACCGCCTTCCTTTAAAATACATGGATAGCACTCCAAACGGGGATGTTTTAAGCAGAGTAACCAACGATGTTGACACGATTGGCCAAACATTAAACAACAGTATAACCACCTTTGTCAGTTCTCTGACCCTACTTGTTGGTTCAATTGTAATGATGTTTGTAACAAATTGGATTTTAGCATTAACCGCAATAGGTGCAAGTTTGATAGGTTTCTTCCTTATCATGCTTATTATGGGATTTTCTCAAAAGCACTTCATTGCACAACAAAAAGAACTTGGAAATATTAATGGGCATATTGAAGAAGTTTTTTCTGGGCACGATATTGTAAATGTCTATAATGGAAAAAATGAGACAAAGAAAAAATTTGAAGAAATAAACAACAAACTTTACTCAAGTGGATGGAAGTCTCAGTTTATGTCTGGACTCATGATGCCTATTATGAACTTCATTGGAGATTTTGGCTATGTTGCCGTCTGCGTGGTTGGTGCAGTCCTCACAATGAGCGGACATATTACCTTCGGTGTTATAATGGCATTCATTATATATGTAAGGCTCTTCAATCAGCCCCTCGCCCAGCTTGCACAGGTTTTCAACAACCTTCAATCCACCGCAGCAGCCAGCGAACGAGTATTTGAATTTCTTGACGAAAAAGAACTTGCTGATGAAAGCGAAAAAACCTTCAAACTTGAAAACATCAAGGGCAATGTGGAATTTAAACATGTTAAATTTGGTTACAACCCAGACAAAACTATTATTAATGACTTTTCAGCAACAGTTAAAGCAGGACAAAAAGTGGCAATCGTTGGACCAACTGGGGCAGGGAAAACCACATTGGTTAACCTGTTAATGCGTTTCTATGAAGTGGATGACGGCGAAATCCTGATTGACGGAACCCCAATCTCCTCACTCACCCGGGAAAATGTGCACGACCTTTTCTCTATGGTGCTTCAAGACACTTGGCTGTTTGAAGGGACTGTTCGAGACAATATTGCGTACAGCAAGCAAGACGTGACGGACGAAGAAATTAAAAACGCATGTAAAGCTTGTGGCATCAATCACTTTATAAAAAGTCTGCCAAATGGATACAATTCCATACTTGACGACAACACGTCCATTTCTGCGGGACAGCGGCAATTAATGACCATTGCAAGAGCGATGGTGCAAAACAGTCCAATGCTAATTCTGGATGAAGCAACAAGTTCGGTGGACACCAGAACGGAGATTCTTATTCAAAAAGCAATGGATAAACTGACAGAAGGAAGAACTTCTTTCGTGATAGCCCACAGACTTTCGACAATTAAAAATGCCGACCTAATTCTTGTTATGGCAAACGGCGACATCATAGAGCAAGGCTCGCACGACGAACTTCTCAAAAAAGGAGGCTTCTACGCCGACCTTTACAACAGCCAGTTTGAAGATAACAATTAAAAAAGACGACGTAAGTCGTCTTTTATTATTTTGAAAACCCTAAGCTTACAAGATAATTATACACTTGAGCCGATGTTTGCGTGCTGCTGCTACCAAGTGTAAGAAAATTTTTTTGAATAGGATAACCTCTGTTTATATTTGAGTTATACATCCAGTTTCCAAAATCCGCAGATGAACCATAAATGGTTTTTATTATATTAGGTGTTAAATAACAATCTCTAATATATAGTTCAAAGTAGGACGATGATACTGTCGGCGTTCCACTTCCAACAACACCGAATTTTGCACTGTTTGGTGCCACTGAGTATACTAGTAGCGTGTTGGCAACCGCACAATTAGCAATTGTCGTCACTCCACTGCTACAAGTACCAACCAATCCACCCAAATAAGCACCATCCTCTACACCTGATATAGTGCATCCCGTTAAATAACAGTTGGTGATTGTGGCGCCATAACAATCTCCAATCAATCCGCCAGCTGTCTCTATATATCCGCCCGATATGGTGGAATTTTGAATAATACAGTTGCGAATTGTTGAACTTCTAACAAATCCAGCTAAAATTCCAGCCGTTGGATAGCCGACAATAAAAGAATCCGCTATTATAAGGTTTTCAATGGTTGCATTTTCAAGTTCTCCAAAAAGGCCATGGTAATCTGTTTCATCGTTTCCAAGCATACCGCAAATCGTATTCATATTACCATTAAAATTACCTTCAAAACTGCCCCCTCCCCCTCCATCACAGCCAATTCCTGCCCAAAGATATTTTGAAATGTTTAAAGACTTTTCAAGTGAGAAATATTGACCTGCCAATGAGCTGTTTTTCGTTTGTTTTGCAAGCAATGCCAATTGTTCTGGTGTTTGAATTTTATAAGGACTTGAAGCTGTTCCATTTCCACCAGCATAACTTGCTGCTGCGTGGTTTACCCATGAGTCCATGGTGCTGGTGGCCGCATTTGTGTCCTCTATATTTGAATTGTTTGGTTGACTATTTTGGGCAGAATCAAAAATCCCCCCCCCCCCCGCCAAGAGTCCTATTATGCCTCCTGACAGGAGGGAAATCAGGGATATTATGACTGCCGCAACTTTTGTTGCTTTTTTCATAACTTCCTTCTCTCCTTTATTTAATTGATTCTATTATACACAAATTTAACAAAACTCCCAAACAAATTTATCACTAATATTCAAAAACCGCTTTGATAGTTGCTTTTATACATATTTCACCTTTCATAAAGGTTGAATTTTGCTGCTGTGCTGACGACAACATATAACTATCTCTTGTCATAACGCTGTAGCCACTTTCCTCAACAATTTCCGATGCTTTAATTTCTGCATTTGTGATGGCACTTGCCTTGCTTTTTGCATTGTCTAACGCTTTTTCAAGTGCGGTTTTATATGCTTCTTCATAATTTTCAATAGTGAATGAGATTCCACTAAATCGATTTGCACCACTTTCAAGCAGTTTGGAAATAATATTGCCAACACCGTCTACATCCTTGGTCCTAAAATCCAAATAGTTGGACACTTGATAGCCCATAAATGCTTCTCCTTGGGTATAGTCATATCTTTGATACACATAAAAATTTTTGGTTTTAATATTCTCTTCAGCAACGCCCATGTCTTTTAAAACATTAATTAAGTTGTTTATATTGTCAGCATTTTCCTTTTGTGCAACTGACAGTGAATCATTTAATGTTTCAACGCCAATGCTGACAACAGCAACATCTGGCACCAGTCTAATTTCACCTGTCCCCATCATTGTAATCTTGTTTACTGCTTCTGCCTCAGCAAAAGAACAGTTGTCACAAGTAAGCATCGCCGTCCCGACAGCACCTGAGATGCAAATCAAAAAACATAGCATAAAAATAAAAAACTTTTTCATATCTTACCTCCAATTCTTAGAGTGTCGTTATAAAAAAGTTTTATGTACTTTCGACAAAAGTCGTACTTTATCTTCTAAATTAATTGTTCCAAAAGGGCCTTAAGCTTTTCATTTGAATTAATTAAAGGGTTAAGACTTTCATTATTATGAAGAGTATTTATTATGTGTGCAATATATTTGTCAAGTTTGACAATGTGAAGCCATTCTCTTTTTTCCATTTCAGGAGAAATGTAACTTGCATTCGTACAATAGATTGTTTTTATATATCCTTCATTATAAAGTTCATCAAATCTTTCAAGTCCTTCAGTAAAGAAGGCAAATGTGCAAATGCCAATTATATCCTTAGCTCCCCGCGATTTTAATTCCTTTATTGCATCTAAAAGACTATCTCCAGAGGCTATCATGTCATCAACTATAAGCACATCTTTGCCATTGATTTCTGGTCCAGTATATTCATGAGCAAGAATTGAATTTTTCCCATTTATGATATTCGTGTAATCACGGCGTTTATAAAACATCCCGATATCAAGTTTCAACATGCTTGCATAAGTGATTGCCCGTGTCATCGCTCCATTATCAGTACTGATAACAATCATGTTCTCATTTTGAATCTTCGCTTTATTTTCAACTACAAACTGCTCCACAACTGGATATAACGGAAATATGGTATCAAAGCTTGAATATGGCGTAACATTTTGAATGTTCGGGTCATGTGCGTCAAAGGTGATAACGCTGTCAACCCCCAAACTTTCAAGCTCGCGAAGGGCCATAGCACAGTCCATCGACTCCCTTCCTTGACGGCGATGTTGGCGAGAAGCATACAAAAGAGGCATGATAACTGTGACCTTGTTTCCTCTTCCGGCAATTGCTGAGATAGTTCGTATTATATCTTGATAATGTTCATCTGGACTCATGTGGTTTTCAAAGCCATACATTTTATAGGTAATGCTGTAGTTTGAAACATCGCTTATGATATATACGTCCTTGCCGCGTACGCTGTCAGCAAGTTTGACTTTACCCTCACCGTTTGAAAATTTTATCGACTCAGCATGTACAAGATAATTTTTATTCTTTTCTCCTCTGATATTATTTATCTCTTTGTTTATGCTTTCCGCCCTGTCTTTAAAGTTTGGAAGCACCACGATTGCAAGATTGTCTTGCTTGCCTTTGTTTTCTGCTTTATCCTTCTTTGGTTTAAGTGTTATTGTTTGTTCAATTTTTTCTTCTTCCTTTTTCTTATGCTTTAAAAATTCAAACATTTATATCCCCCATGATTTTATAATATCAGACTTTTAGACATAATCAAAATAAAAGGGTGCATTATGCACCTCTTTTTTTCTTTCTTTTTTAGCCTTGAATGCTGCCCACAGTTCTTGGAAAGAGTTCAACATCACGGATGTTGGAGATTCCTGTGAGATACATAACAAGACGCTCAAAGCCTAAGCCGTATCCAGAGTGAACGTTGGTACCATAGCGGCGGGTGTCAGTATACCACGAATAATCTTCCTCTTTTAATCCCAATTCACGAATGCGGTTTATAAGTTTATCATAGCGTTCTTCACGCTGACTGCCACCACAAAGCTCACCTATGCCAGGAACTAACATGTCTACAGCGGCCACCGTTTTGCCATCGTCATTTTGTCGCATATAGAACGCTTTAATATCTTTAGGATAATTGGTTAAAAACACGGGTTTTTTATAAACCTCTTCAGTTAGATAACGTTCGTGCTCAGACTGCAAGTCGGTTCCCCATTCCACCTTATATTCAAACTCTTTACCACAGTTTTTAAGTAGCTCTACGGCTTTTGTGTAATCAAGACGCACGAACTCGCTGTTTGCTACGTTTTTAAGTCGCTCAATAAGTCCAGTATCCACAAACTTGTTTAAAAATTCTAGTTCATCTATGCAGTTTTCAAACACATAGTTTATTACATACTTTATCATCTCTTCTTCACTGTCCATAAGCAGTTCAAGATCACAGAAACACATTTCAGGTTCCATCATCCAAAACTCTGCAGCATGGCGAGATGTGTTTGAGTTTTCAGCACGGAAAGTTGGCCCAAAGGTATAAGTTTTCCCAAATGCCATGGTGGAGGTTTCTTCGTGAAGCTGACCAGTAACCGTTAGTAACACCTTTTTCCCAAAAAAATCTTTGCTGTAATCTACCTTGCCGTCTTTTGCTATTTTTTCTAGGTCGAGGGTGGTTACTTGAAACATATTTCCTGCACCTTCAGCGTCGTTGGCTGTAATTATTGGTGTATTTAGATACACAAAGTTGCGTTCATTAAAATATTTATGAATTGCAAAAGCCGCTACCGAGCGTATTCTAAAAACTGCGTTAAAAAGATTTCCACGCGTGCGGATTGTTGGAATTGATCTTAAAAATTCAACAGTGTGACGCTTCTTTTGAAGAGGATAATCACTTTCGCACTCTCCTAAAACTGTAATGCAATCAGCATTAATTTCAAATGGCTGTTGAGCATTTGGTGTGCATATAACCCTGCCTTTGACCTCAAAAGATGCACCGACATTTTGCTTTACAACTTCATCATAGTTTTTGATCTTATTTTTCTCAACAACAATCTGAACGCTTTTAAAGCCGCCGTCATTAAGTTCGATAAACGCAATATTCTTGCTGTCACGCACCGTTCTTGCCCATCCACAAACAGTAATTACCTTACCGTCATACTTATCATAAGTTTTATATAAATCTTTTATTTCTATTCTTTTCATAATTACTCCTTTTTGTCATCTATTAACTGAATATGCACATCTCTTAAAAGTTTTTCTTCCACTGTGTTAGGGGCATTTGTAAGAGGATCACAACCGTTTTTATTCATAGGGAAAGCGATGACATCTCGAATAAACTCGTTATGAGTCAGAAGCATCATAAGTCTATCAAATCCAGCACCAGCACCAGCATGTGGTGGCGCGCCATAAGAGAACGCATTATAAAGAGCAGGGAATTTGTTTTCAACCACACTCTTATCATAACCAGCAAGTTTGAACAGTTCAACCATGTAATCAGGTCTATGATTTCTTACCGCGCCTGACAAACTTTCATAACCATTTATGACAAGGTCATATTGATACGCTTTCGCTGCAAGAGGGTTCTTCTTAACCTCATCTATGCTTGGTTGTGGAAGGCTGAATGGATTGTGAGAGAATTCAATCTTGCCTTCATCGTCAAGTTCAAAGAATGGAAAGTCGATTATCCATACAAAACTGTATTCATTTTCATCAATAAGATTAAGTCTTCTGCCAAGTTCTCCTCTAAGCACATCTGCAAACTTGATTGATTTTGCTTTTTCATCTGCAACAAAGAAAATTGTGTCAAGTGGTTTATAACCAGTAACCTTTTCGAGCTGCGATTTTTGGGACTCTGTAATAAACTTTGTTATTCCCGTTTCAAACTCGCCATTTTCATTTACATGAACATAGGCAAGTCCCTTTGCCTCTCTTGATTTTAAAAACTCTGTAAGACTGTCATAAAACTTTCTTCCAAGTCCGTTGCAGTTGGCTTTGATTGCTTTGATTGTGTTTCCTTTAAAAGCGTTAAATTCAGTGTCAGCAAAAACATCTGTAACATCAACCACTTTAAGTGGGTTCCTTAAATCTGGCTTATCGCTGCAATAATCCCTGATGGCATCCTCATAAGTCATTCTTTTGAATGGAGTTTTTAAATCTTTGCCAGCAAACTTTTCAAAGATTCCTTTATAAAGTTTTTCGATAACTTCAAAAACTTCTTCCTGGGTTGCAAAAGCCATTTCAAGATCGATTTGATAAAACTCTGTTGGAGATCGGTCCGCTCTCGCATCTTCATCTCGGAAACATGGCGCAATTTGGAAATATTTATCCACACCGCTTGTCATCAAAAGCTGTTTAAACTGTTGTGGCGCCTGAGGAAGTGCATAAAATTTGCCAGGGTTCAATCTTGATGGAACCAAAAAGTCTCTTGCCCCCTCTGGACTTGAAGCTGTCAAAATTGGTGTTTGCACCTCCAAGAAACCAAATTCATGCAAGAAATTTCTCACATACAACATAAGGTCGCTGCGAAGTTTAAGCATTTGCTTGTTATAGTCTGCACGAAGGTCAAGATATCTATATTTTAAACGTAAATCTTCATTTACATCCTTGCTTGATTTAATATCAAAAGGAAGCACATTTTCACATTTGCCTAAAACTTCAATTTTTTCTGCCACGACTTCAATATCTCCGGTTGGCATTTCGGGATTTTTGCTGGAGCGCTCTTGCACCTTTCCTTTCACAGAAATCACATCTTCCTTGTTGAGTTCTTCCACAAAACTCTCAGGAAGTAAAACCTGAGTTTTCCCATAAAAATCTCTTAGAACCAAAAATGTTATTCCCCCAAGCTTACGGATTGTGTCCACAAATCCTGCAAGAGTCACCTCTTTGCCAGCATCATGAAGACGTAAACTTCCGCAATCCTCTGTCCTATAAATATTTTTCATAATACTCATAATTATCTCCTCTTAATTAACTGGCTACACTATAAATAAAAAAGCCTAATGCAAACTTGCATTAGGACGAATTATTTTCGCGGTACCACCTAACTTGCAACAAAGCGTTGCCACCTTATTTTAATGCTATTACGGGCTATCCCGACTTTCCCTACTAAAAAAACTTTTTCGAAAAAGTAACTCCGAAGTGTTCTTCATATAGTGCTCAATAATGGACTTGCACCTTACTCCATCTCTCTGTGATTAAGCGTTCTATATTACTTTTCTTCATCCACGTTGATAGCATTCATTATACCCACACTTATCCTTAAAGTCAACATATTTACTTTGTTTTTCACAAGTTTTTGTTTTGGTGAGTACAATATCTTGATTGCCTTTAATCAAGGAGTACTAATGATATACATCTTAATAGAAGCATTTGTTCTTTCTCTCGCGATTTCTATTGATACCTTTGTTGCAGGTTTTGGTTATGGTCTTTCTAATATAAAAGTCCCTCTGCGCTCTGCAGTTTTCATAGTTTTTATAAATACAATAATCCTTGGCATTTCCGTTTTATTAGGGCACCTTCTGGGTGGCATAATTTCAACTGACTTTGCAAAATGGTTTTCATTTGGGCTTTTGCTTGCTATAGGAATTTTTAAGTTCTTCAGTGAGCTGTTTAAATTATGGCTCAATAAAAAAGTTGATAAACATCTTGATATCAAAATGTTTCACTTTCATCTTATTTTAAATGTTATGGCAGACTCAAACAGTGCCGATATTGATAAAAACAAAATTCTAACCGTTCCAGAGGCGGTATCGATTGCACTTGTGCTTTCAATTGACCAAATAGGTGTTGGCCTTTCCCACGGCGTAAGCAATCTCTATCCTTATATACTTGTTATATTTAATATTTTTTCCTGTTTCTGTGCTTCACTTCTAGGCACAAAGCTTGGAAAGAAGATTTCTTCACATATAAAAATAAACCTTTCATGGCTGAGCGGTTTAATTTTAATTATCTTGGCCGTTGTCAAACTTTTTATCAGTTAAACAATCTTCCCCTTTTCTATATTGAAGATTTTTGCAATGCAATCTTTTTCATTAAAGTCAGTACAGGTGAGAATGGTTTGAGTTTTTGAAGTAAACTTCAAAAGACGTTTTCTTCTTTCGCTGTCAAGTTCACTGAATACATCATCAAGAAGCAGGATAGGCTCTTCCCCTATCCTATTTTTTATTATTTCAAGCTCGGCAAGTTTAAGTGACAGAGCCACCGTTCTTTGCTGTCCTTGCGAGCCAAACGCTTTAACCTCCACACCATTAAGATAAATGTCAATATCATCTCTATGCACACCCACGCTTGTGTAGCCAAGTTTGAAATCCTTTTCAAGATTTTTTTGCAGGGTTTTCATCATAATTGTATCATAGTTTTCAATATCGTCAGTAAGTCCACAATATTTAATTACAAGTTCCTCGTTTCCACCTGATATATATGAATGAGCAAGGCTTGCATACGGAGCGAGTTCATCAATAAATTTTTTTCTTTCAAAAGCAATTTTCTTTGACGCATCACATAACGCACGGTCCCAAATATCAATTGTTTCTTTTACAGCATTGATATTTGAAGAGGATTTTAAAAGCTTGTTTCTATTTGCAAGTATCTTTTCATACCTTCCAAGCAAATAAAAATATCTTTTGTTGGTCTGTGAAATATCTATATTCATAAACCTTCTACGCTCGTCTGGGCTTTCTTTAACAAGTTTAAGTTCATCCGGTGAGAAAAACACAGCATTGGCATTACCCATAAGCTCACCAATTCTATGGATTGCAATACCATCCACTTTAACCGTCTTTTTATTTTTATCGCTGAAAATGAGTTCAATGTCCACATCTCGATATAACTTTTTAAAGTTACCCTTTATATATGCGGCATTTTCACCCCAGAGAATTACTTCTTTTTCCTTGCTTGTTTTAAAACTTTTCCCAATAATAGCAAAAAAGATTGCTTCAAGGATGTTCGTTTTTCCTTGTGCATTTTTTCCCACAAGCACATTAAGTCCGTCCGAAAAATCAATTTTCTGGGCAGAATAGTTTCGATAATTTTTTAAAACAAGGCTTTGAATTTTCACAATATTATATTATCACTTTATTAAGATAAAATCAAACATATATAAAAAGTAACTAGTTCTATAACATTTAAAATTACTTTTTTTTCAAAACCGGTTTGCTTGACAAACAAAATTATCTGACATATACTCTAAATTGAAACTTGTTTAAAATAAAAGGTGGATTAAAATGCAGGAACTTAGTAGTTTATGGACAGCAGTACTTGAAAAACTTCAAATGACGGTGTCAAATGTTTCTTTTATTATGTGGTTTAAACCACTCAAAGTTCTTGATATGGTGGACAATAAACTTGTCGTAAGCACAAATTCTACCTCTGCAAAAAACCAAATTTTACGAAACTATATGGAAAAACTTAATGAAGCTGTACATGACATAATAGGTGAAAAAGTTGAAGTGGAAGTTTTAGACCCTAGTGAAGAAATATCATATATTCAAAAAAATGGGAAAGACAACAAAGAAAAAGAAATTGAAGTTACCAAAAATCCTTTTAATGCAAAATACACCTTTGACAACTTTGTCGTTGGGAAAAGCAATCAATTTGTCTATGCCGCAGCGCGTGCAGTTGCAGAGCATCCCGGTGAAAAATTTAACCCTCTCTTTATTTACGGTGGTGTTGGGCTGGGAAAAACCCACCTTCTTCACGCTGTTGGAAACTATTTGAGAGAATTCAATCCAAACCTTAAAGTTATGTATGTTACCTGCGAACAATTTACAAATGCATATATCGAAAGCCTTGGCTCTCCATCAAAAACTAAAGCAACTCTTGAGTTTAGAGCTAAATTCCGAAATCTTGACGTTCTTATGATTGATGATATTCAATTTATTTCCACAAAACCAAGCACTCAAGAGGAATTTTTCCACACCTTCAATGAACTTCACGAAGCTAATAAACAGATTATTATTACCTCTGATCGTCCTCCTAAAGAAATTAAAACCCTTGCAGATAGACTTCGTTCAAGATTCTCAATGGGATTAATCCAAGATATACAAGCTCCTGACCTTGAAACCAGAATTGCCATCTTACGAAAAAAGTCTCAACTTGAAAAATACATTATTGATGACGATGTTATTGACTATATTGCGGAACATGTTGACTCCAATATTCGTGAACTGGAAGGAACTTTATCAAAGGTATATTTCCTTGCAAACCTTATGGGGAAACGCTCAGCATCTATGGAGGAAGCAACAGAAGCTTTAAAAAGTGAAGCTGAAGAAGAAAAAAATGATGGTTTAACTCCAGATGAAATCATTGAGGGCGTTTGTAAATATTTTGATGTTTCAAAAGAGGACATTCTTGGAAAAAAGAAAAGCAAAGATGTTGTTGAACCAAGGATGATTGCAATTTATCTTATAAGTGATATCTTGGAAATTCCACTTGTTTCAATAGGAAAAATCTTTGGTGGCCGTGACCACACCACTATCATGCATTCTCGAGACAAAATTTCCGACCAAATGAAAAGTTCTCATAAAATGCAAACTCTTATAGGAGAAATAAGGAAACTGTTGAAAAGTGGATAACATTTTTCATTTTTCCACAATTTTATCCACATTGAATTATCCACATTCTATTCTTTATTTAGTGTTTTAATAAACATTTTAAACAGAAATTTAACTATATATAGTTTCACAGTTAAGTTATCAACATTTCCACCTTTACTAATAATATTACTATTATTTTATTAATAAATAAACATAATATCTAACGCGTGAAGGCTAAAAATTGATTGGAAAAAAATTAGGAATGTGTTATACTATAAACAAGAAAAAAAGGAGAAAATAATGTTAGTTGTATGTCAAGGTTTAGAATTAAGCGATGCTTTTTTAAGAGTTAGTAAAGCTATTTCCAATAAAATCACAAACCCTATCTTAGAGGGAATTAAACTTGTTGCTGAAGATGGAACACTTACAATGAGTGCAACAGATACAGAGCTTTCCATTGAAAAGAAAATCAAAGCAGACGTCAAGGTTGAAGGTGAAACAGTTGTTCCAGGAAGATTTATTACTGAGTTTGTTAAAAAACTTACAAATTCAGAAATCGAACTTGAACTCAACGACAAAAATCAAATGGTTATTCGTTACGAGGACAGTGAAAGTATTATCCAATGCTATAATCCTGTAGAATATCCTGGCTTTAAAACTGTTCAATCACAGGAATTTTTTGGGATTACTAAGAAGGATTTCAAAACAGTAGTAAGTAAATGTATTTTCTCAGTGGCAATGGAAGACAGTCGTCCAATTCTTAAAGGTATGCTTTTTGATATTGATAATAAAGAGCTTAATGCGGTTGCACTTGACGGGTACAGACTTGCAAGGATAAGAAAACCAATTGTTTCCAACATTAAAAAGTCAATTGTTGTTCCTGCAAGAAGTTTAAATGAAATCAGTAAATTGATTGACGAAAATGACGAAATTATCAATGTATATATTGATGAATTTACCATCATGATTGACTTAGGCGATACGAAGATTACTTCAAGACTTCTTGAGGGTGATTACATGAATTACAAACAAATTATACCGGTGAATTATGAAACATTTGTTATTGTTAATCGTGGACAATTTGTTGAAGCTTTGGAACGTGCAACCCTCCTTCTCCGCTCGGCACAAAATAACTTTGTTAAACTTGATATAAAGGAAAATAATATTTGCATAACAAGTAATTCAGAACTTGGAAATGTAAAGGAAAACATACCAGTGACAGTTTCAGGAAAAGATCTTCTTATTTCCTTCAATCCACGCTATTTCCTCGAAAGTTTGAGAGTGAACACAAATGAGTTTATTAAGATTTGTTTCAATGAATCTTCAAACCCATGCGTAATTGTTCCAACAGAAGATAATGAATTCTTATATTTAATCCTTCCAGTAAGATTTATGTAATGCTAATTATATACATACTAAAATGAAAAAAGTGGCAACTGCCACTTTTTATTTGTTTAATTGTTTAATTTTGTAAATCAATGTAGTAAATTCATCGTAGTTTTCTGGTGCTTGATTAAAACCTTTATATACAGTTGCGGTGTCATCTGTGAATACGACTTTTACTTCCCAAGTAAATCCATCATAATTCCTACCACCTAAAAAGTACTCTTTCTTCCAGTCCTTAACACAATTTTTTATTTGGTTGATAAGTTTATTAAATTCATTTATTTTTTTAATTTGTTTAAAATTGTTTTTCTCTTTATTAATCGTTTTTATATATTCAAAAAAATTATTATTTGGGATTGTGCTATCATCACAAAAACTATAACTTGGATCATCTACTTTAATAATTGTTGTTAAGGTTGTAACATTTCCTCTTGATTCCGTAGTTTTATAAGTTATCGTCTTAATTTCTTTTTCTTCTATACACAATTCTAACATTTCTTTTTTTATAATTTCATCATGTGATATTGTTAGACATGGATTACCATTATCAAAGACATATTTTATTTTTGTATTTTCAGGATTATTAAAACTATATTTTGACACCTCTTTCATAGAACTTGGTAAATGTATAGTAATTGTGTTATTAGGAGTTTCTTCTATTTCAAAAGCAAAACTGTCTATTTTTTCAACACCTTCCGGTATAAAGAATTCGTTATTCTTACACCACAAATAGCAACTCATAGAGTTTATGTTTTTTATATTTTTAGGTATTGTAATTTCTTCAATATCGCTATTATAATTTAAAATTGTTTTATTTCTCTTATCAATTAAAAAATTATTATTGACTTCATAGTAGGGATTTTCTTTATCAATCGCAAAAATGAAACCTTTATAATGTTCATTTTTTATTTTTTCAACTGTTTTTGGTATATTTATTACGACACCTTCATCCCCATATTTAACTAAATTATTAAACCAGGATAAATCAACATATTTTATTCCTTCAATAAAATAAACCTCTTTTATATTTGTTTCACGAAAAGCAGAAGGATTTATCATTTTGATTGTGTTTGGTAAATAAATCTTTGATAGTTTTTTACAACCATAAAATGCATTATCACATATATATTTTATCCCCTGTTCAATAATTACAGTTTCAAGATTGGACTTATTTGCAAAACCTTCAACACTTATTGCTAAACAGTTATGTCCATTATACTTACTTGGAATTAAAATATCTTTAAAATTATTTGGAAAAAATATTGATGCCTTTATTCCTTTGTTTTTAAACCATTCTTCTAAATCGTCATTTTCAATATAAAAATCTTCTGTTTCAAACCAATTTGTTATATATTTTGTTTCCATAAATTTTACCTTATACCCTATATAAATATTTACAAACAATATTTCTATTTAACTTTATTTGAACTGCCCCACCCTTTTTCGCCACGTTCGGAAGTGAATTTGCAAAGCTCTATATAACTAAGTTCCTTTACTTTAAATTTTTCAACTTTATGTATAACACCTTCAGCAATAGCTTTACTTGTGTTGTAAAACAGATAAGGCTTATTTAAAAGTTTAGGATACTTTTTCTTAAACTCTTCTTCTGTGAGATTTGAAAGAATGAGATTGTCTTGTCTTGCGTTAAGAATTGAAACTTTTATTTCTCCTCTATATCCACTGTCAATAACGCCAGCATTTTTCTTAATACCCTTGCTTCCTGTGGAAGAACGTTCTTCAATTTGCATGTAAAAGTCACTACTTATTGCCCAAGCAATTCCTGTGGGGACAAGTGCCACCTCCCCCGGTGAAATTATCATATAATCTTCATCAAAACAAGCAAATAGGTCATATCCAGCATCCTCGTCGTTTTTTGAAGGTATAATAGCTTTATCTTTTAATTTTGCGAAATATATTTCATCATTTTTCATTTTAATTCCTCTTTTTTCAAGTTTAGCATAATGCCTAAATTTAGTCAAACTTGCATAATAGAAAATAAAAAGGTTAGCGTGACAACATTTTTATTGACAAAAAGAAAACTTTTATTTATAATGAAATAGTTATCAATAAAAAGGAGGCAGGACATGAAAAGAACATATCAACCTAAGAAAAGACAAAGAAATAAAGTTCATGGTTTTAGACAGAGAATGAGAACCACTGGTGGAAGAAATGTTTTAAAAAGAAGAAGAAATCGTGGAAGAGCAAAACTTTCAGCGTAAAGCCAAAGAAAAGGTTGACCATAGATTAAAGAAAAATAAACATTTTAGTTATATTTATAAAAAAGGTAAAAGAAAAAGTACAAGAAATTTGACTTTGTTTTTCCTGTCAAGTAAATATAAAAACTATCGTTTTGGAATTTCTATTAGCAAAAAAATAGGAAAAGCTAATGAGAGAAATAAGTTAAAAAGAAGAATTAAAGAAATTGTAAGAACGGAAAATTTACCTAAACCTTATTTCAATTATATTATTCTTACAAGAGAAGGTGCTCAGGAACTAACTTTCGAAGAACTTAAAAGTCAAATTATTGAGTTGTTTCGATGAAATACTTCATAATTCCATTTAAATTTATATTAAAAATTCCTGTATACTTTTATAAGTACCTTATTTCTCCATTACTCCCACATACATGTAGATTTACTCCAACTTGCTCTAATTATTTTTTGCAAGCTGTTGATGAATTTGGAGCTATAAAAGGTTTTGCAATGGGGATTAAAAGATTATCCCATTGTACTCCGAGAAATAAACGCTATGGTTATGATCCTGTGCCAATAAATATTAAAGGAGAACATAAATGGCTATTCTAAGCACACTTCTTGCGGTTTCTGAACCAGCAGGAATGTGGGAAACAATCATTAAGGCTTTTGAAGGTTTTACAAACAATTACATACTTGCAATTATACTTCTCACTGTAATTATCAGGTTGATTTGGGCACCAATAGACACTCTTAATAAGAAGATGACCCAAAAAATGACCGCAAACCAAGCGAAGATGCAACCTGAACTTGAAAAACTTAAAGCAAAATATGCAAATAACCCACAACTTTTAAAACAAAAGCAAAATGAACTTTACAGTAAATATAACACTGGCTCAATGGGAAGTTGTGTGTTTATGTTGATTTTTATGGGCTTAAACCTTGCACTATTCTTGACGTTATGGCAGGGCTTAAACGCAATGTCAGCATACAAAAACAGTGAAAGTTATGAAAACTTAAAATACGATTATGCAAACTGTTTAAGTTTAACTGATAAATATTTAAGTACGAATGAAAATGGTGAAGAGCTTTTTAAAGACTATCAGAATTTGAAATTTGTAATTTCTGAAGATGGGGAAAGCATAAAACTTGTGCAAATTCTACATAATGAAGATGGCGATTATGAAAATGTGATTTTCTCTGATCTTTACAATAATGACTTTACTATTAAAGACGGCGACAATGTTATAACAACAAATAATCAATATATTGTTAATTTAATAAATACTTATATTTCAAAGTCTGATGTTGAAACCGAGCAGAATAAATATATCGGCGACACCGTACTTATTGAAGAAGTAAAGAATGAAGAGGAAGAGGTTATAACACCACAGCTCATGCTTTCCTCAGCAATTCAAAGTGTTGCGATGAACACTGTAGAAATTAAATATGACTTGACCCAAGAAAAATTCTTGTGGATACAAAATATTTGGATTGCAGATTCTCCATTTAAAAATTCTGTATTTGATTATGAAAGTTTTGAGGCGAGTATTGGAAAAAACAACGTAGGAGAAAATGAAAAACTAATCTACAACAGTTTTATGCAGGATTTAAGAAACGCCAAAGGAAGAGTGAATGGATACTTTATCCTGCCAATACTTTGCGTACTTGCAACCTTCTTAACAATGTGGCTTTCCACACGTAAGAAAAAGGGCGAAGTGACTGCACCACAACCTGGTGGAAAAATTACAAAGATTATAATGCCAATTATATTTGGTGTGTTTGCAATTTTCTATAGCAGTGTGTTTGCAATATACATGTTGGTTGGTCAACTTATAAGTGCTTTACTTATTCCATTACAAAACTTGATTTTGAATAAATGGAATGATCACAGTAATAAAAAGAAAAAAGATAAAGTTGAAGTTGTTGAGTACAGCAGAAAATTTTAATTAGGAGGGATGAAAATGTTATCTGCACAAGGAACAGGCAAAACAATTGAAAAAGCAATTGAAAGTGCACTTGCAGAGTTGAAGGCACCAAGGGAGGATGTTGATATAAAAATCCTGAGCGAAGGTGGGCTTTTTAAAAAAGCAAAAGTTGAAGTATCAATTTCCGAGGACGCTAAGGAAAAATATCTAAAGCGTGAAAAAGTAAGGCAACAAGAAAAACTTGTGGTTGAACCTGAAAAAAACATTGAAGATGTTGAAAAACAAGTTGAAAAAGACGAAAAGGAAGCGATTAAGCAGACGGAAAAAGACACCAAAAAGACTTTGAAAGAAGTTGAAAAGCAGGTGAAAAAAGAGGTTGATCAAATCGTCGAAGAGGTCAATAAAAAAGATTACTCTCCTAAAAAAGAAAAGACTGTTGCTCCAATGGTTTTCCTTGAAGGATTCTTCAAAACCCTTGGCAAAACTGTTGAGCTTTCCACAGTTGAAGATGATAAGTTTATCACCTATTGTGTCAATGGGGAAGACCTTGGTGATGTTATTGGTCGACATGGCGACGCATACTATGCACTTACAAAACTTTTCTTAGCGGTTATTGGAAAGCAAGAAAAAAGGGTCCTTTTAGATATTGCAGGATATCGCGAAAAACGTGAAGAAAGCTTAACTGCTCTTGCAAAGCGTAGTGCAAGTAAGGTGGCAAAGAGTGGAAGATACTTGAAGCTTGAGCCAATGAAGGCAAGTGAAAGAAGAATTATTCATTCAGCCTTACAAGATGACGACAGAGTGACCACCCTTTCAAAAGGAACAGAACCTCACAGATATGTAATTATCTTTCCAAAGGAATATAACGAAAAATAAAAAACATGGCTTCATGCCATGTTTTTTATTCATTTTCAGAAGCAGCAAAAGGATTTGTAATTTTATAGGTGTTATAAAATTTATAAGTGTCGTCATAACATTGTGGTAGAGTGTCAAAAGTCTCTATTACGCTATAATGACTGAACTTGCTTGTCCACAAATTATTCTTAGGCTCATATTTTAAGAAATGAAAATTATTAAATTTTCCATATCCATCCTTAAAATATAAGGCTACCTTCCATTGATTATTTTTAAGCAGTGCATTTTGTTGACATGGCACAATCTCTAGTCCTGCATCGTTTACAAGTTTTAAAATTCGTTTTTCTATAACCTCGGGTGGCTCTGAAAAGTTATCATAAAAATTTCCAAAATATTCGCTTTCTTCACAGGTTAATCTTGATGCTATAATCATATCATTTGTCCAGCCACAGCATGCATGGGCAAAACAATTATATAGACTTGAAACTGCAATGCCTTCAAAAGAGAATCCAGAATAATTGGAGAGGTTTCTTGAAGGCACATAACCGCGTTTGTAAACTCTATTGAGTTTTTTAATTAAGTTTTCTCTATCGTACATATCAAAATTCTAATACAAAATGAAGCTAATGTCAATAGGGAAAACCTTGATATTTTAGTTGGTACATGGTATAATGAAAAATATGGAAAAGACGATAGCATGTATTTCGACTCCCCTTGGACGTGGAGCAATTTCAATTATAAGAATGAGTGGCCCAGAAAGTTTGGAAATAGCTGAGAAGCTTTTTTATTCTTCTAGATTGCAATACAAGAATATTATTTCACGCTTTATGTATTTAGGTGATTTTTACATCGATGAAAATATAAAAGAAAAATGTTTAATGGTGTATTTTAAAAATCCGAATTCTTATACTGGAGAAGACATGGTGGAGTTTCAGGTACATGGTGGAACCCTCCTCACTCAGAAAATACTTGAAAAGCTTATCGAAAACGGAGCGACGCTTGCTCAGCCGGGCGAATTTTCTCGTCGAGCCTTTGAAAACGGGAAAATTTCTCTTGATGAAGCAGAAAGTATAATTGGGGAAATAAATGCAGAAAGCGAGGGAGAACTTAATGCCGCTTTAACTGTTGCAGGCGGAAGTTTGAAACAAGAGGTGGTGAAAATTCAGGATGTTTTGACAGACAACCTTGCAGAGATAGAAGCCACCCTTGACTATCCAGAGGAAGATTTTGAGAGCGAAGTTAAAGACAAAATCTTTAAAAGTCTTGAAAAGATAAATACAAAAGTCATGGACATCGTTAAACAAAGCCAAAATTCTAAATATATTAATTATGGGATTAATATTGGAATCGTGGGCTCTCCAAATGTCGGGAAAAGCAGTCTTTTGAATGCAATTTTAGGTCGTGAAAGGGCGATTGTAACCGATATAGAAGGAACGACAAGGGATAGTATAACTGAAAGTGTGGATTATCATGGAATAAGAATGAATTTTGTTGATACCGCTGGAATAAGAGATGCTGTTGATAAAGTGGAACAATTGGGTGTTGAACGAAGTAAGGAATATATTAAAAGCAGCGATATTGTTTTGTATGTGATTGATGGCAGCCGAGAATTAACAGAGCAAGACAAGGAAATATTGAATCTTATACAAAATCAAAACCACATTGTTGTTGTGAATAAAACAGATAAGGGCAGAGTTGTACCAAGTTTTGAAAATGAAGTTGAGATATCTGCATTGAATAAAATGGGTATCGACAATCTTTTAAACCAAATCTATCATAAAGTCATAGCCGAAGAGATAGACTTCAACAAACTTGTTGTGACAAACGAAAGACAGGTTGCTATATTAAAGGAAAGCCTTGAAATTATAAATCAGATACTTGAAAGAAAGGAAGAAAGTATGGATATAATTTCAATGTTGATAAAGTCGCTTTGGCAAAACTTAGGCAAAATCACTGGTCAATGTGAGAACGAAAAAATAATTGATGTAATCTTTTCAAAATTCTGTCTTGGAAAATAAAAAACGGTTAAAGGGAAATAAATTTTGAAACTAGCAAAAATAAGGCACTTTATCGTTATTGATAAAGTATCTTTATTTATTGTTAAATGTTTGCAAGATTCCGATAATATGCCTTATAATATTGACATAAGAAATAATGCAATAATAAAGGAGCGTTTATGCTATTAGAACTTTATGACAACGATAAAAATGCGATAATTAACCCAAGTGTTTTTCACGGTCAAATTAAAAACTTTCCTAAAACTTGTGTGTCATTCTTTTCAAAGAAACTAATTAAAGAAATAGTAGATGTATACAAACCAGAAATAATTGCAAAGCTCTCAAATGCAACAATGGAATTTCCCATATACAAAATAAACCACAATGGAATTGATTTGGCTATATATCAAACTCCCGTTGGAGCACCGGCAAGTGTTATGTGTTTTGAGGAAATAATACCAATGGGAATAAAAAATTTTATTCTTGTCGGTTGTTGTGGCTGTTTGGACGAGAAACTTGAAGATTATTCAATAATTATTCCTACTAGTGCCATAAGAGATGAAGGAACAAGTTATCATTATCTTCCTGCAAGTGATGAAATATCTCTAAACAAAAAATGTGTTTCAATTATCGAACAAGTATTAAAAAACTATAATATCAGTTATAGCAAAGGCAAGACATGGACGACAGATGCTTTTTATAGAGAAACAAAAAAGAAGTTGAAAGACAGAGTTAACGCGGGAGCTATAACGGTTGAAATGGAGTGCTCCGCTATGACAGCAGTTGGCAAGTTTAGAAAAATTAACTTTGCACAAATATTCTATGCAGCTGACAATTTAAGTAACGAGAACTATGACCCTCGAAGTTTGGTGAAAGATGATTTGGTGTCAAAAAAATCTAAAGTAATCCCGCTTGCCTTTGCGTGTGGTGAAATGTTTGATAGATTATTAAAATAAAAATTGGGGGCAATTTTGCATTTAGGCGTGTGCTTGAATTATACAAGTGGCGTCGTTTTGCTCCGCCAGACAAGCACACGCCTAGCAAATTAAATAAAACTCAACTTTGTTGCAAAAGAGCGGTTGCTGGCAGAGCATATCGCAATCCGAACTTTTGTTATCTTCTCTTTGTTTTTTAGTTTAACGAATATTCTTTGTTGTCAAGGTTAAATTGAATGTCTAGTTATTTGAAAATTATTTATTTTAACGACAACCTATGACAACGGCAGAGATATTCGCTTGTTTGGCAGTTAAGAGAGCGTTTGAAGAAAAAAGAAAGAATGGGCAGTTGTTTGTTTATGTTTTTCTTTAATCATTCCGCTAGTTTCAAAATTGAGTGATTAAAGGGGTTTTTATTTTCTTTTTTGTTTAAACAACAAATCCCATTTGACTTTTTGAAATTTTAATATATACTTAAATGTATTATGGAAGAATTTGACGCGATTGTAATCGGGGCGGGACATGCGGGCTGTGAGTCCGCCCTCGCACTTGCAAGAACTGGCAACAGAACATTGCTTTTAACACTGAGTTTGGATGCGGTGGCTTTTTTGGCATGCAATCCATCTATTGGAGGCACTGCAAAAGGACAACTTGTGGCAGAGGTGGATGCTTTGGGCGGCGAAATGGGGGTGAATATTGATAAAACTTCTATTCAACTTCGAATGCTCAATCGCGGCAAAGGTCCAGCTGTACAAAGTTTAAGGGCGCAGGCAGACAAAATCGCCTATCATAACCAAATGAAAAAGACACTTGAAAATACTCCCAACCTATTTTTGAGGCAGGGTGAAGCAATTGACATTGTGGAGCAGGAAGAATACAAAATTGTTAAAAGTGCTGTCGGCGAGGAGTATAAAGCAAAGGTTCTTGTTTTCGCCACTGGTGTTTATCTTAAAAGCAGAATTATTATCGGAGATTACACCAAAGATGTTGGGCCAAATGGATTTATGAATTCCAAGTTGCTTTCTGACAGTTTGGACAAACTTGGGATAAAACTTTTACGATTTAAAACAGGGACTCCTGCAAGAGTTAACGCTCGCAGTATAGATTTTTCAAAACTTGAAATTCAATATGGCGAGGACAATATACAATCCTTTTCTTTTAAGACAAAAGAGAAGCCAACAAATAAAGCGGTTTGCTATTTGACGTACACCAACACAAACACTCATGAAATCATTAAGGCAAATCTCGACAAAGCACCAGTCTTTTCAGGACTTATAAAGGGAGTAGGTCCACGATACTGCCCTTCCATTGAAACGAAAATAGTTCGCTTTGCAGATAAAGAAAGGCATCAACTCTTTTTGGAGCCTGAATCACTGTCAACCAATGAAATATATATACAGGGTTTTTCAACCTCAATGCCGACAAGTGTTCAAAAGGAAATGATACATTCTTTAAGTGGGCTTGAAAATGCGGAAATTATGAGGGATAGTTATGCTATCGAATATGATTGCATAGATCCCAAACAACTCCTTCCAACATTAGAGCTAAAAAATCATAAAGGATTGTTCTTTGCAGGCCAAATTAATGGAACAAGCGGATATGAAGAGGCGGCGGCACAAGGAATAATTGCGGGGATAAACGCAAACTTATATTTGAAAAGTCAACCACAACTAATTTTAAAGCGTAGTGATGGATATATTGGTGTTTTAATAGACGACATTGTAACAAAAGGAACTCAAGAACCCTATCGAATGATGACAAGCCGTGCAGAATATAGGTTGTTTCTTCGACAAGATAATGCTGATTTAAGGCTGACAGAAATTGGCAGAGAGGTAGGTTTAGTGGATGATGAAAGATACAATATATTTACCGAGAAAAAAACAAAACTTGATGAGTGCTTTAGACTGTTAAAAACAAAAGTCATTATAGATGAAAATATTAAAAAACTTTTTGAAGAAAATCAGGAAAGTTTGCCAAAAGAAAATATGACTGTTCATGAAATGTTGAAGAGAAGCAATATTGATATATTTAAAATAAATGGTATTTTGCATATCTTCGATGAATTTACTTATGAAATTTTAAATGAAATAAACATTATGGTAAAGTATGAAGGTTATCTAAAACAACAAGATGAAGAAATTGCAAAATTCAAAAAGAACGAGAGCACCCTTATTCCAGAGGATTTTGATTATCTCAAATATCACGGATTAAGAAAAGAGGCCAGCGAAAAACTCAATGAAATTCGTCCCTTCAATCTTGGCCAAGCTTCCAGAATCTCAGGAGTCTCACCTGCCGACATCGCAGTCCTTTCGGTACTTATTAAAAAATTTAAAGAAAGCAAATAAAGGCTATATAATTCAGCCTTTATTTTTTTGTTATTTTTTTTATCCCCGGGTTTTCTTAAAGCAGCCTCCCTTGAAATATGAACTTCTCCAGCATCAATCATGCGAAGAACATGATTTATCCATTTTGACATCTCACCAACACCATTTTTGTTATTTGATTGTTTTTTATCCATTACTACCCCTCCCCGATATATACAGCCTGTATATTTATTGTTATTATATAGTATAAATTGTACATATGTCAAGTTTTATATATACAATTTGTATATATTTTTGTTTGTTGTGAGTGAAAATTAGGCAAAATGTTTACAAAATGTTATTTTTATATTGAGGGAAAAATGAGATTAAAAGAATTTAGAAATAAAAAAGGGTTAACTCAAAGGGAAGTTGCAAAAAAACTAAATATTACTCCAGCAGGTTACAGTCATTATGAAATAGGAAGATCTCAGCCAGATATTGAGATGTTGAAAAAACTTGCTGATATTTTTCAAACAACGGTGGACAGTTTGTTAGATCGTCAAGTACCCTACCTTTTAGATAAAAGTTTGTTGTCGAAAGAACAAGTTGCAATTGTAGAACAAATACAAACATTATCAGACGAAGAATGCAGAAATGTTGACAGTTTTATTAAAGGCCTAAAAAAAAAGAGTGAGAAATGAAAGAAAAATTAAAACAAATCTTTTCTGAATACGGATTTAAATTAAATGAAAAACAACTGGACCAGTTTGAAAAGTATTATAAATATTTAATTGAAGAAAACATGAAATTTAATCTGACGGCTATAACTGAAGAGAATGACGTCATCATAAAACATTTTTTAGACAGTGTCCTTCCAATACAGGAAATCAAACCCAATTCAACATTAATTGATGTTGGTACAGGTGCGGGCTTTCCGGGTTTACCAATCAAAATCATGAGGCCGGATATAAAGATGGTTTTGCTGGACAGTTTGCAAAAACGCATAAACTTTTTAAATGAAACAATAAAACTTCTTGGGCTCGACAAGATTGAAGCTGTGCATGCACGTGCTGAAGATTATGCAATAAAGAATCGAGAAAGTTTTGATTATGCCACCTCAAGAGCGGTGGCACAAACAAATACACTGGTTGAATATATGCTCCCCTTTGTAAAAGTGGGTGGGAAAGCTGTTTTATATAAGTCCTCTAAAATAGAGGATGAGTTGAAGGCAGCACAAAACGCGATAACCACACTGGGAGGCAGCATGCCTATCGTTTTATCTTTTAAAATTAAAGAAAGCGAAATTGAAAGGAAAATTGTTATCATAAGAAAAGAAAAAAGAACAAACGAAAAATATCCAAGAAATAAAAATTTGCCCAAAATCAAGCCAATAATGTGAAATATTGTCGATAAATTTCTTTATTATTTAATAAAAACGCAAAAATTCTTTATTTTTGCGTTTTTTTATGTTATTATTGTTGCATGAGAGGTAATATATGGGGAAAATAATTTCTTTTGCTAATCAAAAAGGCGGGGTTGGGAAAACTACAACTTGTATTAATTTATCCGCTTACGTTGCAGCAATGGGAAAAAGAGTTCTGGTTGTTGATCTTGACCCACAAGGGAATGCGACAAGCGGGCTGGGAATTGATAAAGAAAAAGACATGAAAACTGTCTATGATCTTATTTCTGGGGATTCAACCACCGAGGAAGTTATTAAACGTACAATGATTGAAGGCCTTGATGTGCTTCCTTCTACAGTTGACCTTGCTGGAGCTGAACTTGAAATGGTTGAAATGCCACAACGTGAAAAGATAATGAAAGGAATCCTTGAACCGCTAAAGAATAGTTATGATTTTATAATGATTGACTGCCCCCCATCTCTTGGACTTATAACTGTTAATGCACTTACGGCTTCGGATAGTGTGATTATTCCTATGCAATGTGAATATTATCCACTGATGGGTATAACTCAGCTCATGAACACAATTCGACTTATCAAGTTTCATTTAAATCCGAATATTGATGTTGAAGGTGTGGTCATGACAATGAAGGATAAGCGTTCAAACCTTACAAATCAGGTTGCCGATGAGATCTTGAAGTTCTTTGGCAAAAAAGTATTCTTTACATACATACCAAGAAATATAAGACTTGCAGAAGCACCAAGCCATGGAGAACCAATTCTTATATATGAACCTTCCTCAAAAGGTGCAGAAGCGTATTTGAGTCTTGCCGAAGAGTTTTTGGATAGGAACAAAATAAAATATAATCCAATTACAAATGATACAAAATTAAAGTTAAGAGGGGTAAAGAATGATGAGTAATAAAAAAGGACTAGGAAGAGGTCTAGAGTCGCTATTCGCCTTTTATGAGGATGAAGGTTCTGAAAACATAACAAGTAATAGCAATAATAGGCCGAATAGAAATGTTGGCGAAATAAAAGGCGTGACAGAAGTTGATATAAACAAGGTTGTGCCGAACCCAAATCAGCCAAGAAAGAATTTTGATGAGGAAGCTTTACAGGACTTATCAAAATCAATCAAGATTCATGGCGTTGTACAGCCCCTTGTTTTGAATAAATTGGATGACGACAAATATTTGATAATCGCTGGCGAACGTAGATGGAGAGCCTCTAAACTTGCTGGGCTAGCATCCGTTCCAGCTGTTATAAAAGAATACACCGAAAAACAAATAAAGGAAATTTCTTTAATTGAAAACTTGCAACGTGAAGATCTGAACCCTATTGAAGCCGCAAGAGCAATCAAGCAACTTATGGAAGAATATAATCTTACACAGGAAACTGTTTCGGAAAGAATAGGTAAGAGCCGTTCAAATATCGCCAACTCATTAAGATTATTAACCCTTTATCCAGAAGTTGTTGATATGATTGAAAATGGTAAGTTGTCCGCAGGTCATGCAAGAACGCTTGTTGTTGTTGAGGACACAACTGAACAAATCAAATTGGCAAAGCAGGCATGCGACGGAAAAATGAGTGTGCGTGAATTAGAAAAGGCAGTAAAAAACTATTTAAACCGCGGAACAAGTGGTAAATCAGTAAAACCGCAAGAGCAATCGCTTGAACTAAAAGAATTAATTGTTGAAATGCAACGCGTTTTCGCAACTAAAGTCTCAGCAATAGGGAATGATAATAAAGGGAGAATATATATAGACTATTACTCCAGAGATGATTTAGACAGGCTTTCCGATATGATAGAATTATTAAAGAAAAAAGAAACAACTCTTGCTGATTTAAAAAATTACAACAAAAGACATCCCAACGATTAAGTAAAAGCAGGTTAACCCCTGCTTTTATATTATATAATGACAAAAATAAGCCTAGTGCAATAAAAAATGGTTTTAAAATGTTTCACGTGAAACATTTTTTTGTTAATTTAGGGGAATGTTTCACGTGAAACAATCTTTTTATAACCTAAAAATCTAATTTAGAAAATCTTTAATTTTATTTGTTATTACAATAAAATATGATATAATTGGGACAGGAGGAAAAACAAATGGATAAAAACGTGAAAGGAACAAAAACTGAGAAGAATCTTCAGGAGGCTTTCGCCGGGGAAAGTCAAGCGAGAAATAAATATACATATTTCGCTTCAAAGGCAAGAAAGGAGGGCTATGAAAAAATAGCAGCTGTTTTTGAAGAAACTGCCAATAATGAGAAAGAACATGCAAAGCTATGGTTCAAAGCTCTTAATGGTGGAGATGTGCCAACAACTGTTGAAAACTTAGTAGAGGCAGCGGCAGGAGAGAACTTTGAGTGGACAAATATGTATGAGAGAATGGCGAAGGAAGCCAAAGAAGAAGGGTTTGAAAAGATTGCTTATCAATTTGCTGCTGTTGCTGCAATTGAAAAAAGACATCAGGAAAGATATGAAACTTTGCTTAAACTTTTGAAAGCCGGAAAGATATATAAGAAGACAGAGAAAAAAGTCTGGATATGCCGTAACTGCGGCCATATACATGTTGGAACAGAGGCGCCAAAGGTTTGCCCAGTATGTAACCATCCACAAGCATATTTTGAATTGTTTGTAGAAGAGTTCTAATTAAAGTTAATATAATCACAAAAGGAGGCTTTTTCAACAGTCTTCTTTTTTGTTCTTATTAAAAAGAATTTGTTCGAATTATATCTAAATTTATACATAATAGTATAAACTCATCGCAAAACATCGAATTTTGTAAAAAAGTAAACAAATTAAAAAAATATCTTTAAAAAATGTTGAAAATTGCTTTACTTTTTAAAAACAATGAGTTAAAATATAAGTGTCAAAAAAGGAGGAATATATGACAAAAGAACAATTATATGTCGAACAAAGATGCACAAGGATGTTGTTGGAGATCGGAATACCCGCAAATTTGCAAGGATTTAAGTTTTTAAGAAGTGCCGTTATGTGTGTGGTCGAAAACCCAGACATAATCTCATCAGTAACTAAGAAACTATATCCATGTATAGCAAATATGTATGAAGTGGCTCCTGCAGTTATAGAAAGAAGTATAAGACATTCTATAGACGTGGCATTTGCGAGAAGAGGAATCACAGGGCTAAATGATTTATTAGATTTGGATATATTTGATTTCAGATATAAACCATCTAATAGTGAGCTTATTGCACTTCTAGCCGAAAAAATTATCGGTGAGTTAAAGGAAATGCTGTTGAATAATTCAGATAATGACGACAATAATCCTGATAATGATAATAAAAATCATAAAAAATAATAAATTTTAGTTGAAAAAATTAAAACAGTGTAGTATAATAAGACTACATGTGTTTTGACATGAAAAATTAGATTAAGAAAACACAAGACAAAGTTAAGTGTTCTCTTATGGAAGGATGGCTGAGCGGTCGAAAGCGGCGGTCTTGAAAACCGTTGACCTGAAAGGGTCCAGGGGTTCGAATCCCTTTCCTTCCGCCACAGGTTAATAATACGAACCCTGATTTTACAGGTTCGTATTTTTTAATTGGAATTATTTTAAGGTTGTGATAGAATTAAGAAATATAAAAAGATTTAAACGGAGATATTATGGATAGGAAAAAGATAATCAACAACTATAAACGTTCTGCTGTTTATAATACATATAATAATCGGGACCACCCATTTTGTTTTATAACAACCAAAATAGATATCACAAATATAGTGAAATATTGTAAAAAGTATAAAAATTATTATGCAACTATCGGATGGACAATAATGATGGCGACAAATGATATTTTCGAAATGAGAGTAAAATATGAGGGCGGGCAATTTTATGAGTACAATATTATGCACCCTGAATTTATGTTACCTTTTAAAAATGACGTGGCAGGATGTCTTGGTTGTGAAATGAAATATGATTATAATGAGTTTATTCAGGAGTTTAATAAGCAAAAAAGAAACTTTGAAGAAACTCAAAAAAATATTTATTGCAAAGATAAAGGAGCAATTTGGATTAGTTGCGAGCCTTGGATGGAAATTTCCTCTATAATACCACCTTTTGATAAAACTATTGATTTTCAACGCTTTATATGGGATAAAATAAAAAAAGAAAAAGGACGTTATTATGTTAATCTTTTGATAATGTTCCATCATGGCTATTTAGATGGACAGCAAGTGGGGCAATTCTTAGATAAGTTTAAATATTATGAAGGTAAGTTTAAAAATTTAATTTAACGAAAGATTTGTTTAAATTCTCTCAATCTCCGCCAAAAGCGAATAATACATACCCTAACGCACTGTTGGGGTGTGTATTTTTATGTGAGAATGCTTTGGAATTTGTTGTTAATTTATGATACACTACAAATATGAATGCAAGTGAAGAAATTAAGGTTTGTAAATTGTGTGGGGAGCTACCCAAATTAATTGAAGATAATATACAAATTGGAACAACTCCGTTTATTGTTATAGGAGAAAGTCCTGCAAAAGATGGTTGGATAGAGTCTAAGCGAGCATTTTACAACACAAAAGGTCGTTTGCAGGCAAGTGGCAAAGTTTTAGAAAAACTGTTAAATAACATTGGATACTCAATTAAAGATATGTATTTTACAGAGTGTTGCAAGTGTATTATAGAAGACAGAAAACAACTTGCAAAGTGCTGTCAAAACTGTATGCCATTTTTGTTAGAACAGTTAAAATATATTCCATGCAATATTATACTTACAATGGGCTTGCATCCAACGCAAGCACTGCTAAACAAAAAGATCAAAAAATTTGCAGATTATGTTGGCAAAGAGTTTGATTTCGTGATTGATAATAAAAAATACATATTATTGCCAATTTATCATACATCTCCACTCAACCCAAAAGGCTATAAACTAAATATTCCAATATTTGAAAAATTAAAACAAATTATTAGTAATTTAGATTCTGCAAAAAGATTATAGCCTTTCGAAAAATACTGGCACCAAAGTATACGCTTTCTTGTTGTAAATATTTTATGGATATGATAAAATATAAATAATGCTGCATTTAGGGATCAATCTTTTAAAAAAAGAGAAAGATTGTTATTTAACAAGAGAAAATTACGCATCCAAGGAAGATGATGCTGTTTCTACGGTTGTTTTTATTGATTGGATACTTCATAATAAGTTTTATTTGTTATATCCTATAGAGCTGTCTTCAAAATATTTGCAGAATGTAAAGTCGTTTTATGCTCAGCAGGATATTTTGACGCCAAAACAAGAAGAGCGATATTATAAAGTGTGTGTTGCTTTGGATGAAATTAATAGCATTAAAAATAAAAGTGGAGAGGAAAACGGCACATCACTAGAAGTACAGTTTGAAGATGAACAGTTTCAAATGAATAAAACAATGTATACTCAAGATGTTTTATTGAGAATATATAATCGTTATAATTTTGGAAAAAGCATAGAGGGAAAGTTTTATTCATCGAACTACTGTGAACAGTTATATAAAAATGCGATGAAAAATTTTGATTTAAATATTAAATATTTTGATCGGTGCGACAAACAAGAATTTGAAAAAGCATTGCAGGCTTTTATAAACAAAAATCCAAAGTTTGTTGAGGTGACAGATCTAAACTCCTACGATTACAAAGGAGGATACTATTTAATGGTGCTTGACAAATATAAGCAGGTATATATTGGAACAACACGCAATATTAAACAACGCATTCTGCAGCATTGGCAAAAAAGAAAACATTTAGATAGGCTGGTTTTTCCAAATGGTGCAGTTGAAGCCTCAATTATGTCTATCGACAGTTTTAGACATATGGACACCACGCGAATATTTGTGTACATAACAAACAAAACTTATATTAAAGAAGATAAGTTTATTAGGGATTTTGGAAAAGATTTTGTGTTAAATAGAATAGGCGGAGGTGAAATGATTTTAGGGGGATTACAAGTAGCCCTATCCACCAAACATAGAGATTTTACAAAAGTGTGATGCTGGGAGGCATTTTATTACACGTGTTTTAAGGCATTGTATTACTGTGCTGGCCTTTTAGTGTGAACATTGAATGTTTTGGTTTTTTCATCATAAGCTGCAAGAAGAATATTGTTTAGTTCTTTTTTATTTTGCAATTGTAATTTAGCAAATAGCCATTCTTTATCCTTATTAATCTTATTTAATCCCGATTTGGATATTTTTCCATCCACAATTAATATGTTTGTAAGAGATGCAGGTTCGACTAATTTTTTATTTACATCTTCCAGCACAACGGGCTTTTGTGTGCCTTTTGGCAGTACTGAAAGTTTTCCGCTAGGTTCAAAAATTGCATAGGCGACATCATTTATATCGAAATAATTCTTTTCACGCAGCATGGAAAGAAGGTCGTTAACATCAATTTTGCATTTGTTAAGCTGTCTGTAATCAATTTTTCCATCGTATATTAAGGTGGAAGGCTTTCCCTTTAAGGTACGTTTTAAAAATGTGCTTTTTCTTCCAATTATAGCAACAAACAGTGCTAGTAGAAAAAATATTGTCATTGCAATGAGATAATAATAAAAAGGCTGCTCAGTTTCTATAGACCAATCTGCTGCAATAGAGCCGAGTGAAATACCCACAGCGTAATCTATAAATTCAAGTTGGGCGATTTGTTTTTTTCCTAGAATTTTTGAAATAATAAAAAGGTAGATAAATGAAACTGTTGCGTTTATTAAAACCCAGTAAATAGATGGAATTCCAAACATAAATTCCTCCTCTATATTAGAAATGAGATTTTTTTGTTCTTTTATACATAGCTTTTGAAATCACTATTGACTCTCTGCATTTTAAACTTTATAATAAACTTATGGTACAAATGAGAAATTTTAATATTAACAATGTAAAATTTAATAGATATGAGTCCTTCGGGAAGGATTTTTTTCAGGTGGAAATTTATGGATATTATTACGAACAGACTCTTGATAAGATTCTAAAAGTTGGAAAAATTCTCTATACCTTGGAAAATGGTGTAATGACGCTGGATGTTATTAGAGTTAATATAGATTACCAAAACCTTGGTGTTGGTAGTAAGTTGCTCGGATTTATGTTTGAAGATTGTAAAAAGGCCAATGTGAGAAAAGTTGAGGGTGAATTTGCACCAGATGACGAACTTCAAGGTCGTGTCTTTTACACAAAGCATGGTTTTGAGATTCGAGAAGAAATAATGGCAGACAGATTATACAAAACATTAAAATTTGAGGATGAATCAGAACAATAGACGAAAACGCGATAAGTTTATCGCGTTTTGTTTTTATTCTTAGTTTTAGGTTTTTTATAAAAGTAGAACACTGAAAATCCGATTGCAAGAAGACCAATTGCACTTGGTATTAATATTATTGGAAGAATATTAACGCCAGAATTTGCACCGTTTGTTTCTTCAAATTTCTCATTGACTGTAGGATTGTTGGAGTTTCCGCCGATAGTTAAGTTGTTGTTTTCGTCTACTGTAGTGTTATATAGAGTTTTATTTATGATGTTTGCCAGTTCATAAGCGGAATCTAAGACATAATCCTTTTCAATGGTATGTGTGCCCATTTCAAATAGGAGAGCTTTGTTTGAAAGTGCTTGATTGTAATGACCTTTACCCCAATATATATCGTGGAATAACCAAGGGCATTCGACTTCAGCAACGCTCAACATATATAAAGCAAATTGAAGGTTTTCGGCCGAATTAGCATTTGATTGGCCTAGCACTATTCTTATTTTGCTATGTTCCTTTCCATTTACTTTAGTTAAATAGAACTGTCTACTTGCTCCGTCACGATGTATGTCAAAAATAGCGTCTGGGGAATTTTTAAGCAGGTTTTTCGCTGTTAAATTGCTTCTTGAATAAGCGCTAGAATTATGTGGTATATGTAAAGTTTCGTCTAATGTTACATCAACGCCGTATTGGTTTAATGAGGATTTAAGTTTTTTTGCAACGTCGTGAATCCCTCCTGCACCGTAAACGCTTTCTGTGCCATCGCCGATAATATAACTTTCGTCATTATGGGTCATATAAAGAGCGATTTTTTTATGTGAGACAGGTGAGGAAATCTGATTAATATTATTACTTTTTGTAATGTTGGGGCGGGGATAAGTTTGTATATATCGTGCCCTAGCAAAACCGTTTGTTTCGTCGACGAGATATATTTCGTATTCGTGGAAATTGCGATCAATAAACTTGTCACCCACTTCAACATCTTCTCTTTGAGTGAGTTCAATACCGTATTCGTCTATTATTTGATAAATTGTACCATTGCTTTCAGCATATGTTGTTGAAAATTGAGTGCCGCTGCTGAGAACTATAAGGGCTAAAAAGCACAATAAAAGAAATTTTTTCATGCTTTTATTATGCTATATATTTTATAAATTATTCTTTTTTTTGCGAAATACAATAGCACATATAAGTATGATCAAGCAGAAAAGAAGTTCAAGTGCTGTTTCAAATATTAACATAAAACTATTTGTACAAAGAACGGCGTAAAGAGTATAGGAAAGTGAACTTACCATCCACAATATCCAAGACCATATACTTAAATCCTCTGCCTTTTTGGTTTTTAAACATTTTACTATTTGTGGGAAATAAGAGAAAAATGTACAAACTGAAACTATAGCCAATAAAATGTTGCCAAATATTTCCATAACTTCCCCCGTAAAATAAAATTCATAACTGCCTTATGTGCAATTATGAACTGTCAAATGTGGCGCCCCAGGTAGGATTCGAACCTACGACCTATCGGTTAACAGCCGAGTGCTCCACCACTGAGCTACTGAGGCAATATTATTATATGGTGTGTCGCACTCGGCAAGCTAATTACCGTCGGTTTAGCTCCGCTCCGTGCTCAGAACTTATGTTCTTGGCATTCAGCCCCCATGCTCCACCACTGAGCAGCTGAGGTTGATTTATAAATTAAGCACTGTAATGATATCAAATATTTAATTTAATGTCAATAAAAATTTAATAAATTTTCAAAATTTTCCTTATTATCTATGACATTTTCAATTTCATCATTCTTATTGTTTAAGTCGTCAAGTTCACGCTGTTTATCATTAAGTATGATTGTTGTAACAATAGCAATCGTAATTACGATTACCAGAATACAGATTGATAATACTTTATAAAACTTATTTTGGCTCACTGTTTCCATTAGCTTGATTTCTGTTAAGTCTGAACTCCTTGAGTTTATTGTACCACTTATCCAGCAGTTTTGTCCAGAGTTTTCCCAATGTTGCCCTTTCTAAAAACAAAGAAATTGAAAAAACTATCAAAATATATATTCTAAATCTGCCATAATTCACCTGTAAGTTAACGATAAAGAGCAACAAAAAAGAAATTGTTGTTGACAAAAAGTAACCAATTTGACCTACAATCTTATTTTTATTGCATAAAAAAGTAATCAGCTTGGATAATTCAAAGATTAAACCGGCGAAAATCCCTACTAAGACTATTGATAAGATGATAAACGGCTGCCCAAGTGTTTCATAAAGCATTATTTAAAAATCCTTTTTAACAGTGGCTGTTTTGGTCCGCTAGGCGAAGAAAATTTAAGATTTGTAATTTTGCCTGAAAAAGTTACCTCGTGGTTATCCAAGTCAAGCTTTTTTACTTCGAGATTATTGCCACTTATGATAATTGAATTGGTTGATGTTTCAACTACTGCCTGTGTTGGTGTAGAGGAAATAACCCTATTTGCACCTTTAATACAGATATTAGACATCTCTTCAATAAGAATAGACTCGTTCATAAAAATCTCCTTTTATCTTATAATATTTATCAAACTGCTGAAAAATGATAGATTTAATTGTAAAAATCTTGTATGATATATTACATGGAAAAGAAAATATTTATAGCAGATAAAAATGACAAACTGGCAAATCTTCTCTCAAAAGAAGGATTTTCCTATAATTATGCCAGCAAGTTGATAAGAAATAAGGATGTTAAGGTGGATGACGTCAGGGTAAAAGAAAATATTGATTTGTTATTTGGCAGTGAAATTACCGTCTTTTATACTGAAGAAAATATAAAGCAAAAATTTGAAATCGTATATGAAGATAATAATGTCTATCTTATAAATAAAAAAGCGGGCATTGAAGTGGAAGGGCCAGCGGGATTGGAGGGCTGTCTGCCGGATGCAATGGCGGTGCATAGACTTGACCGTAATACAGAGGGACTTTTGGTCATGGCGAAAAATGCCGAGGCAAAAGAAATTCTTTTAAATGCCTTTAAAAATCATGAGGTTGAAAAAAAATATCTTGCAGAGGTGGTTGGCAGCAGTGATTTTAAAGGCGAAATTTATAAAGCTTATCTCGTAAAAGATAAAGAAAGCGCTTTTGTTAAAATTATTAAAAATAATTGCAAAGGTGCCACAAGTATTGCAACAGGGTTTAAGACCCTTAAAAGTAATCCGTCTTCCAGTATTGTTGAATGCCAACTTATAACTGGAAAAACTCACCAAATTAGAGCCCATTTATCATTTTTGGGGCATGCAATTATTGGGGACGGAAAATATGGAAAAAATGAAAATAATAAAAAATTTAAGCAAAAAACTCAAAAATTACATTGTTTTTATATTAAATTTAATAAATTAAATGGAAAATTAAATTATTTAAATAAAAAAGAATTTATATGTTTTCCTACTTGGTACCCTAAAAATAACAGCAAATAAACACATTAAATTGTGTTTTTTTAATTGAAAAAATCAATATAAAAATTAAAAAATTCACAAATATTTATGCAAATAATTTTTTTATTATTTTTATTTATAAATATATTTATTTAATTATTAAAAAATATTATTAAAAATAATTTGATAATTAATAATAAAAAGTGGTAAACTAAAAATAATTAATAGAGGTACTCAAATGAAAAAGATGCGTTCATTTTTATTAATTTTGGTGCTTGCCCTTTTTACTCTGACAGCCTGCCAAAACGCAGAGACGCCAAAAGCCATATTTTCAAAAGATGAATTTGTGTTATCGTTGAACGAAACGATAAACTTTTATGATTATTTAAAGCTAGAGAATGTGGACGCTTCTCAAGTTGAATTAAATTTTGTGGACGATAGTCTTTTTAATGTGGATTTGAATTATAGTTATACTGCAGTCAAAAGCGGCAGAACGCAGTTGCAGGTTTTACATAATCAGAATTTGCTTGGATATGCAAATGTGATTGTAAAGCAAAAGTTCAGCCAGCCTGATGAAATCGCGGTTGATGAATTTGGACAACTTACATGGAATAAATCTGTGGCTTTTGATCAAGGAAAGGTTATTGTTGCACAAGACTATATTTTAAAAATTAACGGACTTGAAGTTTTGGTTATAGGTAACAGTTATTGTTTTGCTGAAAAGGGAAGCTATCAAGTGGAAATCAAAGCGGTAGGAAATGACAATGTTGATGCTTCCGATTTTACAAAAGCTCGCAGAATAGATTATGGCGTTATGCCATATGCAGTTATTACCGACTTTGGTGTTAGTTCGGCTTTTGCAGATCAGTCAGTTCATGTTGAGTGGTCAAAGACTATGAATGCAGTTTATAATGTGGAGCTTGGTGGGTTCAGAATTGGAGAGGCTTTGAATGAAAATTTTATAGATTTAAATTTCAAAAACTTTTCTGAAGGGGCAATCTGCGAACTTGTAATAGAAACGGTTGACCTTAGTGGAGCATTGATTACATCAAAAAGCGTTTTTACAATTCAAAAAAATTATCGTCCAACCATTTCTTATGATTTTTCTGATGGAGAAGGAAAACTGAAGTGGAATAGGATTGAAGGGGCTGGCTCCTATACTCTTCAGTACATTAATCTTGATGACGGAACTCAAGGAGAAATGCAACTATCAAAAGATAAAGTGGCAACGGCAATAGATGGACTTGATGGCGGTCACTATAGCATTTTTCTTCAGGCAAATGGTGGTGAAATCAACGATCAATACTTTGTAAACAGTGGTGCAAGTAATTTTGTGATAGGCAAAATAGACAGGCCGTCAATAAATTATCAAATCGAAAACAAATCTTTGAAGTTGACAATAGCACCTGACGATTACGCTGAAACTTATCTTGTTACATATTTTGATCATAGTTTTGTTTGGAATGTAAAGAACCTTGGTTATGAATTGGAAGTGGATTTATCTTCATTGACGCCGGGAGAGTATAATGTTTCCGTTGCTGCTTTGCCAAGTGTGGACGCGGATGGAAACCTTTTGCCTTTAATGTTTAATGGCGTCGCATGTAATGAAGTGCTTAACTCTGACAGTGTTAATATCAATGTGTTTATTCTTGATGAAATTAAAAATAGCGTGCATGCGATTGTAAATGGCAGTTCTATATTAACCTTTGACGAGGTTGAGTTTGCTGATAAATATATTGTTTCGATTAATGGACAAACATTCACAGAATATAGTGAGGCGGAAGGAAAAATAAGTTTTAATCTTGGCGACTTAAGTAAAATATCTCCTATCAATCAGCAGTATAAAATCACTATTGTGGCCGACAGATTAGATGAATCTGCAATCGCAGTCACAGAAAATAAAGTCTTGACCATCCTTGATAATGTGGCAAAGGCAGAAGAACAGACAAACGGCTATTTTGCATGGCAAAGTGTAACTGGAGAATGTGAATATAGATATGAAATTTATCAAGTCGACAAGGATTTTAAGGTGGGGGACCCGCTGGATGCTGAGCCAATTGTAAAAGATACAACCGTAGATCTTCAGATAAAAGATGAGCTTAGTTATGGATATTATTGTATAAGAGTGGTAACCCTGTCCACCAACATGGATAGATATCTCAATTCGGATTTTTATAATTTCGGAGCGGCTTATGAAGAAGCATTTTATGTGCAGAAAAGAATTGCCAGTCCAGAGGTGACTTTTGGATTTAATGAAATAACAAATAAATACTATATTCACATTAATAAAGTTGACTTTGCAGAAAAATACAGTATTTACTTGAATGACGTGCTTGATGGCAATGTATTTGATAATAAGGGAGAAAGCAGTTATCTGGTTTATAACTTTTCCTCCAATTTCACCTCACCTCTCTCCTCGACAATAAAGGTTGTTGCAAGTGCAGATATTGAATATGACCAGTTATTACATCCTGCATCTGAAGGCAGGATAATACAGATAGAACGCCTGCCGGTGCCATCCTTTACTGTTGATGAAAAACAGGTACTTAAGATTGAGATGAACGAACATGCGGACGGCGTCCTTATTTATCAAGGTGCTTCTCTAATGAATCCAGATGGTGAACAAAGTATTGACTTATCTGGCTATAATGGTGAGTTTTCACTTGTTGTTCAGTTTGTAACAAGTCAAAAAGAAGAAAATGTTTATTATCTTGAAAGTCAGGAAAAGTTATATAAATTTAAACGCACAGCCGCACCTACAAATATTGCATATAACAATGGTCTTATATCATTTGGTTCTGCAGATAACGAATATGTAGAAAAATATATTTTGACATTGACTCTTGTAAATTCAATCAACAATAACTATGTTGTAACCGCCGAATTCAATGGACTTGAATACAATATTCAGAATTTCATTCAAGACAAATTGATAAGCGATGAGAGGTTTGAATCTGCGTATCAGCAGGCGGAAAGTATTGAAGTGCAGGTTTCTGCATATAAACAGGACTTTTGCTTTGTGGGCGGAGAGTCAGTATTTTTCCTTCCTTCTGCAAATGGCACAACATCGACGGGAGCAGACAAACTTGAACTCAGTCAATTAAGTGCTCCAACAATAAGCTTTGACGGAATAAAAACGGTTTCATGGGAAAGCGTAGGTGAAATTGGTCAGACATATTATTCCATATACATTGATGGGCAGCTTGTACGTGACAATTTTGCGGGAACAAGTTACATGATTGAAAATATAGATTTTCTTAGTCCTAAATCCATTGTAGTGTTCGCAAACAATTTTTCATATTTAAGTAGTGTTCAATCAAATGAAATTGTTATTAAAAAGTTACAACCAGTTTCAAACTTAAATGTGGTAATTAAAGAAGGTAATCTTCAATTCAATATCAATAGCTCGGAACTTGGGAATGTAAGTAAAGTTTTGTGCAATGGCGGCGAAGTTGAATTTAACAAATCGACGGGGTATACATCTATTGCAATTTCAGATTTTGAAGTTGATGGAATGACTTCTGTTACTTTTAGACTTGTTGCGGCTTCCCAGCAAACAGTATTGGGAGTTACATATTATTACTTAAGTTCGGATGAGCTTACTTATGAGCTAATAAACCTCAATACTCTTGCATTGTCCCTTGAGGTAAATAATGGAAAGTTGTGCTGGAACAAGGTGGCGGAAGATTTTGTTGGAGTGCAGTCATCTCCACTTTCCTATACCCTCACTGTAAGAAAAGCAGGTGAGATTATCGAGGTTATAGAAGGAATTGACACAAATGAGTATTCTCTTGATTCCGATATTCTGCTGGGGCTACAAACTGGGGAATATACCCTTCAAATTGAAGCTAAACTCAAAGACTATATTCTTGAAAACCCAAATGGAAACGCAAAAGGATATTACGGAACAGTTAGCAGCAATGAACTATCTGTCGTAAAACTTGAAGCAATCAGTAATGTTGCGTATGAGGGAATAGAAGATGAAAGAATTTTAAGTAAAGCTGAAAGAAAGGTAAAGGCGGACGTTCAACTGTCTTGGGATAATATCTGGCAGAACGCTACAGGGTTGAGTTTTGATATAACTATAAATGGCGACATCCACTTTGAAGCGGTTAAAGTTGGCAAATTAAACGATAATTACAGTATAACCATAGCCAATAATAAATATATTTTCACAACAAAAGAGTCGTATTTTCAGGTTGGTGAAAATGATGTGGTTATAAAGGTAAATGCCGATGCATCAATAACTTCAAATGCATTTACAAAAACTATTGAACGATATAACAAAATTGAATCACTTGAAATAAGTGATGATGGAACTATTAATATCACAGCAGATGACAATATTAAAAAATTTCTCGTGGAAATCATTATTAATGGCAAATCTTATTCTCAAATTATATCTTCGAAGTCTGCAAATATTATGGATGAACTGTTAAGCCATGTAAAAGGCAATTATACCATTGATGTTGTTGGCTTTAATGATGAGGTTATTTCAAGCATCCAAGTCGCTTCAATGACGGGGTATAGGCTTAATGGTATAAGCGATGTTGAAATTCTTGAAAGTGGGGACATTAATATAACCCTTTATGACGAGGCGGAAATAAGTAATGATATCACCTTTGTTGTTGACGATAAAAAAGGAAACATTTTATCCTTCCAACCAAGGCGAAAGGAAAACACCACAACTTTTGTTTATTCTATGCAGGAACTTATCAAACTGTTTGGCATTACCGATCAGCAGAATGTCACTTTCAGCATTTCAGTTCAAAAAACAGGAAATATTAATGCGGACTGGTTGGACTTAAACTTTAATTTTGTAATTGAAAATGATAAAGACATAATCTATGCAAGAGGCAAGAACTATGCCGACGATTATTTGAGGGTGACCAAAGTTGGAAATACAACCGCACTGCGTTTTGAAATAGCTTATACCGTCACCGACGCTGAAATTCCTATGTTGGCCTATAAGGTTCTTAGTGCAACAGAAATTGCGGGATACTGGGTTGTTAACCTCTCTGGCGAAAGTTATTTTACAAAGGAAAGGCCAACCACTGCTGTTGCCTCTATTGAAGAATGCTATGGGGTTTCGTTAAATCAACTTTTCGAAAACGTTGTAAGCGGAAATATATCCTTGCGGGTAAGCCGAGTTGGTTTTGATGAAACAAATCAATGCTTTAATCAATATAGCGACAAAAACTTTAACTTCACAAAACTCAAAGCGGTGACAGGCTTGAGTTTAAACAGCGACAGGGCAACATGGAATGCGTCTTCAGAAGAACAAGTTGAATATTATGTTTATTTCTATACTATTGAAGATGGCAAAGAAAAGCTTAATTTCTTTGAGCATGTAACAACTGCATATCTTGATCTTGTTGATATCCTTTCCTCAAATATCAGATATTATATAAATGTTGTTACAGTCTCTCCAAGCTTAAACAAAATAGCTTCAGTTCCGACAACAAACATTGAAGCTCTTAAATACTCATCACCAGCGTCAATACAATTGAATGACGGTAAGCTTGCGTTTAATCAAGCGGCAGTAAAAAATTCAGATTTATTAAGCACAATCAAAAATGCATTTAATTCCACCTCTGTTCAAAACGAGCGTGCAATGATAATATCTAATGCAATATTCTATGACCTATTTTCTTTCACCGCAAACAATATTGCATCAATGAAGATTATGCTTAAGTTTGTTTCAACAGCGAATGGAAGAATTTACACCACCACTGTTCCGGCAAGCAGTCTAATCCCAGACCTTTCAGAATATAGATTTACAACTAATGAAGGGGTGCAAATTACCTATTTCAGAGCAATAAAGGAAATCATTGATGGCTCAACGTCAACATCTATTCACAGATTGAATTTAATTAAACTATATAATGAAATTAAAAACATGGATGGAATTGCAAACAACAGCATTCTCTTTGATAAATATGGTGACAAAATACCATCTGGAGAATATAATATCACAACAATTCAAGTGGGAATAAACAATTCAGGAACTATTTCATCCGGGCAAGCGGACGACAAGATTACGCCAGTATTTGTTTCAGAAGCCCCTAACATCACTCCTGATTGTAAAGAGATTGATTCTCGCAGTCATTATTTAATTACTTTTACTCCTTCAGAAATACGGGAGAAGGATGGCGAGGAGGTAATATCAAAGACGGCGGAAAGTTATGTTTTACATCTGACAAGTGAGCAGGCGAACTATTATTTCCAAATCACAAATGAGGGTACACGCGATATCCCTGACTATCAGATTTTAAGTTACAAGGTGCCAATTATAATTGATGCGGATGACCGATTAACATATGAAACAAATTATCTTGACGAACCAATAAAACTTTCATATGAAAATGGAAGAGTAACCTTGGATTTGACAGCAGCATTCCTTCCTGCAGTTCCCGATATTGTCAGAACGACTTACAGTTGCACAATCTATGCAGTAGGTAATGATTATTCAGTCAACAGTAAGACAGATGTTATAACTTTGACACTGCTTGGAATTGACGTATCAACATTTACACTTGATAACGGCGTGCTTAGTTGGAGTGCAATGGGGGACAATGAGAAAACACGCATAACTTATAAACGATATGGCTATGGCGTACAATATCAGGATGTGGAATTTGAAAATAATCAGGCAAGCCTTGTGCTTCCAGAGTCGGGAAGATATGAATATATAATATTGAACATTCTTGGAAGTGTAGGCATGTCCAGCATGACGGTTGATAGCGAAAGCTACATGCTTGAAAATGTATATAAGATCAAGACGCCAAAGTTTACAGCATCAGGCAACTCGTTAAAGATTTCTCAGTCATCAACAATTATATTTATTACGAGTGAAGCTGGCACAACAGGTGAAGTTGTGATAAGCACATTAGAATATGAGAATAAATTCTATGTTTCTAATAATAATTCAGGCGACAGCTTCTATAAGATTGAAGGCGTCGGCAATAACTACACCTATTGGGCAGGATTACAGGGAAGAAAAAGCGGTGATGAAGGATATGATTACAAATCCAGCGAGGCAGGTGCTAGTGAATTTTATGTGACTAGCATTGGAAGCACCATAGAGCCGGATAGAGACCAGCCAAGTTTCAAATCAAGTGCCAGACTGGCAGAAGGCGAAACCGGTTATGGAATAGCAGATTTCAAACTTCAGGCAACTGATGCATCAGTAAGATATTTTGTCATTTCATCTGACAAGACTTCTATTGAAGCAAAAATGTTGCCAACCGGCGATGAATTTGTTATTCAAAATGGAGATATAGTTTGGTCTAGTGATGAAGGAATGGAATTTGCTGGCGAAACGGGAGATGCAACTATTGTCTATGAACTTAAAGTTCAGTATTATAAGGAAAAAGAAGAAGGATATGATGTCGGAAAAACAGCAATATTCTACACGACAGAGCCATATTTCGATACGTTAAATATAGAAATGGTTGATCCAAATGAATTCTTTACTTTTGAGTTGCGTAAACTTGTCGCTGTATCAGGCACTAAAAACTCACATGATATTTTGACAATCGACGGCAAATATTATAAATTTGCAGAAGTTAAATACCTACAAAAAGATGAAGATGGTCAGCTGATTAATGACAGTGTGGCAGTGCTTGGAAGCGATATACTTGCAATAGGAACTGTTGAAAATGCTTCAATGCGAATCAAGAGGCTGGAATCTGTGGTGGATGTGGGCATTTCAAATGGGCAGCTTGTATGGCGAGCAAACAATACTCAATATGATTGTGTTGTCATAGACGATAACAACAACCAAGTTGATGGGACATTAATAAAACCAGCTCTTGCAGCGGAAGAGTGGAAATTCAATCCTGCAATTTCATATGAGAATAATCCATACAGATTGAATATCATCGCAAGTCATCCTAACAGCCAGATGTATATAAAATCTTATCCTGTTGCTGTAACTCGAAACGGGACCTATGATATATATAAATTACCAAGCGTAAGCAGAGAGGATTTTGACATTCGCGAGATAACTGGTGGTTATGAAATCGGGCTTTCAAAATTCTATGAAACAAAGATTATTGCAAATTCAAACTCTTTCTATCAAGTGAAGATGACAGTTAAAATTAAAATCAAATCCGAAGAAGGCGGCCTAACCGAAAAAAGTTTGGATGTTTATTCTTGGAACGGTAAAACCAACAACAACTTTAGACTTGCAATTGGCAACAATTATAACTTTGAGGTGAATGAAAAAGATAGACAACTTGTCAATATCCCTTTCAATTATCAAGCTTTAAGTATAAGCTTCCAAGTCATAGACAATGAAAATATAACCAATAGGCCAATGATGCTGTATGGTGAGAAAAGTGAAGTATTTGATTTGACCCCTATAGCATGGCTGAAAGACAATAATGGTGACTTTGTTGATTCTATTACATGGAATGAGAGCGAACAAAGATTAGAGTGGACTTGGAGTAATGAAGCAGAAAGAGAGCCAATATTTAAGGTTAAACTGACCTATTCGGATGCAATGGTGGAAGAGGGTGAGGTTAATGGTGCTTTATATTATCAACCTCGACGCATGGGCATCATTTCGAAAGTGGAAATTGTTGTCAAAAAGGATGTATTTTCTTTCTATAGCACCGAAGCAAATACATATGAAAACCGAATAGAACTTTCTTTATTTGCTGGTGGAAATGGATCAGAGACAAATCCTTATAAAATTTCAAATGCTGAGCAGTTTTTCAATATCACAAAAAGAAATTTTGAGGGGGAGAAGTTTTATTTTGAGCAAACCTCGGACATTGATTTATCAGTTCAAGGCTTGGCTATACAGGATACCTTTTATGGAGTTTATAATGGAAATGGCTTTAAACTTTCTGTAAATGTGACTGCGGCTGAAGTGCAAGACACAGAATTGAATCAAACACTTATAAGCGGAACTGGTACAACCAATGTTACATTCGGAAATTTTGGAGGCTTGTTTTTCACTCTTAGTGGCACGTCGGAGATATCAAACCTAAACCTTGCGATATCAAATACAGCCACTTCAATTTCTCAAAATACACTTTTTACCGGCCTTGCTTTATATAACTATGGGCTTATAAACAATGTTGAAATATTGGAGATAAACTCAAATATCTCAATTGGCGGAACAAGCAATATAAGTGCGGCACAATGTGGACTGGTTGGAGTCAATTATGGCACAATAAAAGATTGTGTCAATAGTGCGGAAGTTAATATGTCAGCCACTTCAACATATTCTTCACGTATAATTTATTCTGGGTTTATCTTCACTAACAGTGCAAGCGGGAACAGTTATATTGGCTCGCTTACTCGTTGTTTCAATAAAGGTAATGTAAATGTGACAGCACGTAGAGCGAACAGTACACTTTGGATAAGTGGACTTGCACTAAATAACAACGGAGGGCGAATTGCTGAGTGTGGAAATGACGGGACGTTGACGGCGAAAGATTCGGGAATTAACGGAAAGTATACAAGTTTTGTTGCAGGTGGTGTTTTGCGAAGCATAAATGGCAGTATTGTTTACACCTATAACAATAGCCCTCTCGCTTCTTCTGCAAAAAATGGGAACTATATTGCTGGAATTGCATATAATTTAAGCTCTGGCAAGGTGGGCGGTCTTGTTGAGACGTCAGGAACCTATATTGCAGTCAACTGTACAAATAATGTTGTAAGTCTTAATCCAAATTATTGCTATGTAAATTTTTCAACATCGGGAATAGAGTCAGTGGCAATTTCACCAATAAGCATAAATTGTGGTGATGGGCACTATTTGATTGTAAGTGCCAATGAAGATGGTTATATTGCCTCGATAAATTAAGCATTATTGTGATTTAAAAGGAATAACATACAATATGAAAAAGTTTGCAGTTTTTATTGTTTTGATATTATCATGTTTTATGTTTGTGGGATGTGGGCAGAGATTGCCTTCGTCCAATGAATTTATCTTGCTTTCGGTTGAAAATAAAGCCAGCGGCCAAATAGTTCAGTCTTTAAACTTTTCTCTTGGCAGCGAGAAACTTAAAGAAAATGGCGTGAAAGCGGAGGATGTTGAAAAGGTAAAAGCAAAATTGACAAAAAATATCGAAACCTTTCATGCAGAGTTTTACCTCAATTTTGCCCTTGTATATAATGAAAATCCCAAAGAAGAGTATCAACTGGGGAAGGGGCTGATTTTTACCGATGTCGCCTATAACAAACAAGCTGACAGTATTGGTTTCAGTATGACTTTTACCTCGAATGAGGCGTGGAAGTATTACCATGAATCTAACGGAGAATCTTCAGGCAACGAATTTGAGTATGGCTTTATGATAACCACAACATCAACCGGCGAATTTCCATTCTCAGCAAATATTGAAACTTCAAGCGGGCAAATCACTGTTGGACAGAGATACATGAATGCCTATCTTGATGCATTGAACTTTGCAAATGTAACATTAAAATATACTCCAGATTTGGTGTATGATTATGCCACAGCCGAGTCACGTATCAAAAGTGACAGCGAATATTATTTTGCTGACGGAGAACTTTATCATCATGTGTGGCTAAGGTCAAGCGAAACATATAAAGAAAACAACAAAATCACATTGCGTGTGGTTCAAGCCAATCGTGGAGTGTGGTATGTCCTAATTTTAGGGGTAACACTTTTAGGTGTTGGAATCGCGGTCACAATTATAAAATTAAAAGATAAAAAGCAGTCAAAATAATGACTGCTTTTTTATATTACGATAGTGGCTAAGCCACTTATCTAGTCAACAATGCAAGCATATCAATATCGTAATAACAAATAGACCTTTTGTCTTTAATGATATCAATATCTTTAAACTTTTCAGTTGTCTTTGCGATAAAGAAAACATAACCAACCACAAATCTGTTGATAATGTACTTATCAATTTTTTCACATCTGTAAATTCTCATAATTTCTTCTTGGTACTGGGTATGCTGAAGCAAAAACCCAGTAATTTTTCTTTTGACAATGGTCAGATTTTTCAGTCTGACCTTTTTTACTGTATTGAAAGAGTTTATGCACAGTGACTGTGGAATAATCTCTAACAACTCCTGAAAGAAGTCGTTACACAAAAACTCCCTCGCTGAGTCAGTTGGATAAACCAACCCCATTAATTCTTCTACTTTCTTATATGCCATTTTTTACCTCCTATACTTTCTACAAACATGATCAAATTGTAGGGCATGAAGTTATTATAACATGCAACAAGACAGATACTGAAACACTATTCGACCACTTTGTAATAAAATTTGAGCAATAAAGGAGAAGTTTATGTCTAATATTGGCGAAGTACTTAAAAGTCTTTTAAAAAGAAAACATTTGACACAAAAAGAACTGGCAAAATCCTTGGGTATTAGTCGTACTCAGATTGGTAATTATATTTCCGGTTACTATATGCCCAGCATAAAAAACGCACTAAAACTTTGTGAATTTTTTAACTGTTCAATTGATTTTTTGTTAGGACATGACGTCATACCAAATCGGTATGGGACTTATAACTCTCCAAGTTATGAAAAATTTTGCCAGCGATATTCTGATTTGTTGAATGAAAATAATACAAATCATTCTCGCATCACAAGAGAAGCCCAATTTAATAGAAATAATTTGGTTTATTGGAATAAACGCCGCACGATACCAACTTTAGATATTTTGTCGAAGTTGTCTACTATTTTAAATGTACCAATTGAATATTTGATTGGAAGAATTGACACGAAACAGGAGTGATTATGAAATTTCAAAAGATTTTTAAAGAATTACTGGACGATAAAGGAATGTCCGCGAGGAAGTTGGGGCAGGTAATAGGCATAGACAACGCCTCTATATATACATATTTACAAGGGGCTTTGCCAAACCTCGAAAATGCAGTTAAGTTGGCAAATTATTTTGATTGTACTTTAAATTACTTGTTTGGTCTAGATATTTATCCTGATGAATTTTTGTTTACCTCAACTTTCAATTCCAATGTGTTTTATGAAAGATATGAAGCATTATTAAAGGAAAAATCGTTAAGTCAATATCAATTATGGAAAGAAACAGGATTAAGCCCTTCTTGCAGAAGTTTTTGGAGACAGGGAAAGATACCCAAAATGGAAACTTTAATAAAAGTTGCAAAATTTATGAGTGTTTCTATTGATTATCTTGTTGGTAGAAGTGCTGGGTAATAAACTATGATTTTTAAAGATGTTTTAAATGATTTGTTGGTGGAAACGAATACAACGGTTCAAGAACTAAGCAAACTCGTAAATATAGATGATTCTATTCTTTATGATTATGCCAATGGTGGTATGCCAAGTATAAAATATGCTGTTGTTTTAGCTAATCACTTTGATTGTTCTCTGTCTTATTTAATGGGGATAGTTGATGAACCTAATACTGTTAACTATTCAAAAAATTATGATATCGGAGTTTTTTCTTCAAGATATCAAAAACTTTTAGATGATAATAAAACAACCCATTTTGCAGTGTGTAAACAGTCAGGTTTAAATTATTCTAGCAACTATGGTTGGAAAAGGGGTTCAGCTCCAGCAATGAGTTCATTGATAATCATTGCCCAATATTTTGATGTTAGTATTGATTATCTTGTTAGCCGCAGCGAGAGCATGTAAGTTTGCATGCTTTTTATTTTTCCTATTGTCATTCTGAACGGAGTGCTTTGCACGGAGTCGAAGAATCTAGGCTTTGCCGTATTATTAGTTTTCTCCACTGCGCCCTGTCGGGCTTCGGTCGAAATGACAAAAAACGTGGGCTCTGGGCAAAGCCAATAAGTATGGAAACCGGTGACAATAAGAATACCTGTGCCTTGTTGGAATGGTAATAAGTTGTTTAAGTCAAAACGCGATTTGTCTATAATGGTTTAACCCAAGTTTTTGAAATTTTTTAGGTCTTTCTTTAATTCTTGGTTGAATTTTCGGTTGGGTTGTGGTAAACTAATTAAGTTAAAAGGACAAATACATTTATGAAGAACGAAAAGATAAGAAACATTGCAATTATTGCCCATGTTGACCATGGCAAAACCTCCCTTGTTGACGCACTTTTGAAGCAGGGAAGTGTATTCCGTGACAACCAAGTTGTTGAAACAAGAATTATGGATAACAACGCGCTTGAAAAAGAAAGAGGAATCACCATTTTATCAAAGAATTGCTCCTGCCTTTATAATGATGTAAAAATCAACATTATTGACACTCCCGGACACGCGGACTTCGGTGGCGAAGTGGAACGTGTGCTCAAAATGGTGGATGGTGTGCTTCTTGTTGTTGACGCTTATGAGGGGCCTATGCCACAGACTCGCTTTGTGCTTGAAAGGGCTCTTGCACTTGGACTTAAAGTCGTGGTTGTTGTAAACAAGGTGGACAGACCTGACGCACGTGTTGGTGAAGTTATTGACGAAGTGCTTGAACTTTTCCTTGAACTTGATGCTGATGAGGAGCAATTAAACTCTCCATTTGTTTTTGTATCGGCAAGATACGGAATTGCGTCTGTTGATAAGGATGTCAAAGGCAGTGATATGAAACCTTTATTTGAAACAATACTCTCACACATTCCAGCACCAGAGGGTGATGAAAATGGGGCTATGCAAATGCTCGTTTCTTCTGCTGAGCACAATGACTATGTTGGCAAGCTTGCTGTTGGGAAACTTACAAGAGGAAAACTTGCAGTGGGGCAAAATGTGGTCCTTTGCAACTATCATGACAGCGATAAGCTTGTCCGCTCAAAAGTTGTAAGTTTGTTTGTTTTTGAGGGGGTTAAGCGTGTGCCAGTAACAAGCGTTCCTATTGGGGAAATTGCTTGTATCGCAGGGCTTGAAGAGGTCCAAATTGGAGATACCATCTGTGATACTGTTGCTCCTGAGCCAATTGAGTTTGTTAAAATTGCAGAGCCAAGTGTTGAAATGACGTTTATGGTCAATGATAGCCCACTTGCTGGGAAGGAAGGAAAGTTTGTAACCACACGTCACATTCGTGACAGACTTTATAAGGAAGCGGTTAAGGACCTTTCTTTGCGCGTGCAGGATGGAGAAACAGCCGACACCTTTAAGGTTTGTGGCCGTGGAGAAATGCACCTTTCCATTCTTATTGAAAACATGAGAAGAGATGGCTTTGAATTTCAGGTGAGCATGCCAAAAGTTTTAATAAAGACAATTAATGGCGTAAAGTGCGAGCCTGTTGATAGACTTTTCCTTGATGTGCCTGAAGATTGCACGGGGACAGTTATGCAAAAGATGGGGATACGTAAAGGGGATCTTGTGGGTATGACACCTCATGGCAATCGTATGAAAATGGAATTTACTATCCCATCACGTGGACTTTTCGGATTTAAGAGTGAGCTTCTCACAGATACTCGTGGAGAGGGTATTATCAACTCTATCTTCTTTGAATATCAACCATGGAAGGGGGAGATAAAAAGAAGAGAATATGGCTCCCTTGTTGCACATGAAAGTGGAGATGCGATTGTGTATGGACTTTACAACGCTCAAGAACGCGGCGACCTATTTATCGGTGCGGGGGTTCCGGTTTATGCAGGTATGGTTGTAGGGCAGAATCCAAAAGGCGGAGATATTGTTGTCAACGTTTGCAAAACAAAACATCTTTCAAACTGCCGTTCCTCTGGTTCGGATGAAGCGTTAAGACTTACACCTCCTAAGAAGTTGAGCCTTGAAGACGCTATTGAGTTTTTGGCTGACGATGAAATCTTGGAAGTTACTCCAAAGAGCATGAGAATAAGAAAAATTATTCTTGACCACAACATGAGATTACGTGAAAAAGGCAGAGCTCTTAGAGGGGAAATATAAGGAGTTATAATGATTAACCCAAAGGAAAGTAAACAACTTAACAGACGATATAAGCGTATGATTTGGTTTGTAGGCATTTTCTTTGTGTTTGCACTTGTTGAATGTTATCTTTTGCAACTTGCAGGGCTTAGCCCCGTGCTTAATGGTTTGATAATAATTTTGACTGCAGGGGTTTTCTATTTACTTTATTTGTTTATTTGTGCTAAAATTGATAAAAAGAGAGAGGCAAAGCGGGAGCAGGAAAAAAATCGCGACCCTTTCTCGCACTAGGAGGAAGATATGGCTGATATAAAAATTACGCCACATAATCTTGAAGCCGAGCAAGCAGTTCTTGGCTGTATTTTGATTGACTCACAGGCTCAGGCGGATATTTTGTCGCTTATGCATGAGGAGGATTTTTATTCTGAATCGCATCAGAGGATTTACAACGCTATGCTGAAAATCTATCAAAAGAGCATACCCGTTGATTTTGTAACTCTTGCCGACCAACTTGAAAAAGACAAAACGATTGAAAAAGTAGGTGGCATTGAATATGTGACTTTCTTGACAAACGCTGTTCCATCGGCTGCAAACTTTAAGTATTATTGTGATATTGTTAAAGCAGCTTCAGTCCGCCGCAAACTTATCAAAAGCGGACAGGAGATCATTGAGTTCGCTTACGAAGAAGAAGATAAAGACAAAGCTCTTCAATATGGTGAAAAAGTTATTTTTGATATTGCTGAAAAGCAAGAGCGTTCCGCGCTCGAGCATGTTGGAAAGCCCGGGGGTGCAATCCAGAACGTTATAAATACATTTGATAAGATTGCAAAAGACCCTTCTTCTATTACTGGTATTCCTACTGGCTTGCGCGACTTTGATGCAGTCACAAATGGACTTCAAAACAGTGACCTTATTCTTATAGCTGCAAGACCATCTGTTGGTAAAACCTCTTTGGCTATGAACATAATGGTTCAAGCGGCCACTGAGCAAAATAAAAAGTGTGCAGTGTTCTCCCTTGAAATGTCACGTGAGCAGCTTATGCAAAGGGCAATCTGCTCGCTTGCAAAGGTCAGCATGGCAAAAGCACTCAATGGCACCATGTCGCCAGAGGAGTGGCAACGCATTTGGACGGCAACAAAGAAGCTTGAACAAAGTGGACTTTATGTTGACGATTCAAGTATGACCACACCTGCCGATTTACTTTCCAAATGTCGCAGACTTAAGACAAAAGAAAATGTTGATCTTATAATGGTGGATTATATCCAGCTTATGTCAAGCGGAAGCAAGCGAAATGAAAACCGTCAACTTGAAGTAAGTGAAATTTCCAGAACCTTGAAAATTGCAGCAAAGGAATTGAATGTCCCAATCATTGTACTTTCCCAACTTTCTCGTGCGGTTGACTCTCGTGCAGGCGATCACAGACCAGTGCTTTCTGACCTTCGTGATTCAGGTGCGATTGAGCAGGACGCAGATATAGTTATGTTTCTTTACAATCCAGAAAAATATAACGATGTTCCTCATGATGATGAGCCGGGCACGGTTGAACTTATCATAGCAAAGCATAGACGTGGAAAAACCGATACGATTAAGCTTCGTTGGATAGGAGAATATACAACATTTGTAAACTATGGCGACAGAACTCAACTTCCTAAAAAGGAAGCACCAATAAAACAGGAAGTGGGAACTGAGGAAGTTGCAGTTGATGTTGACGTTGACATCTTTGATGATTAGGAGGGGAAATGGCAAGCAAAAAAAGTAAAAAATGGATAATTGCACTTGCAATTTTGGTTCTTATAGCGGTTGTGGTTGTATGTATTATTGTCTTTATCCCAAAGAATACAGACAATGTGCTCAAACAGACTTATTCACAAAAAGAAACCATGTTTTTAAAGAGTGACGAAGATGAAAAAATGTTTGCATCTTTTGAAAGAAAAATTCAATTAAATGCAAGCGAATACACTAATGAAATAACCAGTGCAAGAAAAATTTCTAACACTCTAAACAACATTATCTATTTCTATAGTGAAAATATTGTATTTGCACAAAATAACGCTACTTTTCAATCAAATTATAATTTAATCATGGACAACTATGGTCATGCAAATAACTATCAAGAGCGTATGACCAATAAGCTTACAGAAATATATAACAAGGTTGACTCTTCATCCACATTTACAGCAGGTGCATGGGAAGAGTTTAAAGGTATATTTGTTAATTATGTAAAATGTTATTCAAACTCAATAAAAGGATTAAATAAAGTCTATCGTGACTGCGTTAATGACGGAATTATTCATAATGACCTTACCTTTCTTGTGCTTGATACCGTTGACAATTATCTTGAGGTGATAAATAAAGATTTTACTGAAAACAGATATGTAGTAAACTATGCAAACGCCTTTGTCAATAACTATCTTGTTTCTTACACGACAAATCTTTCAGGTTATAAATTCAGCACTGCAACTCAGGATAAAGTTAAACTTATTCATGAATTTGAATCAGTTTATGGCAAAGGGCAAAATATTAAAGCGGTTATAGAAAGTATTGGGGCAAGTGGAATTACTTATCAAACGAAGCCAGAGGACAACAAAGGGGTGCTTGAACAAGTGAAAACTTTGCTTAATGGAGGGCTCAGATAATGAAAAACAAATTTTTAAAAATTACTCTCGCATCAATATTTGCATTCTCTTCACTTGCACTTTTTGCCTGCGGCGGTGCAAGCGAGCCTAATATTCAGTACACCGAGCTTCCTAATATTGTTACCGAAATGAACAGCAATCACACAATGTTTAAGTCGGGCAGTGTGGACGGGGTGACCACAAACTTCATATTCAACGCTCTTGACGGCGACGACAACTATTTTAATGAATGCTTTGTCATTCCAATGAACTATATAAATAAATACAATCTAGATATTGAAGAAGTGAAAAGACTGAAAGGATTCAATGGCGAGCAAAGTGCTGCGATTGCGGAACTAGAAAAGGATTTGGCCACCTTTAAACATGCCTATGTTTCAGCAAATAACGAATATGAAAGGCTTACTATCTTTTCTTCAGAAAGTGGCTCAATTTATGATGGTGCACTTCAACAATATAAGTATAGCGTAACTAAATTAATTTCTGGCGCTTATGATGTTGCAATCAGTTTAAGCAAGGTGCAGGATATCGCTTTAAACAGGTTTAATCTTCAGGCAGGGGGAATAACCAATAATGACGCGCTTCTTTTAAAGGATTATCTTTCTTTAAAGATTGGACAGGATTATTTTAAAGTCCTTCTTGACAATTCAAACTCAAAATTATTCAAGACGAGTGCTGATTTAAATATAAACAAATTTGTATATTTTGTAAATGGAGTTAAAGCTGACCTAACTGCCTTTGTAAAGGATTTCTACGGCAAATCAAATTTAAAGGATTTAAATAATGATGAGGCGGATGGTGACAAAAGCCCGGTTTCTTTACTTGTAAAAAGTCAAAACATCATGGAAAATGAGAGGCAAAACTTAAACCGTAGTCTTGACAGGTTTTCCTTATATGAATTTTACAATTCTTATAACTGTAATATGATTTCCTATCAAGGCAAAATTGAGTATGCAGAAACTTATTATAATGAAATACAAAATTACTATAAAAGTTTTATTAAACTTCAAACAAACTATATGAAATCTATTTTAATTGGATAGGAGAAAACTATGGATTATAAAAAACTGGCAGACTTGCTTTACCCAAATATTAAAGAAACGCCAGAAGATATATTTGCAAAATACCCACCACGCCAGCTGAAAGATGGCGCGGTTGTTTCTCGTTTTGCACCAAGCCCTACTGGCTTTATTCACATTGGAAATTTTTTCCAAATGTTTATCAGTTATTCACTTTGCAAGGTGTCAAATGGGGTGTTCTTTTTGCGTATGGAGGACACGGACTCTAAGCGCGAGGTAGAGGGGGCCAGAGAGTTTTTATATGACGTACTTGACCGTTTTGGAATTAAGTGCAATGAGTACCCAAACTTAGATGGAAAAGATGTTGGAAACTATGGACCATATGTTCAAAGCAAAAGAAAAGAGATATATCAGGTATTTGCGAAAGATTTGGTTGCTCGTGGAAAGGCATTCCCATGTTTCTGCAAAAAGACAGAAGGTAAGGAAGAGATCCTTGAAGAGCGCAAGACCAAGTTTCTTGAAAACGATGAAAGGGAATATGACCCATGCCGTGACCTTAGTTATGAAGAAGTTAAAAAACATATCGATAATGGTGACAAGTTTGCGATAAGATTAAGGACAAAAAACACTGGCAGTGAAAGAATAACATTCCACGACCTTATTAAAGGGCATATTGAAGCCAAGGCAAACGCCAAGGATGTTGTACTTCTTAAAAATGACGGTATCCCTCCTTATCCATTTGCACATGCGGTGGACGACACTCTGATGGGGACAAATGTGGTTGTGAGAGGAGAAGAATATATCAGTTCAACACCTGTGCATCTTGAAATTTTTGATGCTCTTGGATTTAAGCCAATCGCTTATTGCCATAATCCTTCGGTTTGCAAAATTGGCGACAATGGCAACAAACGAAAGGTATCAAAACGCTATGACCCAGAAGCGAAGATGATGTATTATTTTGAAGAGGGGTATCCAACTGATGCCGTGCTTGAATATCTGTTAAACATTATCAATTCGGGCTTTGAAAAGTGGAGAGCAGAGAATCCTGAAAAGCCATGGCAGGATTTCAGATTTGGCATAAATGATATTACCGCGGTTTCCCCAATATTTGATATACATAAACTTAACGATATTTCCAAAAACATTATTGCCAAGATGAGTGCGGAAGAGGTTTATGAAAACATTCTCAAATGGGCAAAAGAGTTCAAGCCTGACTTTGCGAATTATCTTGAAAAGAACAAGGACTACGCAATCAAGGTTTGCGGTATTGACAGAGGCGGGTTAAAACCTCGTAAGGATATTTACAAGTGGAGCATGATTGAAGAATATTTTGGCTATATGTTCCACCGTCCAACAGAAAAAGAAGAGATTGATAATGCTGAGAATTATAAGGAATTTTTGAGCGAATATAGCAAAGGTTTTGTCCTTCCTGCTGAGAAAGATGAGTGGTTTACTGGCGTTAAAATGGTGGCTGAAAAACTAGGCTATGCAACAGATAACAAACTTTACAAAGCAAATCCTGAGGCGTATAAAGGGAACACTGCAAAGGCATGTGAATATATTCGCCTTGCCCTCACTGGCAAGAAGAACTCCCCTGACATTTACGAACTTATGACAATCCTTGGCGAAACCGAAGCTAAAGCAAGATTAAAAGGATAAAAGCATGACAAAGGAACTTGAATTTTTATTGAAAATTGTAAAAGACGCTGAAAAAATTTCTAATGAAAATTTCTCTGTGGAGGACAAGATTGGCGTATCAAATGGAGATATGGTTACAGACCTCGATGTAAAAATTGAGAAATTCTTAATTTCACAAATAAAGAAAGAGTATCCAAAGTTTGATATTGTCAGTGAAGAGTTTAACTTTAACAATAAACCAACCAAAAACTGTTTTATTATTGACCCAATTGATGGAACAATAAATTTCGCCAACGGATTACCTTTCTGGGCAATACAGGTTGCATGTGTTAAAAACGGCAAAACTGTTGCAGCCGTTGTTGATATGCCAAGAATACACCATTTGTTTTATGCAGATAAAAACGGTGCATTCTTAAATGATAAACAAATCCATGTTAAACAGGTACCACTTAATAAAGCTTTGTACGTTGTTGATGGCAGTGATACGCTCGCTTGTTTTAACAGGGTAAATCCAACAACCCAACATTATAGACGTTTCGGTGCAGTGTGCACATCGATGGCTTTCGTTTCAGCGGGCTTCATTCATGGTGCGGTGTTTAGAAGTGATAAGGTGTGGGATTATGCTCCTGGAATGTACATAAGTCAAATTGCGGGGGCGGAAGTAGCAGACGAACCGGGCTTTCATGCTGTTGCAATGAATAAAGAATTTATGGAAATATTAAAGAAAGAAACCGCAAAGCAAGATAGTAAGAAAAATATATTTGTGCTTCATAGCCTAAACGGCGACACCCTTAAAATGTGGGGGGGGGAGTTGCAAGCATACTTTTCTGAAAAGGGCATAGAAGTTTTAATGCCCCAGTTTCCAATAAGGGCAGACAGCAGTTATGAAAAGTTTGATAAAATACTCTCTTCATTTTTAGAGCATGGAAAACTAAATTCCAACTCCATTGTTGTTGCTCATAGTATAGGAAATCCATATTTTATCAGATTTTGCAGGCAGCATAAATTCCTGCCAAAAGCATATGTTGCTGTTGCACCAAGATTGATTTATAGGGATATTGATATTGTGACTCGCAAGGATTATATGGTCGAAGTTGCAAGGCAGGCGTATACAGTTAAAGAAGATGTTGCTTTTGTAAAGAAGATAAAAAATAAGGTATGTTTATATTCTGACGAAGAAGGTACTGACCCAAAAGTTTTTGAGAACTTCCTTAAAGACACCGGGGCAAAGGAAGTGTATTTAAAAGGATATAATCATTTTGATGGATATCATAGAATATACAAAATTCCAGAACTTATTGACGTCTTGAATGATTTGATTTAAAAAATATGCAGACAGCATATTTTTTTATTGCTCAATTTGGGGCGTTTTGTGCTAGAATAAGGAAAAGGAGTTAATATGACGATAATTTATGTGTTGCTTGGTGTTTGCTTGCTGTTGCAGGTTGTGAGTCTTATTCTATTTTTTAGATCTAAAAAGGTGGGGCTTACAAACAGGGATAAAGAGGATATTAAAAACGCACTCAAAGATGATGTGGAATATATCAGCAAATCTTCGGGAGAGTTGCAACGCGTTAACAATGAAAATATGATGCAAACGATCAGGCTTTTTCAGGAGAATTTGACAACCAATCAAGCTTCCCTTGAAAAGAGGGTGTATGACCTTATGAGGCAACTTGATGAGCGTATGCAAAACATCTCCAAAATGCAAGAGGAAAAGCTAAATCAAATGATGCTATCAAATGAGAAAAATATCAAATCGCTTCAAGAAGATAACAATAAACAGCTTGATAAAATGCGTGAAACCGTGGATGAAAAGTTGTCTAAAACGATTAATGAGCGTTTTGAGCAGTCTTTCAAGGTGCTTTCAGAGCAACTTAACAGTGTTTATAAGTCACTTGGCGAAATGCAAAACATTGCAAGCGATGTTGGCAATCTGACAAAAATGCTTTCAAATGTCAAAACAACTGGCGTGTTTGGCGAAATTCAACTCGGAGCTATTCTGGAACAAATGCTGACAAAAGAGCAGTATATGACAAACTTTGTGACGGGAGAAGGAAGGGAGCCTGTTGAATTTGCAATCAAACTGCCAGGAATAGACGAAGGGGACTATGTCTATATGCCAATTGACAGTAAATTCCCTTACACCGTTTATAGTGATTTGCAAAACGCATACGACAACAATGATTTTGACCTTGTTAAGCAAAAGAAAGAGCAACTTAAAAACACCATCAGAGGAATGGCAAAGGATATCAACACAAAATATATCTGTCCACCAAAAACAACAAACTTTGCCGTTATGTTCCTGCCAGTTGAGGGGCTCTATGCAGAGGTTGCTAAAATGGGCTTAATTGAAGAACTTCAATCAAAGTTTAATGTTACAATTGCAGGTCCAACGACGATGTCCGCACTTTTGAATAGTTTGCAGATGGGTTTCCGCACCCTCGCAATTCAGAAGAAATCCGGGGAGGTTTGGAAAATTCTTGGTGCTGTGCGTACTGAATTTGAAAAATTCAATGTTATCGTTGAAAATATAAGAAAGCGCTTTGAGGGCGCAAGCAAAGATTTTGATACCCTTATCGGAACGCGTAGCCGCCTTATTGCAAGAAAACTTAACACAGTTGAAAGGTTGGATTCAGATACATCAGTTAAGGTCCTTGGGCTTGATGATATAGGAGATGGTAACGGAGAAGAATAAAAAACATCGGAAGCAATCCGATGTTTTTTAATTAAAATGAAATTTGTATTCTTCTAAATCAACGCAATAGTTTTTATCCACCCTTACTCCCTCGGCTTCAAGACGTGCCTTTTGTGCATTTATACCGCCAAAAGCGAAACCGGTGCAAAGTGAACCAAATCTATTTACAACTCTATGGCATGGTATAAGCGCTGTGTTTGGATTTGCATGTAACGCCCAGCCCACCTGCCTAGCCATACGTGGATTGCCGCAAGCACGTGCTATGTCGCCATAAGTGGAAACATACCCCTCAGGAATTTGCTGTACTTTTTTATAGACTTTTTCAAAGAAATTCATATTTTACCGCCTTTGTATAGTGAAAGTATAGCACATTTTGAATCAAAAGCGTAAATAAATATATGGAAAACTGTTCTGAAAGTCGATTTAATATGAGCCCCGAGGAGCTTGTTGCACTCGCTTCAAGCCTTTCGATCTCACTGTCACAGACTTTTTGCAAGGAGGACCTTGAAACCTTGAAATGTTTTTTTGCTACACTTGCATCTAATATTGGACTTATTCAACGTCAATGTAAACATCTGGACAATAACAAAAAATCTGTTTAAGTTATTAAACAGATTTTTTATCAGATTTTAATTTAAATTCAATTTATTCCATTTCATTATTAGGAGTAAAGCAATGTACATACTCTTCGTTTACTTGCACCTGTGCACGCAATACGCTGTCCTCTCTTTGCATTTTTTCGCTTAACTGATCCCAAATATATTTTCTCTCATATTCAGTCAAATCCTCATATTTTTCAAGTTCTCTTGCCATGATTTGTTGTCTTTCAAGTGCGGAGCGTGCAGGAGGAACGATAACCGCACCTTTTTTTGATAGATCTTTTGTTTTATCCTGTGTTGTTAGTTCGCTTATTGTTCGGCTTGGGCTGTTCCAAGGTTCAATTGCAATAAAATGCTCTTGTCCTTCCTCTTGTGCTTTTCTTGACCATAGTATCAATTCGGGTTGGGTGGTGTGCATGGATAGATACTCAATTACATTGCCGTCGGGCTTTTTATAGAGCAATACCAAATCTGCCTCAGCAATGCCACCATAATGAACGGATTTGTCAGGAGAGATGACATCAGTATAAATGTCTATAAGCTGTCCTTCTTGCAAAGCACAACTCTCTTCACAACCCTTCTTCTTTTTTAAGTTTCTGATTTCAAGCCTATAATCACTAGGATTTCCATGCAATTTAAACGCAGGGTGCCAGCCTTGACCTGCCACCATTGGCTTGTTATCATTATTTTGTGCATGAGATTCATAACAGATACTGCCATTGTCTGTCAAACTATAAACAAGGCTATGGGCAAACTTATATGGGTATTTGTCCCAAGTTTCGTTTAGTTCATCGGTGATTGTAAGGACGATATCGCTGTTCTGAGCCTCATATATACCAGTATGCTCATTTAAATTTACTTTGCTTAGTACTTTATATTCTTCACTTTGAGCAAAACCATGCTGACCCATTTGATAAACTCCACCATTATGGAAATATGTGGTGTTCTTTCCAAGTTTTTGAAGTTTGTGCCTGCCAGAGAAAGTTCCATCTTCATTATATATAGGCTCGCCAAACCTGTCGTTTTCTGAGCCCATGGGGCCAGGGTTAGGGAATAGATTTTTTGCTGTTGCTGCCCATGCTGGTTGAACAGGCTTGGTTTCATCTTGACTGTCTAATGCACCTTGATACATCACTTCAAGTCCGTTAACCTTCCAGCTAACTACTTGTGCACCAATTGTGTCCACAGTCAGTACGTCCTTGCCATTTTTTACTTGAACATATCTTGATAAATTCTTTTTACTCATAAGTCCTCCATGTGACACTCTTCCAACAGTATAAGTAGGCTTTTGTATTTTAAAATTGTTTTTTGTTTATGATTAAATTAGTTAATAAGATCATCTAGGCTTTTTCTAGGTCTTTGTGCAGGGGATTCGTCAGGGTATCCGATAGTAACAGCAGAGAATAATTCTAAATTTGTATTAACCATAGCAGATATTTCGTCTTTAATATACCAAGTATCTGCTATCCATAAAGAACCAAGGCCTAAACTTGTTGCTGTCAAAAGCATATTTTCAATAGCTCCACCAATTGACAGAGTGTCGCTTCTTTCCCATGGACTTTCAGAATCCCTAAAAATCAATATCAAAATTGGTGCCTGCTCAATAGCAATAGAAGTCCCTAAAAGACTTGTACCATTATTTTTGTTGTTTTCATGCCAATTTCTCATCATCTTTGCGATTTTGTCTTTTCCCCCCCCCGCGAGATGTGAAATTTCCAGGGTTGTCTATTTTTTGCAGAAGGAGCAAGTCTTGCGGCGTTCAATATTTCTATAATTTTATCATCTTCAACGGCTGTATTGTTATATCTTCTGATTGAGCGTCTTTGTTTTATGGCGTTTGTCAAATCCATTTTGATTCTCCTTTAAAAAGTGAGTATAGTATAGAAATGGAGCGAAAGACGGGATTCGTTCTGACCTGCTGAAAGTGGGTCTAGTGGCCGGGCGCGCAATCTTCTTCGACCGCCCCGACCGCAAAGCGGGTGAGAATCCCTACCTAAGTTTCTATATTATATTGTGGAGCGAAAGACGGGATTCGAACCCGCGATCCCCAGCTTGGGAAGCTGATGCCATACCACTAGGCCACTTTCGCATATGTTGCTATTATATAAGATTAACTTTTTTTTGTCAAATAATAATTAATCAAAGCATAATCTTTAAAATATTTTAAACAAATAATTAAATAAAAAATACACAAATTTATTGTTTTTTTGTGCATTTTTTATTTATTTTTTATTTATTTAAAAATTTTTCATAATTTATTCCCATTGCGCCATGTATTTCTTGTATCTTTTTTGCTGCAATTTTGCTCATTTTTTTGCCATTATTAAATAGCATTTCATACACCTTGTCAATATTCTGTTCAAGCTCGGCACGTTTTGCTCTGATAGGGGAGAGTATCTCTTCAAGTACATTATTTAAAAATAATTTTACTTTCACATCACCAAGTCCACCTTTTTGGTAATGGGCTTTAAGTTCGTCCATATTTTTATATTCTGAAAGATATTTTTTAAAATGTTCATCTTTTGCAAAAGCGTCAAGATATCCAAACACAACGTTTCCTTCAATTTTGCCGGGATCGGACACTTTTATGTGTGTTGGGTCGGTATATGCGCTCATAATTTTTTGTTTCACTGTCGCTTCATCATCGCATAGGTATATACAATTTCCCGCAGATTTACTCATTTTTAATTTGCCATCAGTGCCAGGAAGTCGGGCGCTCATGCTTTCTTTTGGGATGACCGCTTTCGGCATTTTAAAAATAGGGGCATAAGTGGAATTGAAGCTTTGTGCAATCTCACGTGTTTGTTCAACCATTGGCGCTTGATCGTCGCCAACAGGGACAATTGTGGTGTTGAAAGCCAAAATATCTGCCGCTTGACTGACTGGATAGGTTAAAAATCCAGCAGGAATGGTGTTTTCAAAGCTGCGTTGCTTAATTTCTTCCTTAATCGTAGGATTACGTTTTAAGCGGGAAACCGTAACCAAGTTTAAAAAATATCCGGTCATTTCAAAAAGCTCAGGTACTTGCGATTGGATAAAAATGGTGGTTTTGTTTGGGTCTAATCCCGCAGAAAGCAGATCAATTGCAACTTGTATGACATTGTTTTTAACTTTGTCCACATTTTTAGCGTTATCCGTCAACGCTTGAGTGTCTGCAATCATCACAAAAAAATTATCATAATCACCTTTATTCTGAATTTCAAGCATTAATCGAACCGCACTTGAGTAGTGACCCAAGTGCAAATTCCCTGTGGGACGTATTCCTGAAAGAATAGTTTCTGACATATAATTCCTCTTTTTCTTTATTTATGCTAAGTATACATCAAGTTTGCAATATTAGTCAATTCAATTTAGAGAAAATAAAAAAATTATAGAAAATAAATAAATTTAAATATTTATCAAAAAATACTATAAAAATAGCAAAAAAATCTAAATAAATTGCTATTTTTATTAAAATTATTAAATTATAAAAAATTTCTTAATTTATACGATTATTTTTGCAAATATTGGGGTATAAAAATATTATTTAAAAATAAATATTATTAGCTGATTTTGTTTGCTTTTGTCGAGAGGTTGTTATATAATTTACTCGTAGAAAACTATCTGCTTGACGGGTTGGTTTCAAAAGGAGATATCATGAAAAGAAAACTGTTAAAAGGATTTTACTGTGTGGCAATTATGCTTCTATCAGCAGGTGCTATTTGCTTTGCTCCATCATTAAAGGGACAAGGCGATTTTGCGAATGAAGCTGCTAATGAAACAGACGTTATGCTTTCAAGCGGACTGGCGAATAATTCCAGTGCTTTTGCCGAAACAGTAAATGAGGAAGAGACGCTAACTCGATGGGATAGCAAATTTTCAAACATGTCAAAAGCAGAGGTGGAAGCACTTGCCGCAACTGTTGAAAGCTCAACAGCGACAAGACCAGATGGTACATATCACTTGATTGCAAGCGTAGATGATCTTGCAATGGTTTCATATCAAATTCTTAATGGAAACACTACATGGGCAAGTTACAACTATGAACTTACTGCCAACTTAGATTTATCTGGTTCTCTTTGGACCCCTATCGGAACTCGTGGTAATGCGTTTAAAGGAACTTTTTATGGCGGAAATCGCACAATCACTAATATCTCCGTAGCAACCATTTCAACAACATCAGATGGTTATGCGGGACTTTTTGGTTATACCAGTGGTGCAAAGATCTCCAATACTATTATTAACGGTTTTAAATATTCAGACGCATCAAGCACCACATATGCAGGGGCATTGATTGGATATGCTGGGGCGAATACTATTGTGTCAAACTGCTATAGCATTGGAACAAGCGGAATTACTGCTGGTATTGGCACTTGTGAATCAACCGTTAAAGTTTATCGTGGTGGTAGCCGAGATGGCGTTACAGCCCATTATACAACAGATGCAGCGATCAACGGTGCATTTACAGTATCAAATGGTACATATACAAGTGGATATGCTGTAACTTATATTTGTGGTAGCGGTGCGGGCATTGTTAAATATTCTTCAAGAACATCTTGGTCATCAACACAATACATATATCAAACCTATGGTTCAAATATAACAACCAGCGGAACAGTGCAAGATTCTTTCGGAAACTATGGTTCAATGCCAGGTAAGAGATCAGACGTTATGAGAGACCAATCTGGTAACTTTGCAATTAAAGAGGGTTATGCCTTTACTTTTAAAACGGGATCAACAACAATTACAGACTTGACAGCTGTCTCAACATTAAAGTCAAATGGACTTCTTGTAAATCTTGCATGGGCTACAAAAAATTATACTGTAAATATTCATTATGGATATAACAAAACAAACGGAACAGAAAGAACTGAAACTAGATCAGTAGGAAATGACTTTAGATTTGATGGACAAATCTTACCTTCATCTTTAACAAGAGTGGGCTATACTCTTGCAAGTCAAAAGTTTGGCACTTCCACAGGTACAAGCGTAGGGCAGGCTGGAGCTTGCTATGTCGGCGATTCTGCTGGACTTTCGGGAACTACATATCAGCTTTATCTTGGCTGGACTGCAAAAACTAACATTGCTTATAATATAGATTACACAAATGCAACAAGTGACGCTGGGTTTAATCCTGCAAATGCGGTTTCAAGCATGACTCTTAAAGAAGGGGCAACAACTGTGAATCCAGCAGCTGGGACAACCTATGATTATGATGTAACAAATCACACATCTTCAAACACAGTCACAATTGAATTAACTTTGAATTGGGGATACTCACTCGCAACGGGTTCAGCCAATTTCAATTCATCAAAGCCAACCATGTCAAATGCAGGGGTTTATCTTGTGTTTGGGTCTGGATCTTATGATACATATATACCAACATCAGCAAGTATTACTGGCAATGAAACCTTAAATAAAAAAACTTATACCATTACAATATCCAATCTCGTTGGAAGTGGGCAAATTTATTTAGCGTTTGTCCGTGATGTCATAGACGTAACACTTGACGGTGAAAATGTTACATGGCAGTTATCAGGACTTGCCAATGCAAAAGGTGGAACATCCCCAGTTTACACATCTCTTGGAAGCACAACTGCTGCGCAAACCACACTTTCAACACGTGTAGGTGAAAAATTTAAGCTTACAGCAACAAGATCAAAAGCTGATTATTTTATAACAGAATATGGCTATTCTGGTGTTGCGGGAACTTACGGCGGAGACGCTCCAACAGTGAGTGGTACAAAAGATGCAACTTATGATCACTATACAGATTACTCTTGGGAGATTTCTCAATTTATTTCAACAAGTTCTGGTGCAGACAGATATTTCACCGCAAAAGCAAGGGCGTTAACAATCAACATTGTTATAAAGATTGTACATAACGAAACATACTCAGGTGCAACACTTGCAACTGCGGGGGTCAAAGATCACAATGAAGTGACCAATGATACACTTACCATGAGTGCAAACATTGTGGAAGGCGCCGTTATAGCATTCATGCAAGAAAATGCTTATTATGCACTTTCTTCTGCAAGCAACAAAGCAACCATTACATCTACCAATCCAGATGAAACACCTTCATTAGAAACTTTGGAAGTTTCAACAGAGGGGTATAAACGTCATGAATTTACCTTTAATCCAAAAATTATAGACAATAAAGGTACTCCTACATATACAATCACTTTTAACGCAGTGCCACAAATTTATAATGTTAAAGCACAAATTGTTATTAATGGTTCTGCTATAGATAACGCAACAGCAGCAAAATTCTTCAGTAGTTTCCCTGAACTTGACACCAAATTGCACGAAGGCAAACCAAACTCAGGGTTTAGCAATGAGGCTTTCGCCTTTGAACTTTCAGCGTTGGGACAAATGTATCTTATCTTTGACCAATTGGAAGGTGGTGAAAATAAGATTGTTGTTGAGCCAGACGAAAATGACACAAGACCTGGAACTTGCGGCACTTTGGAAAGTACAACTTTCTATCATGGCACAAAAGATTCTATCATAACTGCTTATTTAAATTACAAAACTTTTAATATTGCATTCTCAAACGAGGCAGTCATCTCTGGTGTAAACAACACAAGTGATGATGCAAGTTTAGCAGATGCTATAAACTCATTGATTGATACCACAGGAAATGCTGTAACTCAAATTGCGACAACAGCAGACGCTTCAGGAATTAGACTTTCTGGAGACATTGGAAGTATTGATATTGTCAACGGTTACTATCTGCTTGGATGGTATTTAAAGAACGGGTCAACTATCGTTCGCACTAATAACGGAGCTCTTTCTCTTGCCACCTTATTTGAAATTGGGGAAGATGGCGTCATAGGTAATGCGGACATACTTGGTATGCTTGGCAGTGGAGCAACAACTACTATCACAATTCAACCAGTTCTTAAACAAAAAACAATTACCCTTAATATAACAGAAGGTAATGATGTCAATGATCTTATTTCATATAAAACTGTAACAGATGGCAATCCAACAGTTCCTGATGGAAGTGCGGAAATTTTAACTTCTTATATCTATTATCACAACCAAGAAACATTTACAGATATAAGTGGAAATGTTTATGGCGGGGCTTCAGCGTTCAGCTTTAAAAATAACAATTTGGATGTTCTTTTCCAAAAAGTTGCTTCCCTTGCTTTAACAGGTTACAGACTTAACCATAATAGTGTGGAAAACATCTTCAATATCACAGGTGGCAAATTCAGCACTTTAGATGTTGAAATAAATTATGGGGAAGATAATGAAATTACCCTTGATTTTGTACCGGTTTTTGATAATAAAATTGTTTATACTGTTATAGTTGGGAATAATCAAAATGCTGATACCACAACCATTAATATAAGCATGGGTGACACCATCACATTGACAACTGCAACCACCTCTGGTACTGTAACTTATGATGTTACAACAGCGGGTAGTGAGGAAGTTAAATATACGGTAACTACAAGTGAAGTCCCAGGATACGCAGCGACTGCTAACAAGCAATTTATTTTCACAGGTGAAAATTTCGAGGGCTCGGCAAACAGTTCTGAAAAAGTCACAAGTTTTACTTTAACAGAGGGCAACATTAAAGATTTCTTATCTAAAGAATTTTATTATTCGGATAAGGGCGAAAACAATTTCACAATTACCACTCAACTTGAGCCTATCACATATCAAATAAGACTTTCAGTAAATGAGTCATATGAAAAACTTGTGGAAGGAACATATAAGGTTGATACAGATGGAAAATATGTTGAAGTTGTTTACAACACAAATATGCCAGAGCTTAAAGCTGTAAGCGTATCAAGACTTGGTTATAAGCTTGCAGGCTGGATGAATACAGCAACAAATGAAATTGTGCTTGATAAAGACGAGGATGGCAATTGGAATGATGCAATTTACAAAGTTGCAGGTAATATGACAGTTAAACCTGTTTGGGTTGTTGATACTGATAATTATTACATTAATATAGATGAAATAAACGGAAGTGAATTATATTACGTAGGCATGAGTCAAGAGGTTGCATCGGTAACGCTTTCAACTGATACGGTGGGAGAAGCAGTTACAACAGGAACAATTCTTGAAGGAAACGGTGATTATATCACTGCTCAATATTGGGCAAAAGAGGACAGTATTGATGATGTTGTTGAATCTTCAACAACTCTCCACCTCACAAACGTAAGCGAAAGCGGCAGATATGTTTATGTAATTAAAGTACAATCTGCGAATGCAAATCTTCAGGCAGAAGCTTATACGATAATATCTGACCCAGTTCAAGTAACCATTAAAGCTAACGAAATTATTGTTAAAGACGCTGCTATAAAGGGTTATTATACTGGAACAAGTGATTATATTGCACATGCAGACTCCATTCTTGGCACCCTTTATTATAAATATAATGCTTTTGGTCAAGAGGGAGAAGCGATAGATGAAGGAATTGCATCTTTCGAAAACATTCAGTTTATTGATGATTCTACAACAAATAAATTTAATGTTAAAGCTGGTTATTCTGTTCGCTATTTTGTTAATTTAAATGAGAATGCAGAAAACTTTGCACAGATCAAGACATTAGATGAAAAGAGTTATGTTGTTGTTGATGCAGTTGGTGAGATTGTTACGACGACAATTGTGCTTAATGTTTATGGAAAGGGCTTATATGCTGAGGGTATGGTTCATGAAGTTCCATACACCACTTCAAATGCGAATGGAATTGACCTTGAAGCATACGGCATTGTCGCAACAGCAGATATCTTCACTGCAAGTTATGAAACTAAAACTTACTCAGCAAGAGAGGATTTTGAAGTAAACAACTTTGCTGTTAATATAGATGTCGATTCAGTTACAAATAATTTCGATTTTGTAATCAGTGGAACTTATACTATTGAAGCAGCAACAATTGAACGTACGTATACTACTCAATACTTGACGGCTTCTTCAACGGGTGCTCTTAATGGTCTTAACGCAAATTATGCAAATGCGTCATATATCCTTACCATTACCAATATTACAGTAAACGGTAAAAACCTTGAAGAATACAGTGCATCCAAAACTTTCTATACTTATATAGATGAAAATGGTGTGGCTGCACTTACCATTTTTGGCAATGGAAGCAATTCCCTCACCGTTGCTGTTAATTCTGAATTTGAAGTTGGCTTAACTGTCCAAGTTAGTGCACTTCTTGCTGATAATAACTTAACTTTCCTTGGCTACTTTGGGGTTGATCAAGATTATCAACAAATTCTTAAGAATTTTACAAACTCAGGAAACACATCAAGTGTGGTTTCTAAAGTTGAAGGAAAACAAACAATATTTGCAGTGTTTACAGACGCAAAAGCTGTAACACTTAACAATGGCATTTCAAGTGAAACCATATATGTTTCTGCTGGCAGTGAAGGCGTTATTGTAGATAACCCAACTAACAAAGGTTTAACCTTTGCAAATTGGGATTTTGCTGAAACTGATGGCAGCGTAGCTGCAATGACAGGTGAAGACAAATCTAAGTTTACGGTAACTGTAGGTTCTGTTCCAGCAACTGCAACTGCTGTTTGGACTCTTGATGCTCCAGAAACCGAGAAAACTGGTGCAACCGTTACTAAAACAGCAAGTGAAACGAATGTGAATTTGACTTTTGAGGACGCGGCTGGAAGTATCACAAACAAAAATACAGCAATCACATACACTTATGCTTGGTTTAAAGGAGAGGAGACAACTCCATTATCACTTTCTGAAACACTAAGTTTTGCTAAACTTACAACCGACGATAATGGTGGTTATAAGGTGGTAATCACTGCAACTTATGGCGAGTATACTCAAACAACCACTGTACCTTTCACCTTAAATGTTGAAACAATAAAAATCACAAGCTTTACACTTTCTTCCCTTTCTGAAGTATATAAGAATGGTAACTACGCGACCGAAGTAAAAGCAATTCTCAATATGTCAAACAGTGAAGAAGCAAGTGAATACCTTCTTTCAAACAATATGGATGGATCAAGAAGTATTTACTTTACCATTGCTGGCGACAGTGAATTACGCAATGTAAAAACATATTTGATTTCTTTAAATGTTAATACAAAAGTTTATACCATCACTGGAAATGGAAGCGTTAATTTTGATATCACAAAGGCAAGCTATGAATTGACAGGTGTTGAGATCACCAAAGATTTTGGAAGCCCAAATCCAAAATTTGAGGTTGTAAAGAATGTTCTTGGCGAAAATATTACCTTCTATTTTGAAGAGAGTACAGAAACTGCTGTAGGCAGATATTCACTTGTTTACAAGAACTGCTCAAGTGATGCAAACTATGATGTTACTGCTTCTGAAAATTATTATGAAATTTTGGCGCTTAAAGCAGGATTAAGAATTTCATTTGTAGAAGAATTTAAGGCAGAATACAGCAAAGTTGCTGCAACACAGATTGTTGCTGAATTTGATACCGATGCACAGGTGTGGTATTTTGTTGCAAAAGATGCTTCTAACAATGAAATTGCACGTGTAGAAGTTAGTCTTAAATACGGCGAAACAGCAGACGAAAATAAAGACCTTACATCTGAAATGCTTGAAAAAGCACTTGATGAATTTGATTTCGCCTTGGCTGTTGGAAGTGCAATTAATGCTGGAAATTATGTGATAAATGTAACTCCTAAGGCAGATATCGAAAATCCTCAATTTGAGGGCGGTGCAGCGTTTATTGGAACAAACAAAACTTTTAATATTGAACAAGCAGTTATCACCGTTAATTCAGTAAGCAAGACTTTTGATAAAACAACGACTTTCTCTTCAAATACAACTGGGCACACAGTTGATATGACGGGTGTTGTATCTGGCGATGTTGTAATCGTTTCTGGTTCTTTTGCAAGTGCTCATGTAGGCAAAAACATTGGAATAACTTTTGACGCTTTAGGTGGAGCAGATGCCGCAAACTACAAGTTTGCCGAAACTCTTCCAACAACAGGAACAATAGAAGCTTCTGGAGACAGTATCAATGTTTCTATTGGAACAAATGAGTTTATGTATGGAGAAATAAATAATATTGCTTCTCTTGCAGATATACTTGGGAAAGTAGGGCCAAGCGTTGTCGCAGGTGCTGATGTTGAAGACCTTATACAAGCTGGCCATGTAAATATCTCAGGATTTGAAATTGTTGGTGCTCAATATTCAACTTCAAATAACCTTAAAGCTGGTAAATATACTCTTAATCTTACAATTGAATCTAATGACTATACAATCGTTAACAATGTTGAATCATTTGAAATTACTATTAAGGAAATCCAAATAGATTTAAGTGGTGCGACAGTAACAAAGGTGTATGACGGAACCACCGATCTTCCTGATGTTGCTTGGGATTTGAGCGAAGTCATTAGTGGAGATAAAGTGTCTGTTACTGGATCTTATGATGATATAACTGTTGCAACAGGCAAGGTGTTAAATCTTGCTCTTGCTGGTGACGATAAAGATAACTATACAATTTCAAATGTTCCAACAGGAACAATTGAAAGAACATCCGTTCGTCTTAACGTGGACTATACAACTCTCTCCGACTTTGTCAATGATGGCGAAAGTGTTAATGTTAACGAAGCATTCTTTGATGTTCCATATCCTGCGACCAAGTCAATGGCTGAAATCCTTGCAGATTTTCACTATCCAACAAGAACAGGATACACTGTTGTCGGCTGGAAATATAATAAAGAAATTTCTGGCGAGGTTGGAAAAGAGGAAGTAAATGCAACGACTCTTCAAGAAGTTCTTGATAATGCATTTAAGAGCGGTAAAGAACTTACCATCTTTGCAAATTGGGAAAGAAATAATGTTACTGTAACAGTAAATGTTACAAATGCAAACGTATTCCTTGACAATGACACAACTGCGAAATCTACATTCGTAATCCCTTATTATAGCGATATAACCCTTGCAATTAAAGCAGTTCAAGGATATAAATTCACAGGCTATGAGGTTAAATCTGGCACAGTTAGTGGAGTTATAACACCAAGTGGAGTTAACACAAGGAATGACGGTAAGGTTACTCTTGCAAATGTTAAGACAGATGTTACCCTTGACTTAACAGTTGAAGAGATTAAGATTACTGTCACCGCAGATCCAGCTGTTCCAGCAAACTCTAATCTTGTTAGCCAAGATTGGAGTGAGAAGGAGTACTCTTACTCAAGCATCAATGCTGCTGCTGTAGGTCTTCTTCCAGATGTTAATTTAACAGCAGGGACATACAAACTCAATGGTTGGTCTTACTATGCAAGCGAGGAAGAAAAAGTTGTTCTTTCAATGACAAGTACAGACACATTGCTCTCTATCGTTGGTACGGACCTAAATACTGATATTGAAATAATTTTCACAGCAGAGTGGTTAGGTGAAAACTATACTATTACATTTGATGCAACTGATGGTGCATTTGAAGGTTCAACAACTTCAATTAATGCTGTTTATGGAAGTCCACTTTCTGAAACCTTCCCAACAGCAGTTCTTGCTGGAAAGAGCAACACTTGGAACACAAGTGCTGACGCCACAGGGAAATATTACAAACAAAATGATGTTCTTGAAACAATCGGAACGCTTAATGGCTCAGTATATGAGTTTACATTATATGCAGTTTGGAGTAACGCTTCAAGCAGTTTGACAGTAACTTTTGATACTGAAACCATCACTGTAGAAACAAGCAGTGGAAAAGCTGTTAATGATGGAGATGAATTTGAACTTGTTTATTCAGTTGATTCACTTTCTCTCACAATCACAACTCCTGCAGGTTATACCTTTGATGCAAAATTTACAAATGAGGCCGATGGTACAATCACAACAATAAGCAGAACCATTAAAATTGAAAACTTAAATCAAGACAGTACTTTAACTATTACTTTAAAACCAAATCAAAACTCACTTACAATCACCAATGCAAACTCAACTATTACATCAGTAAGTTCAGTTAAAGAGGGAGAGACAGTTACAGAAATTTCTCAAGTTATAGTTGCTGACACTGGAACGCAGGCGGTTATCACGTTTACTCCAGCAGACGGATACATCTTCGATGAAAATTCAAGCATTGTATTAACTGGCTCAGGTAAATATGAAGTTGACAGCACATATCCAGATGGAAAGCTTGTTCTTACATGGAAGGATTTCACATCAGGTGCAACACTTAATGTTAATCCTACAGCAAAGGTGAACACCATCACATTTGATGACAGTTCAAACTATGTTGAAAAGATTTCAATCAATTCTACCTCTTTGAATGTTAAGGGTGACACATATGATGCCTTAACAGGAACAGAACTAATTATAAGTGTTACATTAAAATATGGTTATGTAAATGCAAACCTTGGAATTGTTGGTGCAACATTAACACCAGTAATGGGCGTTGAAACATTTGATGAAGCCACAAGACTTTACAGCCAAACTTTCACTTTAAATGGTTATACAGGTGCATTTAGTTTCAATATTGATGCTGAGGCAAGGGCATATGAGTTCTCTCTTGAAAACAAAAATCCAACAATGGGTAATGTTAATCTTGACAAGACCAGTGCCAAATTTAATGAGACAATCAATCTTAGTGCAACTGCAATCAGCGATTCATATATTTTCGCAGGATGGTATGTTGGAGAAGAATTGATTTCTAAAGATTCAAACCATGCGTTCACTCTTAGTGAAACATATAAAAACGCTCTTGAAAGTGATGCTACTGTTGTTATTCACGGAACATTTACATATGCAGAAACTGAAATAACAATTAAGAGCAGTGCCAACGGATATTTAACTTATACTTATAAAGAAACAGAATACACAGTTGCAACAAATTCTGAAACAAGCAAAAAATTTGATTTCAATGAAACAATTGTGTTCACACCACATGCAGACAAGGGATACAAAGTGGGTGAAGTAAACTTCTATAATGGAAGTGACAAGATTACAGGTAAGGACTGGTATGATGAAACAACAGGATTAATAACACTTCCAGTTTTACCAACAGATGCTCCAACCCTAATTGAAGTTATCTTTGCTCCAGACGAAGTCCTTGTTAACATGAGGGTAGGTGTGCTCATTAACTATCAAATGAGTTATGGCACAGATATCGGTGGTAAAGTTTATCTTGCAAATCCATCAACAGGTGATGCTTTAACAACAGATGAAAGATATCACAAAGTTGAAATGGAGGGCGTTACTTATCAAGTTCTTACACTATCAACGGAAAAACTTTACTTTGTTGTTGAAAATAACAGTGGATATAGTTATACTCTTACATCCTTAAATGAAGGAGTTATTATCAATCAAATTACGCTTCCAAATGGCAAAACCGTATTTGAAGTGTCAGGAATGTCAGAAGAGGTTACCATTGAAGTTGTATTGAGAGCAGAAGACAATTCAATTTCAATTGTTTTCGTGAATGAAAATGAAGAGCCTGTTCCAGCAGGAAGCATATCTGTCAACACAAAAGAAGGTTATGTTGTTGCCTCAGGAAATAACTCTTCAGAGGTAAAAATATCTGCACTTACCATTGAAAATTCAGTAATCAATGTAACAGTCAACACAAACTTGAGTTACACATTTGTTGAAGATAATGGTAAACCAAAATCTTTTATCGCAGAGGATAAACTCAAAGCGCTTGTAACAATAGATGAAATCGATAATAGTGTAGACCCAACACAAAATGGCTATACACAAAAAGCAGCCATTACAATTACAGGGCTTAACACAAATGGAACAATTTATATCTATGCTCAACCTAAGGAATATAATATTGAATTTATAAGTGATGGCCACAAAGTTGGAAACACACTTACAAAAGTTGTGTATGGACAAGAATTGCCACCATTTGACACTAGATCCATTTTACCTGACGATAAGGATAGTTTCCTCTTCCTTGGTTACTTCTCAAAGGAGCTTGGACAAGGGGTGCAATATATTGATGAAAATGGTTCAGTGACAAGCGCATGGCTTGAAAATGGATATGAATGGAATGGTACAAACTATGAAGTTCAAGACGGGTTCTATTTCCCAGAAACCAACACATTCAAACTTTATGCGGCTTGGTATTACACCAAGGAAAAAGTTACAATCTCCTTCCTTCCAGACGGTATAGTTGGAGAAACTGATGTAACAATTAGTGATATTGTAATTTCTCTCGACTCTGCAACATCATGGACAACAGCAGACAACCTGTTCTATGCGGAAGTAAGAACAGGGCAAAAGATGATACTCAGTGCCTATGAATTTGAGGGCTACACATTCAAATATTGGGAGTTGACAAGAGATGACGGAACAAGTTTAATCATTCAGTCTCCAGTTTATGAATATGAATCTAAGATAGGCAGTGTATTTATCAAAGCGGTTTACTTCGGTAACTTTGAATTGACAACATTTGATGAAAGTCATAATGAACTCGATGGAATTTGTGGTGAGGCATATATAATGCAGGAGGGACTTTCTCTTGGCAAGAGTGGTGCATATGACACGACCAAAAATGTAACACTTGTTGCTGCATATAATCCGGGCTACACATTCAAGGGTTGGATTGACACAACCACAGGGCTTTATCTCACAGATTCAACTGGCAGAATAATCTTAGGAGACCTTGTTGATAAATCATATCGTTACACGATTCCGCAGCTTATTAATACTCCACTCAGCCTGAAAGCTGTGTTTGAGGGTGCAGAAATTGGTGTTAGATTTGATTTCTCTCAACTTTCAAGTTTTGGCTCCTTAAATAATGTAACAATCAATGGCCAAACATTAGGACTTGCAAATGAATATGATGCAAGAGTTGGCGACACAATTGAACTTGTTATAGATATGAGCTATGGTTACGGTGTAACATGGCAGGGGGCTATCTTCACAGGAAGTGAAGGCAAGTATACCTACAGAATTGATGCCCGTGACCTTGAACAAATCGCAGGAAGCAAGCATGAAAACGTTCTCGTTGTAAGACCTATTGCAACACCTGACCCAATCAAGTATGTGTTTGGTTTAGAGGTTGAGGGCGAATTAAATTCAAGCGAACTTGAACTTGTTGGACAGTTAATCTATCGTGATGGTGCTGGCAATGCTGTAACCATCGTCAATGACAGTGAAATTACTTCACTCTTTGGCAGGACAGTCACAATTGATGTTGTTATGAAGGCAAACTATAAGATTGGCAGTGTATATCTTATCGTTGATGGCAGAATGGAAAACATTTCAAACACTTATCTCGATGCTCAAAAACAAATCGTTTTGACATCTGATATACTTGAAAGATATCAGGTGAGCGGCGAAGTAAGAATTATTGTAAATTATGCAAGGATGCTTTGGACTGAATATCGTTCACAAAGTTTAAGCGGAAACGGAACACAAAGTGACCCTTACATCATCGCAACAGCAGAAGACTTTGCATTCGTTGCATATGCAGTAAACAGAGGACTTCTTAATGAAAGTAATCTTGCCTACACAGATGCATATTATAATGTAACAAATGATATTGACTTTACTGGCAAGTATTGGGTTCCAATCGGAACTGAAGAAAATCCATTCAACGGTATCATAAATCTTAACACTTACTCTGTCAAAGGTATAACACACTTTATGACATACCTTCCAACAACTTATCATGAAGGACTTATCTGGCATATGACAGAAAGAGCTCAGGTGCTTAGAACAAACTCAAGTCTTGTTCTCATCCTTTCAATTGTTGGCGGAATACTTCTCTTACTCCTTCTTATCATCCTTATTATCGTAATCGTAAGACGTAGAAAGAAGAAGAGAATGGAAGAACTTGCTAATGGCTAATCTTTGAATTAAAAAAGACTGACAAACGTCAGTCTTTTTTTGTACCATAAAACCATCGGATAGTCGAGTGGTTCAGTGGAGTTTTGTCGATGGGAAGAAAAATTACTTATGAGGCAATACATTGTTATCTTGAACACAGTCTTGTAATATGTCATCCCGACCATTCGGGGTCCTCCGAAAGCACTTGTTGCTTTTGGGGTGAAACGTTGAGGGTTCTAGTCTATAACAGTTAAATGGGTTGCGGGAAACTGAATCCTTCGACTCCGTGCAAAGCACTCCACTCAGGATGACAAAAAGAGGACGAATGCAATTTCCGCGTGGCAAAAATGATGGGTGACTCGTGAATCTTTTTATGTCTTATTCAATGTTAATTATTATCACTTCCTTATTTTTAGCATTTGCATAGCGTATGGTCGCCCCGGTGCCACTGCGACTGGACCCATTCCACACCGCAATGACAACGTCAGAATTATCAACCATATATTTGTTACGCTTCAACATACAGTCATACGTATAACTTTCGCTGATGTATGTAACCTTGTCACAATACTCCAAAATGTTTTTATATCTTTCCACATAATCAAAACTCCATTTATTAGTTTGGTTTTTGCAGGGGATGGCTGCTTCAAGCGATATGTTTTCATATCGCTTTTTCAGTTTGATAATCATTTCCGCGGCAATCAAGTCAACGCCCATAGCCATACCACATATAAAATTTGTAACACCTTTATCAAGCTGCTTTTCTATGATGTGTTTTAATTTGATTTTGAAAGCCAAACATTTAAGTCCGGTTTCATTATATCCCCAAGGCAAACTTTTGGGGCGATGTCCCGTAAAACAACAAGTCTTTTGCATAGTTAATGTCCTCCTGCACAGTCTATAACTGTATTTTTACTATTCTACAGTTTAAAACTGTAAAATGTCAAGTGAAAGGAAGTGGGATGTGGAGTACAGATATAAATTTTGTAAAAACTTAAAAGAATTGCGAGAATTAAGCGGTTTAACATTAAAGCAAGTTGCTTCAAAGATAGGGATAAAGTACCAATCGTATCAGGCATACGAGCAAGGTTTCAGCGTTCCTAGTTTTGATCATTTAATGATAATCGCTGATTTGTTTGATGTAGAACTAGATGAGTTGGTTGGCCGAAAAGGTAAATATTAATTAAGGCAGCACAGTTTATAACTGCATTAAAGAAATCACACAGTTATAGATTGTAAAATAAGGCTAATGAAAGAGTTTTATGAATTTCCCAAGATAATAAAAGAATTGCGTAAGTCTAATGAGTGGACGCAAGCATTTGTTGCGGGAGAATTGGGAATAACTTATCAATCTTACCAAGCATATGAAAGAGGTCTGGCTCTTCCGACTTTAGAGAATTTTGTCAAATTAGCAGATTTGTATGAAGTTTCGCTGGATTATTTATTGGGTAGAAAAGAATATTAATATACTTAATGTCTACATTAGATAACTTATTAGTCTATATATAAAAAATAATATTATGATAAACTTTCTACATGATATTAAATTATAGATTAAAATTGTTGAGAAAAAGAAAGAAGTACACGCAAGCGTTTGTTGCAAGCAAATTGGGGATAGCCTATCAATCTTATCAGAATTATGAGAGGGGATTGACTTTGCCAACATTAGAAAACTTTGTGAAACTGGCAGATTTATACGAGGTTTCCTTGGATTATTTAATAGGTAGAAAGGAATACTGAAAATGGAGTATTCTTTTTTTCTCACAACGGGTGCGGGGATGTCGCGAAATGTCTATAAAAAGGCTGAATAGAGTAAAAATAATTTAAAAAAATACAAATTTTTTTTGAAAAACCGTTGACAATAAGAGAAGAGTTGTGTTAATATATTAACGCTTGCC
>CAOJZM010000006.1 GCA_948466185.1 uncultured Christensenella sp.
AGGAGCAAGTTAATCAATATAAGAAGTCTGATGCGGAGAAGACTGCTCGTCTTGAAGACTGTTTAACACAGCTTGCAAACGTTGAAGAACAAAAGAATATTCTTGAAATTGAGAACAAGAATTATCTTGTGCAAATTGAGCAAATGACTGCAAGTCAGCAAGAATTAATTGAAAGACTCGATACAATAGAGGACAAGCATAGTGAGGACTATATCAATCTTGGCAATCAGATTAAAAATATTAATTCTCAAATTTCAAATTTGCAACAAAGCATTGAAGCGAACTCAGAATATATCATAAATTTAACGACAAGTCATAATCAATTAAGTGATGAAGTTAACACTATCCAAACTGAGTTATCAGAGATACAAATTAATATATCTCAAATCAGTACTCAGATTGCCGATTTATATAACCTTCTTAAGAACTATAACGGAAGTATTGGCGTTATTCCAGCTGGCAATTCGGCCACTATGTTATTATCTGATTACTTAACTTCCAATTCTAGTTCAGTTGTATTAATCTCGGAGTCCGGATGGTCAAGTATTACCATTTATTATGGTACCCAGTCTGGAGCAACAGAAAGTGCAACCTTAAGTGCTAATGGCATAATCGTACGAAGGTATTATGATCGTTACATAATAACAAATCTAGGAAGCACAACGGCAACTATCAATATTACAGGAACTGTGTATATTGGTTCATCAAATCGATTATATATTCATTTGTTAAATAGGAGTTAAAATGAGAAAAAATATAAAAATATTGTTATTAACAATGGTTATAACACTGCTATTAGCAGGTGGTGTTTATTGTGGACTATATTATGGTGGAGTTATAGACTTCAATTCGACATCAGCTGATTCAATAATAGATCGCACAGCTGAAGATATTGAAGAAATCAATCTGAAGATTGATAATATCGAAACTACAATGCAGATTATTCAATCAAACCAATCGTTAACTGCAGAGGAAGTTGCTAAAATAAAGGTTAATATGCAAGAGCAAATTGATACGCTTAAGACGTATCAGACATTGTTAAAGGCATTGCAAGATGAAGTTAAAATTTTGAAAGATCTGCAGGAGTCAACCGCGAGTTCAATACAATCTGATTTACAGGGATTTGTGCAAAGACTTGAACATATAGAGGCTGTGGTAGATTCTATCACTGAAACTGAGCCTCTAACAACTAAGACTCATACTCTGACAACTGAAGAACAATCTTCAGTTATCGAAAGTGGGGAGATTACATGTAAGCGTTACGGAAACGTTGTTACGTTATATATCACACACGTTAAATTAAACGTGGACGTGGCACAGCATACTTCAGTAACTATAGCTCAAATTCCAGAAGAATATAGATCAAGTGTACATATATCACATGCTTATGTGTCAATGATTACAGGAAGTCATTTTGTGGAGGTGTCTATAGAGGGAGATTTAATTCTTTCTGCATGGGCGAATAAAATCACTATTGAAGACTTCCATGCAGTTTGTTTGACCTATGTGGTGTGAAAGGAGGGTAAAATGGAAGAAGTTGAAAGATTTTATTTAATGGTAATTGCTGAATTGAAATTATTTCAAACTGATAGATTATCAAAAGAAAAAAAACTTTCTGTTGAATATCCTGTTTATCATAAAAAACGTCATACGTGGAAAGCAAGACGTTTAGCAAAGAAACATGAAAAACAACATCAGAAGATTGAAAACGGTTATTATAAAGGAATAAATGATTGCCTTAATAAGATTAATAAAATTTATAAAAATTTAGTTAAATGTTCTTCAAGAGAATAAGAGAAGATCGGGCAATTATGAGAGAGAGGTTACCTGTTGGCCTCTTTGCTCTTATAGGTAAACAAGGTGCAGGTAAAACATCTGGTGCAACTGCTATGATGTGTAATGATTGGAAATACCATCACTTAGAGAGATATAATGAAGATAAAGAATTTTATAAGGAACTTAATAAGAATGGTTTTGATTTGAATTTACCAAAAAATAAAACTATATATTTTAGTCCAGAAAAAATTGTTTTAAGTCAGAAACCTTATGTGGAAACTTGGTATATTGATCCAACTAAATTTAAGTTGCCAAATTTAAAGGAAGAGGTACAGTATGTTCCAAGAGGAAGTGTCGTGTTTCTTCCAGAGTTTGACAATATTATTAATTGTAGAACTTGGGCGTCAATGTCGCCATATCTTGTTGCATTGGCAAAATATGCTAGGCATTGGGAATTGACAATTATTATAGACTTTCAAGTATGGATGCAGTTAGATATATCTTGGCGTCGTTTAATGATGTATACCTTGTTTATGTATGATTCTTTTTGGTATGATCGTTTTTGGTGGTTAAATAAATTATTTCATATTCCATTAAAAAGATATTGGAATTATGTATGGTGTGATAATCAATTAAATTTGTTTGTTAAAGATTTAGCAGATATGGTTGTTGATGATAATCTTATTAAAAAATTAAAAAAGAAGGTTTCAAAAGATAAAAAATATGTTTTCAAAGGAAACATTTTTGATAGATTCGAGAGTAAATCAGGTCAAAGATATTTCCTCAGAGGTATTAAGAAGTATGAATATATACCTCATAAATCTAGCAAAATGACACCAGAAGGTGTAGAAGAATACTGTAAAGAACATCCTCTTGTAAGAGATGAAAAATAATCTTCAATTTCTTCGGTGGCGTATTGCTTTCTTTTCGTCGTGTAGCAGCAGTAGTCGTGGGTGTGGTAATGTGGTAAACTTAACAAGTTTTCCACATTTCCAAGTATTGTGGTAAAGTGTGTAAAGTCTGTCCGGCTTTTTGGCTGACTTCAAGGACTTTTCCACTTTTCCAAGGTTGTCCACATTTCCATAGCCTAATGCTGTGGTAATGTGGGCTACCGATCAATACTCGTGCACCCTTCTCGCAACGCTTTGCTGAAGTGGTGTTTAAATCGCAAGGGTGTAGGGTTTAGCCCTGCCCCTTGCGGAACGTGTAGCCGTTACTAGATAATGGCTACACATAAGAAGAAAATAAAAACAAAAACAGAGGGGGTTAAATTGAAAAATGAAAATCAGAATTTAGATTTAATTCCTATTGATGAGCAAATAGATTTCCCTTTTGAAAAGCCGTTTACTCAAAGTTTTCAAAGAAGTATTGAAAGGAATCTTGCAAGGTGTCAATCATGTTTACATGGTAAGGTTGATTATCGTTGCCCTCATTATGCAAAATGTCCTTATGTTAAAGATAATACTGCAAACACTATAATTAATAAATTTAAGGACTTTACAGAGGTTGTATTTTATAAGTCTAATTTTTACATAAATTCTGGTATGGATATTAATAGAGATGTTGATCGAACTCGTAAATGGATAAAAGACGATAATGGTGTTTTATCTCCAAAGGATGATAATACTAAATTAGAAGATTTACAAAATACTATATCAAATTCTCGTAAACGTGCCTTGGATAATATGTATGGTTATGTGCTTTGTAATGATTGGCAATATTTTGTTACTGTTACATTTAAGCATGGTAAAAATAAAAAGTTGTCTGATGAAGTTGTTAAGTATCAATGGAAAAAGTTTCGTCAACAGTTACAATATAGGTTTCCAGATATTAAGATTATACTTCGTTCAGAAGATACTCCAACAGGTGTTAAAGGTATGCATTTTCATGGGTTTATGGGTAATGCAGATCTAAGCGAATATTTAAGACCTGCAAGAAACAATAAGAAGTTTTATAAAGGTCAACCTAATTCTCAGTATGGGGAATTTTTGTATACTCCTTTTGGCGACCCTATATTTAACTTCTTGCCTTCGTTTGTAAATATTGGTTATACAACGGTTGTTAAAATAAAGGATCCTAATAAACTTAAACTTGTGAATTATATGACAAAGTATATGAGTAAGGAATGTACTTTTGATTATAATGAAAATTCATATTTGAGGACTCATAATTTAGATTTTAAGCAAAAGGAAGTTGCTAGATTTACGGAAGATGAAAAACGTGATCTAGTAAATAGTTTATTCGTTCAGCAATATAAAGAAACAAATAAAATGATAGTTTATAGAATTTTTAATAATGAGGTGTGTGAAAAATGAAAAGAAGAGATAAACAAATTTCAATGAAAGTGAATAGCGATTTAATTAATAAATTTAATGTTATTATTGATAGGGTTACTAGAAAGGTCGACCTGGGGTATAAAACTCTTTATAGTTGTACGTTTCCTGATAAACCTCATTCTTATTACGACAAATATACGATAGCAGATTTATTGGAAGAAGCTTTGAGAGATTTTATCAAAAAATATGATGACGTTAGTGCAGTAAAAAGTAATACTTAATGTCCTGGTAAATAAGTAATACAAATTAAGCGTTTAAAAAGAATTTCTTTATACACGTGTAAAAAGTATTACTTGGTGCATGTATGTTTTGCATTATAATATTTTAATATAAAAGTGAGATTGTGAATGAAAAAATTAAAACTTAAAGATAAATCAGATAAAGAAGTTATTGTAAAAGTTGAAATGTCTGTGTTTGATAAGTTAAATGTTCTAGATGATTATTATGCTTGGTTGTTTAAGACGGCTTTTGACGCAAATAATGCTAGTGTATTAAATGAGTATAAAAGGCAGTTAATAGAAGAATATAAAAGACCATAGTTTATATGGTCTTTTTTTTATTAATAAGATAAGATCTATATATTTTTTTTGGGGTCAATTTTGGGGTCAAGGTAAATATGAATATTTACTTTTAACCCCTATATCCCTTTATTTATCTTGGTAGCAGCAACTGGGATCGAACCAGTGACCTCATGAGTATGAATCATGCGCTCTAGCCAGCTGAGCTATGCTGCCATGCTCTTAAAGTATATCTATTTTTGCACTGCGTGTCAATAATTTTTGAAAAGTTTTTCATGGTTTTTATTTCTCCGTTTAAATAGTAAACTTTGTAGTTCCATGTTGGAACTGTTGCATTTTTCATCTTTCTACTATGATACGATTGGGATGAGGAGGTAAAAAATGATAGAAACATTTAGCGAGAGAGTGCAAGTGCTTATGAAAGAAAATAATTTATCAGTAAATGAACTTGCAAGCAGGTGGGAGATTTCTTCTAGACGAGTTGTGCGACTCCTGGACAATGTTACAAGTCCACGTTCAATTGTGATAATCAAACTTTCACAATTGTTTGGAGTATCAGTTGATTATTTGCTTGGTTTATCTGAGAGTCGCAAAAGTGAAAAGCGAAGGAGATAATTTGCACAAAAATCGAAAAAATGTCTTATATATTATCATGTTTGATTTTAATAAAAGGGTGGTCTCTGCCCAAAAGATTTTGGATAATTTGAGTGTTTTTAAGTCAATGAAGATTTGTGCGATGGTTAAAGCCAATGCGTACGGGTTTGGCCTTCCAGAAATGGTCAAGTTACTATCTCCACATGTGGAGTTTTTTGGTGTTGCCAATGTTAAGGAAGCATTGGAAGTTCGAAAACTGGACAACAAAAGGAAGGTGCTCTTGGTTGGTAAAAATTACCAGCAATACATATGCAAAGAAAACAACATTTCCTATGCCGTTACAAATGTGACGGATGCTCTATATGCACCAAACAAAAGTAATGTGCATTTAAAAATCGACAGCGGTATGCACAGGCTTGGGTTTAATAATGAGGACGAGTTTTTGACCGCAATTTCAATACTTCGGGATAAGGATATCAATATTGAAGGGGTGTACACCCATTTTGCAACGCTAGATTGCGATGACGAATATTTTCATTTTCAGTATGAGCGGTTTAAACAGTTTTTGAAAGTGTTGCCTAAGGATATTAATCCGCTTATTCATGTGGGCGGAAGTTGGGCACTTGCAAAGGAAATACCCGAAGCAGATATGATAAGAATTGGGAAAGGTATTTACCATGGCACAATCAGTGTTGAAAGCAGAATTATTCGCACTTTCTCCATTAAAGCGGGGGAGCGTGTTGGCTATGCAAACAGCTTTATTGCAAAGAAAGATATGAAGGTGGGGATTGTGCCTGTAGGCTATGCTGATGGACTTAAACGTTGCCTTGCAAACAGGTATGACGTTCTTATAAAGGATAAAAAGTGTCGTATCATTGGAAATATTTGTATGGATATGTTTGCGGTGGATATTTCGAATGTGGACGCATACGAGGGGAGTCCTGTTGTTGTGCTTTATGACGAGGCATATATGGCAAAGAAGCTGAAAACATCTTCCTATGAAGTTACAACAAATTTCAACCATTTGCGTGGGAAAACTGTGATTATTTAGGACAGACGTCATGATTTTATTTTGAAAAAATATGCAGCTGATGTATAATCATCATAAGGAGATAAGCTTATGTTATATGATGAAATCAAAAAAGCAAATGTGCAAGCAATGAAAGATAAAGATGTTGTTGCTCGTGGAATTTACAGTGTTGTTCTCAACAAACTTATGCTTGAAACAATAAGAAAAAGGGAAAAGGGAGAAGAACTTTCAGATCCTGATGTTGTGAACATTTTGCAGAAAACGATTAAGGAACTTACCGAAGAGGCTGAAAATTATTTGAAAGCACACAACGAAGAAGAGGCAAACAAGATTAAATTGCAGATTAAAATTGTTGAAAAGTACCTCCCTACTTTGCTTTCGAAGGACGAGATTAAGAATATTATACTTTCTCTTCCAGATCGCAGCGTTCCATCAGTTATGAAACACTTTAAAGCCAATTACAATGGGCAGTGTGACATGAGACTTGTTCAAGAAACGTTAAAGGAAATTTAATGAAAGTTTTTGCAATCAGTGATTTACATCTTTCAATCAACAATCCAAAACCTATGAATGTATTCGGTCCTGCATGGGACAACTATATCGAAAACATCATCGCCCAGTGGAAAGAAAGGGTTGGTGAAGAAGATATAGTGCTTATGGCGGGTGATTTTTCATGGGCAATGAATCTTGAGGACACCAAGAAGGATTTTGAACTTCTTCAAGATTTACCAGGCAAAAAAGTTATAATACGTGGCAACCACGACTATTGGTGGAAAAGCATTTCTGCTGTCAGAGCATTTTTGCCAAACGGTTTTTATGCGATACAGAATGATGCTATAAAAATTGGGAATATTATAGTATGTGGGACACGAGGGTGGACAGTTCCTGAAAAGCCGGAAAAACAAACCCCAGAAGATGAAAAGATATTCAAGCGGGAAATTATAAGGTTGGAATTGACACTCAAAGATGCCACACTGAGACGTGAACAAGGGGACAAACTGCTGTGCATGATACATTATCCGCCTGTCAATTTCAGGAGAGAGGATAGTGAATTTTCAAAACTTTTGAAACAGTATAATGTTGACGCAGTTGTATTTGGGCATCTTCATGGCTACAAGAATGCTGTTTTAAAATTTTTTAAAGATGATATACCTTATTATCTTACATCCTGCGACCTTACCGAAAACAAAATAGTTGAGATAACAGAGGTTTAAACCTGTTTTTTTAGGAAAGAATTAAAAGATAAAAGATTGACAAAGTTTTCAAGTTATTGTAAACTTAGTTAGTTTAAAATTGCTCGGAGTTGTTTATGAAAAAGAAATTTTTTAAAATCATTGGTTTTATGTGTTTGGCGATTTTTGCTTTCACAGGATGTGCAACAGTGTCGAATATATCAAACGATAAACCAAATGAATTGATATTTAATGGTGGACAGATTGCACAGGTTGGTGATTATCTTTACTATGCCAATGGTTACACGGCAGTTGGCAGTGCAGATAAAGATTTCGCTTATGACAAAAGTGCTGGAGTTTCATATCTCAATCGTATAAACCTTACAAATGGTTTTGGAAAACCGCTTGACCCACAAAAAAATACTGAAAAGGTAAACTCAAAAGTTGTGGGTTATGAAAATCAATATATGTTTGTGCTTGGCGATTTTGTATATTTTACCTCTGCAAACACACACAAAACAAGCAGTCTTGAAAATGCTTACAATCTTGTGTCTTTCTTCCGTTGTCGTTTAAATGGTGACAATATGGAGGAAATATTCACAAGCAATACCTTTGATTCTTCAAAAAGTCAATTCAGAGTGTTAAAAGGCTCCGATGAAAAATATTATTTCATCGTGTTTGATGGAAAGGAACTCTCTTCAATAAGGCTTGGAGACTCACTTGGAGGTAGAGAGGTTATTGCAACCGAAGTGCAAAGCTTAACAATGCCGGACGAAAAAGATAATTACACAGTAAAAGAAATTCTTTACACTGTTAAGAAGGCAGAAGAAGATACCTCAACCTCCAGTGAAGTTGAAGCTTACAGCGTGGATTATGCCACAGGGGAGAAGAAGAAAGCCACACTTGCAGGAACAACTACAACCTTTGTCGGCAGACAGGGAGATATTGTTTTTTATACTAATTCAACCACTGCAGGTGCTTATCAAACCTATTATAAAGATTTAACTAAATCTTCACTTGTTTTCTCAGGCGACCAAACAGAAGTTTTCTATGATACTGCAAGCATTAAAAATATTAAAGCAATATCAAAAAATGACCCTCTTTATGCTGGATACGTATTCATCGGCGGCAACAGCAATTCGGTGATGTATAAAAATATGGTGACTGGTTCTACTGCTGAAAAGTTGCTTGATAAAGAAAGTTATTCAGATATCTTATTTGTTGACGGCGACCATGTTTACTATTCAACTTCAACAGGCATCTATCGTGTAAGTGTAAAAAATAGAGAACTTGAAACAATAGTGGAAATGAAGGATATCGTTTCTGGAAAATGTTCATATTCCAATGATTATATATACTTCTATGCCAAACTTGAGGAAGATAAAAATGATGAAACCAAATATGAAGAGGATACAAATTACTATATGTATCGCGTTCACAATGATGGTACAGGTGGGTATCAGATAATTTCAAACTTTAACAGAGTCGAAGTAAAAGAAGATTAAAAACTTAAAAATTCAGTTGTAGATTTTAACAAAATTTTCACAAAGCAAAATCCAACAAAAAACGTCATAACTCGCGGTTTTATAACCCCCGTTATGATTTTTTTTGTAATAATTTTGTGCTATCTTTAATATGTTCCAAATTTTAGTTGAAAGAAAAGGATTTTTATTAAAGGAGTAAGAAAATGGAAAAACAAAAAATTTATTTGGCAGATACAGAAGATAAAACTCTGGTTGATTATTTTAGGAAAAGCGACAAATATTCTCTGGTTGGCATAAGTAATGACGGAAATGAGGTTTTGAAGGATGTTCTCCTTTTAAAGCCAGAATTTCTTATCATGGAAGTTATGCTCTCTGGTATGGACGGCTTTATGGTTATGGAAGAAATCAAGAAAGAAATGAAGGAGGCTGCACCTAAAATAATATTTATATCAAATCTTTCACACAGCGGCTTTGTTTCAAAGGCGATTAAGGAGGGGGCAAGCTACTTTATGGTTAAGCCTGTTCTGCCTGAAAATCTTGAACAAAGACTGAAAGATTTGTCAAAGGCGAAAGCGTCAGCTCAAGGAGAAGGAAAACAACTTGATGAAAAGATTTCTAATATATTTATCAGCATAGGGATTCCTGCACACATTAAAGGCTATCAGTTTTTAAGAGAGGCGGTCAAACTTGCTGTGGAAGAACCAGAAATCATTGGCTCAATAACAAAACGTCTTTATCCAACAATTGCAGAGCGTTTTGACACAAGTTCAAGCAAGGTGGAAAGAGGTATGCGTCATGCAATTGAAGTTGCTTGGAACAGAGGGAAAATAGAAAATATAAATTCACTTTTTGGCCTCAAAATATATAATAGCAATGAAAAGCCAACTAATGGTGAACTTATTGCTCTTATTGCCGACAAAATGATTATGGAAGGATAAGAGGTAAAAATTCGCTTTAAAACCTCGGAATTTACTTTCATAAATTCCGATGTTCAGTCCGTAAATATTTACTTCTTGCCATCAAATGAAATGTATTTTACTTTGTATCATTGGCGGTTTGTTGTAGCTTCTCTGCTATGTTAACTTTTGTGGACATAAGCGAATTTAATTTTGGAAAAACTTCGCATTTGATTGCATAAAACCTTTTAATCTATTATTATTTAATTATGTTAAAATTTATTAATTTTAAAGAAGGTAATCCATCAGTCGATTATGCACTTGCTGTTGTTGAAATAGAAATTGAAAATGCAAAGCTGGAAGGAGTAACCTGCATTAAGGTGTTACATGGTTATGGCTCGCATGGACAGGGCGGAGTCATTTTAAACGCACTTAGACGTCAGTTGCAGATTTTTAAAAAGCAGAAAAAAATTGCCGACTTTTTTGCTGGGGACGAGTGGAATATATTTAGTCCACGCACTATGGAAATACTTAATGCCGACAAATCAATTGTAGGGGATGAAGATTTAAATAAGGTTAATCCTGGTATAACAATAATAAGAGTATAAAAAATATTTACTTAAAAATTAAAAAGATATATAATAGGACTATGCTTTGCAGTTTATGTCCAAGGCAATGTAAAATTGACCGCGTCAACAATAGGGGCTTTTGTGGCGAGGGAGAGCATATACGCATTGCCAAAGTAATTAAAAATTTCAAGTGGGAAGAACCTTGTATAAGCGGTGATAAGGGAGCTCTTGCCATCTTTTTTTCGGGCTGTAATCTTCGATGTGATTTTTGTCAAAATTATGAAATTTCGCACATTGGCAAGGGTGAAGAATACACCGTGGACGGGTTTGTTGAACTTTTAAAAAGTTTTGACTTTTCACAATATCAAAGCCTTGACCTTGTCACACCTACTCAGTTTTCTTTGCAAATCCTGTTGGCTCTCAAACAGTTTAAGCCGCCGGTGCCGATTGTGTGGAATAGTAATGGATATGAAAGCCCTGAGATGATTAGGTCGCTTGCCAGTGTTGTAGATGTCTTTCTTGTCGACTTTAAATTTTGTAGTAAGGAATTGTCTTTGAAACTCTGTGGTGCCAAGGATTACTTTACTGTTGCAACAAATGCAATCAAACTTATGTGTAAACTTAAATCCTCCATATTTAACGATGGAATTATGGGGCAAGGCGTGTTAATCAGACATCTAATATTGCCGGGGCAGGTTCGTGATAGTTTAAACATCTTAAACTACATAAAGTCAAATATTGAAGAGCCTTTTGTAAGCATTATGAGCCAATTCACACCGATTGGAAGGGGAGGATTAAACCGAAAACTCACACCGCTGGAATATAAAACTGTGATGTCTCACGCCAAGCGGATAGGTCTTATTCACGGCTATTTCCAAACACTTGAAAGTGCTGACGAGGGTTTTGTACCAAAATTTTAGTTATATATTTGACATTCGCTTTCTTAATTAGTAAAATATATCCATAGAGGTAGAGTGTATGGATTTTTATAGTAGACAGGTGAAGAGACGATTGATAAAAACTCGTATGACGGCATTACTTAGTGCAATCCTCGGCATTGTCTGTGTTTTGTTTTACTATCTCAAGATTGTGGACTCATGGGTATGTATTATTTGTTTAAGTTATAGTATGGGAATATCCTTCATAATGAACTCCTCTTATCAAGAATTGCATGACTCAAAAACGTGGCGTAGATTAAATATGATACTGGGAATTCTATTTTTCTTGATAACAATTGGAATCATTATTTACGCATTTGCGTCAAAGAATATAAGATTTTAAATAAAAAAACTTTGCATGCCTGCAAAGCTTTTTTTATCGTATCCCTTCAATTCTATATACAAAGTAAAGGGCGTTCCCTTTTTCACGGGTAAATTCTATTGCGCCAGTTGTGGCATTGACCTCATAATAACCAGCTTGGTTGACAACCACCTTGTTTTTTGTGGCTGGAATTGTTATCTTTAGGTACCAAAATTTATTCAAGCCCACGCTTGCATTATGCAATGTGACATCAGTAAACTTTCGAGTTTCAAGATAGGAGATAGCAACAGCGTCGTTTTTGTTTAAAGCACCATATACAATAATTTTCTTGTATTGGGTGAGATCAACACTGAACTGTGCACCACCGACCATTCCTGTTGTAAAACCACGATTGATATTTGGGTCTGTGCTTGCACTATCATAAATAAGATCAACAACTTCGCCCGAGCCCGAAGATCCTCCAGAAAGCCCCTCAATTTGTGATATTATGTTGGCGATTTCTTGGTCGGTGCTGGATTTCCAATTTGAAATATTAGTTATATTTGTTTGCATGGTTTCTATTTTAGCGGTGTTTTCATTCATCGTTGTGTTAAGAGAAGAAAGAGAACTATTCATTGTGTTTATTGAATTTTCAACGTTTAAAATTTTATTGCTATTTATGTTTATTAAACTGGTTAAATTATCAAGTTCATTTTCGAGGCTGGTAATATTACTTTCGCATTGATTTATCCTTGCAGTATTGGAAGAGATGTTGCTTGTGTTGGAGGTTATATTGGAAGCATTTGAGGCAATGTTATTTGCGTTTGTTGTTATATTTGCAGCGTTTGAATCAATCTTACCGGAATTTGTTGTCATCTGCTCTGACAAGGATGATATACTTGCACTGTTCTTTGCAATGCTTTCGGTATTGTTTTCAACAAGCTGTTTTAATCCTTTTATATCACTCCCGCCACCAATAAGGGCTTTTAAAGAAGGTATGGTCACCTTAGCGATATACCATACCTCTTTTTTTATTTGCTCCACTGCGTTTTCAAGTTGTTTTAAATCTTGCATATTAAACTCCTTTTTTTAGGAGTGTATCACAGCCAAGATTTGTTTTTCAAGGTTTACTGCCGTTTTGTTTTCTTCATAAACATCAAAAGGAAGATAATGGTTAGACAGGAGATTATCACGACTATACCAGTAATCAACCCTGCGTTTACGCCATAAGGTGAAACGTCACGGGTTTGCATATATCCGTAATACAAGTTGCCATCTTCTAAAACAATAGCTACAGCGTTAAATACTTCCTTGGAGTCAAACCCCTCATAAAAGTAAATTCCTTGGCCTTGTTTTGCAACAAATTGAGAGGGATTTTTTTCGAGGTCATATATAATCGCACCTTCGTTCAACACCGAACCATTAAACACAGGGTAGACTTCCTGCTCCAAACTGGCATAAGTGACATAGTAACGGTATACAAATCCTTCAATAAGGTTGTTATCTTTATCCACACTGATTTTAATAAAGTCCAAGGAGGAATCATCATTAAGCACAGATAATATTGTTCCGTGGGGAAAAGAAAGGGGAGATTCGTCAATTAAAATAGGGTTTTCAAAGGAAGCATCTTCATAGACAATGCAAGAGGTTGCCACAACACTGACTGTCGCTGGCTCAGCATAGACAAAGTTTGAAAACATCATTAAAAAGCATAATAACAATTTCATAACAACATTATTGGGCAAAATATTTTTTTTGTCAAGAAGATTTGATTAAAAATGAAAAAAGCATATCAAAGTGATATGCTTTTTAAGTTTCTAAAATTTCGCTTTCTTTTTGTTCTGTACGTTGGTTTTTCCATGCTTGCAAAAACACCTCGTCCAAAATCTCAACTGCACATTCTTTTGCATCGTATTTTCCTTTGTTGAGCCAAGGAGCAATCGCGTGTGCATTAGTTAATGTTATATCAGCTTCGAAATTTTCTAGCTTTTCAATGTTTTTTTCAATAAACTCACTACGTTTTTGCGCGGAAGTTTTAACTTTTTCATCTGTTACATCAAGGTCAAATCTTTTTGCTTCAACTTTTGCCATACCTTCTTCACCTAAATAAGCACCAGCAATTTTTACAGTGGTGCAATTATTTGGTAGCAGTGTTTTTAAAGTTTCTGCCATTTCAACACTTCCTGTTGTCAAAATAACCAATTTACCGGTTTTTAATAATGTTTCTATTTCTTTTGAACTATACGCAACTGTTTGGGAACCATAAACAGTATATCTTAAATCAAATTCGGATGGAATATCATTCACACTCTCAACGCAAACAACATTTTCAGTGTCGTCTTTTCTACGATTCCTTACTTTATAAATCGTAGGATAGACAACTTCGTCAATTTTGAGCAATTCTTTTTCTTCCGGAATTGGCTCGATATATTCTATTTCGCCAGTTTTTGGGTTTTCCCCACTTCTCCAAAAGTGTATTTTTTTATATCGGTCAAATTCTGATTCAATTTGTTTAGCATAATAGTCTTTACCCATTTGAGAAATTGACACAATAACAACTAGTTGACCAACCATAAATTACTCCTATATAATTATTATAGCACCTCTCAATATTTTAGTCAAGTTCTAACTTTTAGTCAAGAAAAATACATTTATAAAAGAGGTATATTATGTTTTTAACAATCAAGAAAAAGACAATTACTGCTTTTCTGCTATGCGTTATAGCAGTTGGTACATTTTGTGCCACATATTTTCCTATCAAAGCCAGTGCAACTCCAAAACCGGTGCACACCATTGTGATTGACGCAGGCCATGGCGGAATTGATGTCAAATTAGGACACATATGTTTTTGAAATGTAAAGAAAAAGATGCACCTTAAATAGTGCACCTTATATTTATTATTGTAGCCAATATTTTTCTTTTATTAAGTATCTTGTAAGAAATCTGTGCTTGTTACATCTTTCCAAACATCACTTAACAAAAACCCGTTTAATTTAGCATTTTTTGAAAAATCTTCTATGTTGTTATAAAATTGCTTTTCGCCACTTTGTATATTTAACAATGCAATTTTATTTTTTGAATCATCAAATAATACTCCATATCGTGAATGATTAAGTGTAAATTCGACTTCTCCATAATTTTTATAAACATTGACAAAATCATCAAAATTAGCTAATGTTGCAGGCTTGCCATTATTATATTGTTTAATTGCATTGTTTAAACATGGTATATTTCTTATTCCTGCGACATTAGGATGTTGAAAAGATTCTTCTGATTGTCGCCAGCCACAATTTTTACATTCCCCATTTCCCCATTTGTCTATTTCAATTACCAAATTGCAAACATCGCATTTGACTTTTATATTTTCTTTACTCATATTTTTCTCCTTTAACAAAAAGAATTATCGACATTACAATGGTCTTCACATCTTTGAGGACCTTTTATATCATTCCACGTCCAATAATGGTCATGTGGGCGTGGATAACCATGATTATAGTCTCTATTATGTATAACCCATCCATCGGGACCATACCATCGTTGCTGTATAAGTTCTTCTTTGTCATTGTATAAATCGATTCTTGTATTAGGTGTACTTTTACGAGGCAAACTGCCTAATTTCCCAATTCTGTTTTCTATTCCACCACTTGGTTTACACATTCCCATTATAGCACCTCCTGTGGCAAAAGTTCAAATGGTTTTGAAGCGGTGTTTTTTTGTCGAAATGAGTATGTTATTTTATAAAAAAGCATATCACTTGATATGCTTTTAATACATCTTTTTACATATATTTTGGATTTTCGACTTCATCCCAAATATCTCTAACAAATTTACCATCAATCTTTGCATTTTGAATAAAGTCTTCTTTGTCTTTGAAATAAGAAATTTCATTATCTTTTGGTCCCCAGCCCATTTCAATTTTAGATATTTCACCATTTTTATCATGAATAAGAAATAAGCCGCAATCTTTATTTTTATAACTAAATTCTACTTCGCTATAAACATAAAGCATTTCCATAAATTCGTGCAAGTTTGGTTTTAAAGGCTTTCCTTCTTTATATAGTAGTTTAGCTTTGTTTAATGAAATTACATTTGAAAAAATGACTTTATCAGGATATTCACTATACAATTTGCCATTATACCAGCCACAATTTAAACATTCACCCTGATCGTAAATATCAGCCATAAATTTATGCCCGCAAACTGCGCATTTTTTTTCAAAAATTTTATCATATATATTTTTATTTTTCATTTTTGCTCCTTTTAGCAATAAGAATTGTTTGTATCTTCACCATTTGGACCTTTGTATAAAGGTCTTTGCCTTCCTGGTGGCTTCGTCCAATCCCAACGATGATCATGAGGAAAGGTATGGTTATGATTAGGATCATTATGTTTCCAGTCTCTGTCCCACAAATTTCTTCCGTCAGGACCATACCATCTTTGTTGTATTAATTCGTCTGGATTATCTATATCATACATGTCTGTTCTTGTATTAGGGGTGCAAAATGAACCCGGTATATTTTGTCCTACTTTACCATATATTGGGGCATTTATCCCGCCACTTGGTTTACACATTCCCATTATAGCACCTCCTGTGACAAAAGTTCAAAGATTTTTGAAATAGTTTCTCCGCCGATACCAATCAATTTAAAATTTAGTTGGTTACCAGTCAAATCTTTTACTTTCAGTTTTGTTGTGAATAATCCGGCGGTGTGATATTTTGTTTGTATCTTTTCCCCATCTAAATACCATTCAATTTTGTCAGTAAACAATGATTTTATCTGTATAGTCCCTTGATAATTGTTAACCTCAATTGAAACAACTTTTGGTGCACCAATTAAATTATCATTTCTTTTTATATCGAATAAAGTTTTTGTTTCGCTATATGAAAGCTTATCCCAGTCTACATTCTCATAAGGATTTTTGATTAGTGGGATATCGTTTTGTTTTATGTCTATATCTTTGCCGCCAAATTTTTCTAAATCAGCAACGATTTTCCATCTGAAAACTTTATTTCTTTCTTCATATTCAAGCAAAGCTTTGTTAAGATGAGATGCAAACTGCATTTCTGAGCAGTTGTTTACTTTTAAAAAATGCTTTTGTGCTTCTTCACCAAAGCCGAGTCTAACAGAGTTTTTAAAATGTTTTACCCCGTGACAATGAGAGCAAATTGCCTTGATATACTTTAATGTTTGTGTTTTGTTTTTTATATCAAAGTCCCATTCTTCATGCGCATCGAGGTCGTCGGTTTCATACCCGCAAATTTCACATTTCCCTTTTGCTCTCTTTAATGCAAAAGTTCTTAGTTTGTCCCAATCTTTTTTAGACAGAGTTTTACTAAAATCATTATTCCAAGCACCTTTTGGGAGCATATTTATTGTTAATCTTAATTCTTCCATTTTTTGCTCCTAAATTTCAGGGTATAACTCACCAGCGAGTTTCTTTTTCATAAATTCAGCAAGTCCAATTTTTTTGATAAGTTCCTCACTGTTATATGGGTCAATTGCTTTAATATTTCCTTTCATTTCCTCAAAAGGAGTTCCATAGCAAATTATTGCACTTGGTTTAATTTTTTCCATCATGATTTCATAACCCTCCATGAAGCCTTTTTTGTTATCTTCTCTTGTGTAAGTTGAGACTGCTACGATAGAGCCTTCTTCAACGCCATCACAAAAGAAATCAAAACAGCCATAAGAGCCCCAAGAAATTGTTGGAATTACAAGCATGCCTTGCTTTTGCCAAAACGCACCGCACCAACGATTCTTGAAAACACTATCAATTTGTCTTGCAAGTGGCATATCTTTGTAGGTGCTAAATTCAGGAGTGAGCAAAGCAAAATATTGGTCTAGTTTTTCAAGACTTTGTTCTGCTTTGTCATAAACCGATTCAAAGTTCCAATCGTATGTAAAGAAATGTATTGTTTTATTTTTATTTTCCGCATCGTTTTCTTTTATTTTTAAAAAACTAAGAAGTTCTATCTTTTCTAAATCAATATTTTGTTTTTTGATAAGTGGCATTCCATATTTGCCACATTTTTCAAACTCGTTTCTTACAAGTTTTTGTTTCTTTTTTCGCTTTTCTTCATCATAGTCGACTTGGCTGTCGTCATTAGAAAATAGCGAACTTAGTTGTTCGTTTTTTATCATCTTTTTCTCCTTTTATTTCAAAAGACTTTTTGTCTTTAAAATAAATTATCATGAGAATTTTAAGCTTTCAAGGAAGAATGCCAACTTTTTGTGATATTTAGAAATTTTATCAAATAAAATATCTTGATGAAACTGAGGTTTTTAACAATAAAAAAGAAATCAATTTTTGCAGTTTTGCTTTGTGTGCTTGCGATAGGCGTTTTTTGTGCCACATATTTTCCTATTAAAGCCAGTGCAACGCCAAAGCCGGTGCACACTATTGTTATTGATGCCGGCCATGGCGGACGTGATGGCGGTGCGACTGGGGTATGCACGGGGGTAACCGAAAGTTATATTAATCTTGAATATGCACAGACTTTGCAGGCACTTTGTCAAGAGTTTGGTATTGGTGTTGTTATGACAAGAAATGATATGAACGGACTATACTCTCCCACTGCGGATAATAAAAAGAGAAGCGATATGGAAAAACGCAAACAGATTATCGATGACAGTGGGGCGGACCTTGTTGTAAGCATCCATATGAACAGTTATTCTCTTCCATCTGCTCATGGTGCCCAGGTTTTCTATGCGAAAGGTGCGGAAGAAGGAAAGCTGCTTGCTGACAGTGTTCAAGAAGAGATTTTAAAAGTGCTTCCGTCGGCACGTGCAAAAAGTTCGGTGGGGGATTACTATATGGTCAACTGCACCGAAAAGCCAAGCATAATTGTTGAATGTGGTTTTCTTTCCAATCCCGAGGAGGATAAGTTGCTTTCAACTCAAGAGTATCGATACAATCTTTGTTACGGAATATTAACGGGAATTTTAAACTTTTTCGAAATGTAAGTGGCATAGCCACTTTTTTTCTTACCTTCTTAATTTTAGTTTACAAAAATTTTTAACTTTGTTATGCTTAACCTAACGAGGTGAAAGCATGGTTATTATCGTTTCAGGAGTTTCGGGTGTTGGGAAAAATACAGTCATTCAAAAATTAACTGAAGAGTTTGACAATATGTATTTTTTTAAGTCTGCAACCACAAGGCCGAAAAGAGAGGGGGAGACAATTTATGACTTTATGAGTGAAGAGGAATTTTTACGTCGAAAAAATAACAACGAGTTTTTGGAAACTGAATTTACTCATGGATTTTGGTATGCTACACAATTTAAAGAACTTCAAAAGATAATAGATAATCCTCAAAATATTTACATTAAAGATATTGAAGTTCATGGCAACATAAAACTCAGAGAGTATTTCAAGGGGAAAGTGAAGGCTTGTTCCATTTTCCTTGACGCTCCTGATGAAGTGCTTTATCCAAGACTCATTGCACGTGGAGAAAGTGATGAACGTGCAAAGATACGGCTGGCACGAGGAAGGATGGAAAGGGAGTACAAACAACACTATGACCTTGTTATTGAGAATTTAGATATGGAAAAGACAATACAAACAATCAAAGATTTTATTTCTAAGCAGAATTGACTTCTGCTTTTATTTTGACAAATTTTGCGTAGTACCGTCATTAAACCCTAAAATTATACAAAAGTCAAATGGACATAAAAAGCTATAATTGCATTATGAACAAAATAAATGGTCTTAACAAATATGCCCGATGGTTTCTTGCATTGATTTTATATTTCCTGCTTTTTTATGTGCTGTCTAATGCAAGTGTTGGTGGAGCGATTCATCCCTTTACAATAGGAATGTTATTTGCTCTTGTTTGGGCAAATCAAAAGGTTTGGCTTGTATGTCCCGCCTATCTTTTTGCAATCATGGCGTACAACTTTTCCTTTGAAAGTGTGATTTCGGCCTTAGTTGCAATAATGGTCTGTGCTTTGCCATATTATGTACACGTCCTTTGCAAGAAAAATATTCTTAAGTGGGAACTTGGAATATATGCACTTATCTCGCAGGTGGGGACTATTGTCTTTTCCGCTACTTCTGGCGTAAATCCTTTTATGATTGTCGGTGAGGCTGTAATTGGTGTACTGTTTATGTATTTTGCAATTTACATTTTTGAGCCTTTGATTGTCCGTGGCTTTGCATATAAACTTACAAGCTTGGAACTTATTTGTGGGGGAGTACTGCTTCTTATTTTCAGTGATGGACTCGCAGGAATTTCTTTCTTTGGTTTTTCATTTTTAAAACTTTTTGTTTGTTTTATATTGCTTTCAGTTTCTTATACCTGCAAGGGTTATACTTCTTCCTTGGTTGCTGGAGTGCTCGGACTTGGAACCATGTTGGGTACAAATAACCCCGTATATGTTGCACCGTTTGTACTTTGGTCTCTCGCTATTTCCTGTTTCAGAACACAAAATAGAATTTTTCCAAGTCTTGCTGTTGTCATAGCAGAACTTGTTTCGGGATATTATTTTACCTTATATTACAGTTATACTTGGCTGGATATTCTGCCAGTTATTTTAGGCGCACTCATATTTTTTGTTTTGCCAAGGTCAATTTATGACCAAGTCAGCGTTTTGCTTTCCTCTACTTCTGACCGACTTGCAATGAAAAATGTTGTAAATCGAAATCGAGAGGTGTTACGCAGGCGACTTACCAATCTTTCAGAAGTTTTTTGTGAAATGAATGGAGTATTTAAAAAGCTTATCAAGCAAAACATGTCAGAAACAGAAGTGAAAGATATGCTTTTTGAGGAAATCCGTTCGGGTATTTGTAAAGGGTGCCCCGAGTATAAACATTGCCACCGCACCTTCTCAGACGACACCAAAAAGATGTTTGAAGAATTAATTCAGATATCTTTGGATAAGGGAAAAATCACCCTGTTGGATATCCCAAGCTATTTATCTTCCCGATGTGGAAAAACTAATAACCTAATAAGTGAAATTAACACTTTAACCTCTCAATATAAAAATTACGCGTCCCTCGTTGGAAATGTGGATACAAGTAAAATGCTGATAGCTGAGCAGCTGGGCGGAATATCAAGTATAATGAAAAGCCTTGCGGGAGAGGTTGATTCACTCGTCTCATTTGACTCAAACAGGGAAACAAAAATTGTTGATGAACTGGCTTATAACAATATCATTTGTACTGATGCTGTGGTTTATGAAAAAGACGCCCGCACAATGATGGCTTCTTTAATTGTGCGTGATGAAGATGTAGACAGGGTAAAACTTCAGCAGACGGTAAGTAAGGTTTGTGGAACAAAGATGACCCCATATGAAGTTTATCCAGCTTCGCGTGCTGGTCTTCAAACGGTCAACTTAAAAACTGCTCCTCGGTATGATTGTATTTTTGGACTTGCCAGCAGGGTTAAGTCGGGTTCGAGTGTCTCTGGTGACAGCCACAGTGTGCTCAGGCTTGACGGCGATAAATTTATGTTTGCGTTGTGCGATGGTATGGGCTCTGGCGAAAAGGCCAGCGAGAAAAGTGACACTGCAATTGGGCTTATTGAAAACTTCTATAAAGCGGGCTTTGATAATGAGATTATCTTGTCAAGCGTCAACAAACTTTTAAATCTTGAAAAGGACGATATTTTCTCTACCCTTGATGTTTGTGTCGTGGACCTGCGAAGTGGAATTGCGGACCTTATTAAAATGGGGTCACCATCCACATATATCCGTAGTGAAGAGGATTGTAAAATCGTGGAAGGCGGGTCCTTGCCGATGGGTGTATTAAGCGATGTAAACGCACTTACAAAGAAAATTGTTGTTGGCTGCAAAGACTTTGTTGTTCTATGCAGTGATGGCGTCAGCGATGCGTATGGAAGTGATAGCGAACTTAAAGACTATATTCTTTCCATAAGAAGCACCAATCCTCAGGAGTTTGCTGAGAAGATTTTGGAAAAAGCACTTGCAAACAATAATGGTTATGCGGTTGACGATATGACCTGCATGGTTGTCAAAATTTTTGAAGGTTAAATATAAAAACGACTCCTAAACTTGAATAAAGTTTTAGGAGTTTTTTATTTTTCGTGCTACAATGATAAAAAGGGAAAGGGAATTATGAGTATAAATACATATCTTGTTGTTGGTGTTTGGCTTGGCTTGTTTGTGGTTCTTCCATTGTTACTTTTGGCGTTTATGAAGAACGGAAAAGCAAAATCGGCAATATTCAGCGTTTTGACGGTTTTGTATGTTGGGGTAATTGTTGTGGGAATAATAAGCAACCTTGAAATTACCAAGACGGCGGTAACAATAAACTTTGATTTTTCTGGCACTGTCGGCGGCAAGACAATCAATTGGGCTTTTGAGAATTTATCTTCGTATGATATCATTATAAATCTTGTTATGCTTTTCCCGCTGGGAATGTACATCGCTTATTTTATCAGACATATCAGACCTATGAACTCACTTCTTATATGCTGGTATATTGGTTTTATGGTTGGCTTTGTGTTGGAACTTCTTCAATTCGTTCTTCCAATCTCACGTTCGGTGCAACTTTCAGATGCGATATTTAACATGATAAGTCTTTTCATGGGTGGCTTTGTTGGGACGTTATTTACAAGCATTGCAACCAAGATATACAAAAAGGAGAAATAATGAGCGTAAAAGTGGCGAGAGTTAAGGCTTCCAACTTGTTGACAAAATCCAATCTTCCTGCAAGTGACTATGTAATCAATCCATACATTGGGTGCATGCATGGTTGCAGATACTGCTATGCAAGTTTTATGAAAAGGTACTCAGGACACGAGGAGGAAGATTGGGGAAGTTTCGTCGATGTTAAGGAATGTGATAAGTTGATTGACAGAAAAAAGATAGAGGGGAAATCAGTGTTCATGTCCTCGGTGACAGACTGTTATAATCCTCTTGAAAAAGAGGAAAAACTAACTCAAAGGATTTTACAACGAATCAAAGATGTCAATTGTGAACTTATAATAACAACAAAATCCTCTTTGGTTTTAAGGGATGTAGAGCTGTTAAAGCAGTTTAAAAACTTAACGGTTGCGATTTCGATAAACACACTTGATGAAAATTTCAAAAATGACATGGACAATGCAAGCAGCATTAAAGAGCGCGTTGACACCCTGAAAATCCTTCATGAGAATGGAGTTAGAACAGTATTATTTATGTCGCCAATATTTCCGGAAATAACAGATTTCAAGGCAATAATCGAAAAGACGAAAAATTATGTTGATGAATATTGGTTTGAAAATCTCAACCTTCGTGGAGATTACAAATTTGTGATTATGGATTACATCAGGACGAATCATAATCACCTTTTTGACCTTTATTCAAAGATATATTATAAGGGTGATAAAAGTTATTGGAGCGGACTTGAAAAGGAGTTTGAGTCGTACTGCAAGGAGAATAGCATCAACTATAAAAACTATTTCCATCATCAAAAGTTGCGTGATGAGAAAATAAAAAACGCTTAACTAAGCGTTTTTTGTTTTGCCACATTATCATAAAGTTTCTTTAAGTGCTTGCCATATGCCGTTTTGATTGTCTTTTCGGCAGCGGCCAAAAGCTGATCTTTATTAATAAATCCCATATTGAAAGAGTCCTCTTCAATGCAACCAATAAACTCTCCAGTGAGAGACTGAATGGAATGAACATACTGCGTTGCTGCGAGAAGGCTTTCATGTGAACCTGTATCCAGCCAAGCAACATCCCTTTCAAGACGGTTAAGCTTGCACTTTCCATTTTTTATATACATATTGTTTATATCAGTAATTTCATATTCGCCTCTTGCAGAAGGCTTAAGCTGATTTGCATATTCAACTACTTTGTTGTCATAGAAGAACAGCCCTGTCTGTGCAAGACAAGAGGTTGGGTTTTTAGGTTTTTCCTCAATTCGTATAACCTTGCCATTCTTTTCATAAATAATTCCAAACTTTTCTGGGTCAGGCACTTCAATTCCAAATATTTCACAACCTTCCTTCAATTTTGCACCGGCTTGAAGTTTCTTTTTGAGTGCTCTGCCATGGTATATGTTATCGCTAAAAATAAGGCAGACTTTATCTTTTCCAATAAACTTTTCTGCCAAGATGAACGCATAGCCAACCCCCCTTGGTTTATCCTCAATTGTATACTTGATAGAAATTCCAAGTCCGCTACCATCTCCAAGCAAACGCTCGAACACAGGCAGATCCTTTTCAGTGCATATGATAAGCACATCTTTTATCCCTGCCTGAATAAGAGTGGAAAGCGAATAATATATCATCGGTTTATCATAGATTGGCAGAATTGCTTTGGTGCAGCATAATGTTGCAGGGTATAAGCGTGACGCAAGACCTCCTGCAAGAATAATTCCCTTCATATATCCTCCTTTTAAAAACTATAACATAAATAAAATTTATACCAAATTAAATTGAGTCAAATTTTTATTTTTGCAACCATTCTTTTGCTTTTTCTTGAACGAATATTTTTGCGGTATCCGCAAGCATTTTTAGTTTTTGTTGTTCGTCGCATTTGTAATTAAATAATATATAAAAAGCTCCGCGAATGTAAAACAAAGTATACATCTCTTTTTCAGAAGTATTTATAATTTTTTTATACAGTTTTAAAAGTTTATTTTCTGCTTTCGTTACTAAAATTTCATATCGATTGTTGAACAAAATTAATACCTTTGGATTTGATTCAAAGGCCTTATAAATGCCGACTATAAACTTTTGTGTGTCTGTCAACATACAATCATAATCTGGCATATTGCTAAAACACTCTTCCAAAATTTGATTTTCAAGTTCGGCAGAAAGTTGATATATGTCATCGTAATAGTTATAAAAGGTGGTCTTGTTTATCATTGCAAGAGAACATAAATCCTTGATTTTTATTTGCTCCAAGGATTTCTTTTTGCGAAGTTTGAAAAAAGCCTCTTCAATCGATTTTTTTGTTTTAATAACACGTAAATCTGTCATAACATCCTCCAAGATTATCAACCATTTCAAGTTTTGGTTGTTTTATCTACCATAATAATAAACTGTAGTTGTTTATATTACCCATGTTGATTATAATAATAGCATAAAAGAATAGTATTTGCAAATCAAAGCAAGGGAGAAAGTAAAATGAGTTATTTAAAGTTGGAAAAAGTTTCAAAAGAATACAAAACAGCAGCGGGCTCTTTTAAAGCATTAACAGATGTATCTTTCGAACTTGAAAATGGCGAGTTTGTTGTTATACTTGGGCCGAGTGGTGCAGGAAAAACCACGCTTTTGAATCTGCTTGGCGGAATGGATGACGCGACTGAAGGAAAGATTGTTCTTGACGGGAAAGAAGTGTCAAACTTGAACAAAAAACAGTTAACGCAGTATCGCAGAAATGATATTGGGTTTGTGTTTCAATTTTATAACCTTATGCCCAACCTGACCGCACTTGAAAACGTGGAACTGGCCACCGAAATCTGTAAAGATGCCTTGTCACCTGCCAAGACACTTACAAATGTTGGTTTAGAGTCTAGACTTAAAAACTTCCCATCTCAACTTAGTGGAGGTGAGCAACAAAGGGTAAGCATTGCTCGTGCAATAGCGAAGAACCCTAAACTTCTTCTGTGTGACGAGCCGACAGGTGCACTTGATTACATCACAGGCAAAAATATCCTGCAACTTCTTCATAATATTTCCAAGCAGAACAATAAACTTGTGATAGTGGTTACCCATAATCAAGCTTTAAAGGAGATGGCAGACAAGGTCATATACATAAAAAACGGACAGATAGAAAAAATTGATGTAAATGAAAATCCAAAATCAATTATGGAGATAGAATGGTAATGAAAACATATTTAAAATCATTGTTCCGTATGTTTCCTAGGCATTTAGCCAGATTTTTTACCTTGGTTGCAATTATAATTGTAAGTGTTGGATTTATGTCCGGCTTAGGCGAAGTGAAGGGTAAAATCAATTATGCATTAAATAATTATTATATTGAACAAAATGTTTCAGATTTTATTATTAAAAGTGAAAGCCTGTTTGGCTTTTCTTCGCAGCAGATAAACATTCTTACCGAGAAGTTTGGCAAAGAAAATATTATGAAAGGGTTTTCTTACGATGTCGAACTTGAAGGTGACACTGTCAGAGTTCAGAATTTTGACCTTAACAACATGAAGATTAACAAACTTGAATTGTTGGCTGGGCGTTTGCCTCAGGAAAGCAATGAGGTTGTTGTGGAAAGGCAGACAACAGATATAAAAGGTTATTCGCTTGGAGACAAAATCACCTTTAATGGAAAGGAATATAATGTCACAGGAATAGTTCGAAATCCTATGATTATACATCAAATTAAGGAGCCGAGCTTTCTTGAAGGAAAACATCTTGACAATGTGATCTATTTAAATAATGTAGCTTTCTTACCTGTCAATGATATATATATCACCCTTAATGATAGAGGCCTGTTTGATTGCTTTAGCAAGGAATATAAACAAGTTATAGATCAGTTAAAATCCGAGTTGGAGCTAGACAATGCGAGGGTATTGACGCTTTATGAAAATTATGGGATTTTTTCATTAAATTCTTATGCGAACAAGGTGGGAAGCATAGCGTCGATATTTGTGGTGTTCTTTTTACTTGTAACTGCACTTGTTGTTTTTTCCACAATGACCCGCCTTCTTGATGAAGAAAGAGGTCAGATGGCTTGCCTGAAAACGCTGGGATATGGAAATTTTACAATTATAAGTAAATATCTTTTCTTTATTACAATTGCAACTTTAGTCGGCGGTTTGATCGCTTGGGGCGTTGGGATAGGGCTTACAGATATTCTATATATAGCATTTGGTATTCAATATGCAATGCCAAGTTTGCCAACTTCCATGCCATATTTATTTTATCTGTTCACCTTTGTCATAATACTTCTTTCTTCTTTGCTTGTAACTTTACTCGTTGGATTTAAGATTACACGCAGTAAGCCTGCCACCTTGCTTACGCCTAAAGCACCGCCTGCGGGGAAACGAGTGTTGATGGAAAAAATGCCATTTGTTTGGAATAAATTGAGTTTTAAATATAAGTCGAGTTTTCGAAATGTGTTTTTGTTTAAAAGTCGATTTTTAATGACGGTGATTTCTATTATTGGTTCAACAGTATTGGTCCTTGCAGGATTGGGGCTACTTGATAACACATTAAAACTTGACATGGGCTCATCATTGGTATTATTATCAACTGCACTCATTGTGTTTGCGGGACTGCTGTGTGCACTGGTCATATACAACATTGCAAATATTAACATCAGTGAGCGAAATCGTGAGGTTGCAACGCTTATGGTGCTTGGCTATCATAACAAAGAAGTCACGGGGTACATTTTTCGGGAAATCTATATAATGAGTGCCATTGGTGCCATCATTGGCCTTCCTATTGGCTATGGATTTATTGAGTTTATATTCAATTTTATAGAATTTGGCTCATCGGCCAATGTAAATTGGTGGACGTGGATTTTGGCTCCATGTATAACAATATTCTTTACTTTTATCTCCACAATGTTACTTTATAGGAAGGTTACTAAGACAGATATGAATGGCTCGCTGAAAACGGTGGAATAAAGTTTTGTGTTTTGAAAGAGTATTGATTGACGGAAAGGATAAAAGTTGTTATAATATAAAACAATATAATATAATTTCATAAAGTGTTTTATATAATAATACAAAAGGAAAAGAGAGGGTTTATGTTAAAAGTTTTTGTAGATTCAGGTTGCAGTATAAAAAAAGAAGAGCAAGAAAAGTATCAGATTGAATTAATTCCACTTAATATTTTGCTTGGAGAAAAGGAATATAAGGATGGGGAAAATCTTTCAATGGAGGACTTTTATAAATTCTTAATTGATGAAAAAGGATTCCCTAAAACCTCCCTTCCAGACCTTGTTGAAGTTGAAGAGCGTGTGAAGAAATGTTTGGACCAAGGTGACGAAGTTATCATACTTACAATTTCATCTAAGATTTCTGGCACCTATAATGCTTTGAGACTGATTTTTGAAGGGGAAAGCCGGGTTAAAGTTATCGATTCAAAATTGGCAGTTGGTGGAATGCGTCTTATTGTTGACGAAATAAACCGTAATCGTGACAAGTCATTGGATGTCATCGAGAAGAAAGTTCAGAGCATTATACCAAGAATTAAGATTATGGCGATTCCTGAAACTTTAAATTATCTTCTTCGCGGGGGAAGATTGTCAAAAAAAGAATGGCTTTTTGGCAGCATGCTTAATATTAAGCCAATCATTGGATTTAAGGAAGGAAGTGTGACTGTACTTGCGAAGAAAATGGGGCTAAAAAATGGAATGACTTATATTGCAAGTGCACTTGAAAGTATGAATTGCGATACAAATTATGATATTGTTGCATCATATACTTACAATAAATCAAATGTTGATCAGTTGATTGCGATGACGCCTAAAGCATATCATAAAAATATTAAGATTTTCGATAATCTCGACCCAGCTATAGCATGTCATTGGGGACCAAATGCCTTTGGATACTGCTTTGTTAGTAAGGATGAGTAAAGTTTTGAAAAATCCACAGTTTTTGTGGATTTTTTTAAATAAATTCTATGTATTTATACCCGCAAACTCTGTCGGCATTATTTCCTTGACATTTTGATTAAATTTATTATATCATGAGGAAAAAGGAAGGTGGTTTATGGATAAAAAAATAGAGCCTCTATTTACGCCATGGAAAATTGGTAATGTGGAAATAAAGAACAGAATTGTACTTTGTCCGATGGGTGGGACATCCCTGTTTGGTTGGATGGAAAGACATCATTTTGATAAAGATGCGGCAGACTTTTTTATGGATCTTGCAAAGAATAATGTTGGGCTTATAATTCCAGGGATTGCACCGCTGAGAAATATGATTGGTGGAAGCTGGTTATATAAAGCCAAGGGGGCATTTAAAAAACTCAAGGTCTACATGGAAGAATTTCACAAAACAGGTGCTAAACTGTTTGTACAACTGACTGCTGGTTTTGGACGAAGTTTTTCGGTGCCAAATTCTCTTGTGCCAATGCTTAAACATAAAGTTCTTGGTAAGCTAGTCAAACCAATTTTAAATGTTGAGTATCTTTGTGCGTCTCCAAGCGTACTTCCTCTTCGTTGGGTTGATGGGGTAAACAGCAGGGCATTAACTCAAAAGGAAATTCGCGCTATGGTAAATGCATTTGCCAAGACTGCTAAGATGTGTAAGGAAGCAGGCGTTGACGGTGTGGAAATTCACGCTGTCCATGAAGGCTATTTGATAGACCAATTTACCACTGAATATACAAACAATCGTACCGACGAATACGGTGGAAGTTTTGAAAACCGCTTCCGTTTTCCTGTGGAAATTGTTCAAGCAATCAAAAACGCATGTGGAAAAGATTATCCAGTGTCACTACGTTATTCAGTAGTCAGCAAAACCAAAGGCTTTTGTGAAGGTGCAATGCCGGGCGAAAAGTTTAAAGAAGTCGGCAGAAATATGAAAGAAAGTGAAAAAGCAGCCAAGTATCTTCAAGATGCTGGCTATGATATGCTTGACGCAGACAATGGTACATATGACGCATGGTACTGGGCACATCCACCTGTCTATATGCCAAGAAATTGCAACCTTGATGATGTGGCACATGTCAGAAAGTTTATAGATATACCTGTGGTTTGTGCAGGAAAGATGACTCCAGAAGTCAGTGCAAAGGCAATTAAAGATGGCAAGATCGACGCAATGGGGGTTGCAAGACAATTCCTTGTTGACAGTCACTGGGTTACCAAACTTATGGAAGGGCATCCAGAAGATATTCAACCTTGTATCTTTTGTCATAATGCTTGTCTTGCCATGTCTCATTATAAGGGGGTTGCAAATGCTTGTGCTTTTGAAGATTCAGTGCATATGTCACGATGTGCATTAAATCCAACCACGATGGATGGTGGAAAATACGATATTAAACCTGCAAAGCTGGCAAAGAAAATTGCAATTATAGGTGGTGGTGTTGGCGGGATGGAAACCGCCCGCATTGCAACATTACGAGGTCATAAAGTTACCATTTATGAAAAGACAGATAGGCTGGGAGGCGTATTTATTGCCGCAGCCGCACCAACTTTTAAAGGTGCTGATAAAGCATTAATAGAATGGTATAGACGCCAGATAAAGAACCTTGCTATTGATGTGAAATTTAATACTGAAATAAGCGATATTTCAAAATTGGATGCTGATGAGATTGTAATCGCTACAGGTGCAAAATCGCGTAAATTGAAAATTCAAGGCGGCGACAAGGCGATTGAAGCCGTGGAATATTTAAACGGAAAAGATGTCGGGGAAAGGATTGCTGTCATTGGAGGCGGTTTGACAGGATGTGAAATTGCTTATGACCTTCATTTGAAAGGCAAAAGTCCTATTATAATTGAGACATTGCAAGATTTGATGGTGTCTAATGGACTTTGTCTTGCAAACTCTTCCTATCTTCGAGACTATTTTAAAACTAATGATGTGCCAGTTTATCTTGAAAGCAAGTGCTTAGAAATCAAAAAGGGCAGTATTGTTATAGAAGATAAAGAGGGGAAAAAGCATTCAGTCAAAGTTGATAATGTTATTTGTGCAATCGGATATAATCCAGCACCTCTTGCCAAGGCAGGAAAGCATGTTCATATCGTAGGAGATGCTTTGTCAGTTGGAAATTTAAGAACTGTTGTTTGGCGAGCTTGGGAAGTTGCAGAAAAATTATAAAAAATATAAAAGGAATATAAGAAAAATCTATGTCAGTTAATAAATCTTCTACACCAAAGAAATTGACACGCAAGGAAATCGAATATATCAATACAAGAAATCTTGCTGCAGCAATTACGTTGTCAATCCTTTTTGTTGCTGTATTTATTACGTTTACTGTAATATTTGTTATAAAAAACAGAGACAATGCAGCTTTTGCAAATGAATATTCAAATCAAACTCGTGTTGGATATGAAACAGAATACTTGGGCTTTGTTGACCGAAAAATCCCAACAGAAATTCAAGATGAGGGGCTGGCTTGTGGTTATCCCACCTATGGATATACAAAGTCTTATACCATGGATGAAAAATTACAAGTGATTGCAGAGGCCTCATATTTATGTGCTACCCCGACAAGAAATGCTTCTGGAACATTTGACAAAATGGATAGCGAAGGAAATCTTTATTTAAACGGAACTCCTCTTAACCGAAAACTATACAAACATACCTCATCAGTTGGAATGTATTTAGGGGATGTGTCAAATGAAGAGCGAGGGGTGATAAAAAGAATAACCATGAGCCCAAGAGGCTATAACAGTTATAGCGTTACAGGCCTTTACGCACCAGCAGGAGAAGTGATAAAAGTTCAAATATCTGAAGCAGACATGAAAGCAACAAACGGCATTCAAATACATATTGGGCAATGCTTATATAATGGTCAAGCCAATAATATTTGGGAAGCAAGGAATATTAATCGTATGCCTGTTATCCTAAACACCATGAATATAAATACTGCAACAGCAACACTAGAAGATGGGGTATATACCGCATATATAGGTTCATATTTTGGAGGCCCGGTCTATGTGGTCAATGAAGGCGTGGATTTTTCTGTTGTAATTTCAGGAGCTGTCAACTATTCACATTTTATTTTAGGATATACCACAAAAGAAGAGTTTGAAAGCAATGCTAAATCCACCGCTCCATTTTTTGATTTGGAGGTGTGGGAATATGGAGTGCTTCATTCTGGACCAAAATATTATGCCGCGGCGTTCGATTTTGATCAAATTTATGAAGCAGCTGTACTTTGGGAAAAAATATCTCTTGTTTCAACGCAAGTTACCAACCAAGGAGTTGTATTTTTGTATGACCCTTTTGTTGCTGCGGGTGCCGCCGTTGCGTTTCCAGGCAGAAGTTCTGTAAACTGTCCTATGGGTTGGATGCCAAATTCACTTAATTACAATACATTTGTCCGCTCAGGAGCATGGGGAAACATGCACGAGTATAACCACAATTTTCAAAGTGGCTGGGGACGAGGTGCCGGTGGGGAAGTTACAAATAATGCACTCAATCTGGTTTCCTATAGTCTTTTTACAAAGATATCTTCTTCACGAACCTTGGGAGCATCTGGGGATGCTCTTGGAGGCTGGAATAGATATACAAGTGCCACATGGGCCTTAAGACAAACTTTAAGCAGAACTGAAAATCCTTTAAGAGAATATGCAACATTGTTACACAGTTATGGTCAAGAGAAATTTTTACAAGCAATAAGATTGCAACGTGCAGGTCGATATGGCCAGAGTTATTCAGGATATTATAGAGCAGTTACAGAAGCCACACATAATAATATGACCTATTTCTTTAATGAAATATTGGGTGCAGGCTTGCCAGAAGAAAGTATAAATCAGTTTAGAGATTCTGGATACCCTATGTATGTTCCGATTTCTTCGATATATCAAACTGGGCAAAGTTTTAATTATGATAATGAAAAGCAATATATTGAAACTATGCAACCATATAGAATAAAGTATGGAGCCAATTTTACTATTGATTTATCGGCTTATAAAACCACAAACGGTGACCTCAATGGAATGTATGTAGGCGGAAGCGTGATCTTGCCAAGCGGATTTTCATATAGAATTAAAAGCATAACACAACCAAAACATGGTAAAATTACTAAAACTGAAGAAAATATTTATACATTTACACCAGATAAATCCAACTTACGCTCTGGCAAAATATATGTTACAATTGAAATAACAAAGGATGACCATGCGTTTGAAGTGGATGATGTTGATTTGGTATTGGAATTTGAGCAAGATCATGAAATAAACAAAACCATGCTTCAACGAACGGTCTATACTTACTCGGATGAAAATAAGTATACAGATCCAGTCACAGCTTACGAAAGTGGGTATGCAGGATACTCCAGCAAAGAAGAAACAGACAATATAAACCCAGTACAAAATGGGAATGCGGAAGTCTGGTATACAACGCCGCCGGCTATTAATAGCATTGTGGAGATAAGAGGAAAGCTGCTTGCAAGTGAGGCGGGGAAATATCGCATTGCTTTGCGAGGCAGACATTATGCTGCACTTTATGTTTCACTTGACAATGGTAATTCATATGATCTTGCTGTTAATTTAAAGAATGAAAGTAATTTTAATGGCTTTAATATGAATGACCCAAGTACATATCAAGATTTGAAAGATATAAAAGCTGGACAGTGGATATATTTTAAAGCATTATTTATAGTTGATTATAAATCGGCATTTATTGGAGTCGGTTGGGGAAGATTTGAGCCACCGTCAGGGTATTTTGACGAAGAAGGAAATTATATAGGAAGCAGTGAGGAAACAATATCTGTTAACTATGCGTCAGCATATAGAAGCACCTATGAAATTATAAATAAAAAATTTGAAACTGATTACTTTTTGGTAAGAAATTACTCACAAAATTTTACAAATACAGAAAATTTCTCATTAAATCAAAAAGTTGTAAGCTCTCCAAATTATAATCCATGGGATGAAAGCTTTGATATTAATAACTTGTTTGACGGAAATAAAGATACAAATATACATACCAAGAACTTCGTTTCTGCAAACTCTCCATTTGAACTTGTTGTTGATGCTGGGAAGGAAATAAAGGCCAACAGAATGACGCTCTATGGATATACAAAAGCCTCATCTGTTCAAAATAGTGCCCTGCCAGTCACATTTGATCTTTTTGGTAGTTTAGACGGCGAAAATTTTGATATGCTTATCGGCAGCTTTACCAATCTTTCGGTAAATAATATAAATTTAACCGTTTCATTTGAGGAAAAAAGTTTTAGGTATTACAAGCTTATTGTTACCAAAACAAATACAAGCAGATACTTAGCTCTCAACAGTATAGACTTTTCTCATTATTTATCCTTGCAAAATGGGGAAAAGTACTCTCCTGATAATGCAAAATTCGAATTTAAAGGCCGATGGACGATAAAATCAACGAAATCCACATTCGGACATGTTTATCAAGGTGATAAAAATGCCAATGTAATTTTTGAGTTTACAGGCCGAAGAATAGGTATACTTTCATCTGCAAATCTAAAAGGGAATTTTGAGGTTTGGGTTGATGGCTATATTGTTGACTCAATTTCTCTAGCGGAAACTAATGGTACAAGTGTGATGTCTTATCTATCTAAGGAGCTTAAAGACGGACATCACAAGGTTAGAATATTCTGTAAATCTATGGCTACAATAGATTCGATAATCACATGGTAGCAAAGAGAAATTCTTGATTTAATAAAAAATTTTGCACACATTGCGGATTTTACTTTGGAAACGAGTATAAATTTGATAGCTAAACAGAAAACAAAAAACGCTATAAGTCTTTATTTTACTGACTTATAGCGTTTTGTTTATAGTGGTAGAGATGAGTGGACTCGAACCACCGACCCCCACCTTATCAGGGTGGTGCTCTAACCAGCTGAGCTACACCTCTATATCTGCGTTTAAGAAGCATATGTTTTTACTCAAAGAGGGATTTAAATGAGAAAAATATATTTTTAGCCTCTTTTTATTAACGCATTAGCATTATACCCTGTATTTTTCAATAAGTCAACCATTTTTATCGATTTTCTGAGAAATTTTGATAGGAATGGAAAATACTAGGCCAATTTCATCGATATCAAATTTGATAAAACCTTCGTTGCTTGCACTTATAATAAAATATTCGATTTCTTTTGTTATATTAATGTTTTCAGAACAGTCTATTTTAACATTTACGCTGCTATAGTCATAAATTTGGTTATTAATATCAGTTATCACAAGTTTAAAGCTTGCCATTTCACTGATAAGAAATAAAATACCGTTATCGTAAGTGCAATTGTTCTCTGGTTCTATACTGAAATTATAATTAGAAGGCGTGGGAGCAGGGTTTGATGTCACAGTTATTGTCGAACTTGCATAACAAACTTGTCCATCAAAACTTGCTGTTGCACGTAAAATCGTTGTTCCTTCTTTTAAGGCGGTTATATTATTTTCAGTTATGCTTGCGATTTGCGGGTCGGCAACAATAAAAGATAATTCTGCTTCGGGCATGTTTGTTTCATAAACGATGGAAGTTGTTTGACCTACATATAAATCCAGTTTATTTGGAAGAGTGAAAGTTAAATTTGTCTTTTCATGATTGTAAAATAGGTAAATGCCAAGCATAGCTGATATGCTTAACAACAAACATATAAGTGCACCCATAATGAGTTTAAAATTTCTTGAAATAGACATAACTTTATTTTAAACGAATTATGTCGAAAAACAAAGAAAAAAGCAGGAATAATATTAAAATTTTATTATTAAAACAAAGGCTTTTCCATGATTTTTGGTGGTTTTATATCCAGTAGTTTTAAAACGGTGGGGGCTATATTTGCAATAGTGCAACCTTTTTTAAGTTTAGCCTTTTTGAATCTTTCGCTGACAAAGAAGCATGGAACATCATTTGTTGTGTGATTTGTTACTTGGTTTCCTTTTTCGTCTATCATCAACTCGGCATTACCATGGTCGGCAGTTATTATGCAGTCTCCGCCAGCCATAAGTGTGGCAAGGGCAAGAGCATAGGCCTGTTTTTCTACACAAGTGATGGCTTCTTTGGTTGCTTCAAAGTTGCCAGTGTGGCCAAGCATATCGGGGTTGGAATAATTAACAAGAATAAAATCATATTTTTGAGATGCAATAGCATCAAGGGAGTTTTCTGTGATTTCAATTGCCTTCATTTTTGGGTAGTAGGCGTAACTATCAGTTTTAATTGTTTCAATAAGTTTGCGAGTTTCTCCAGGATATGCAGTGTCTACAGTGCCATTAAAAAAGTATGTTACATGCATGTATTTGGTGGTTTCGGCAATATGAAACTGTGTTTTCCCATTTTTTGATAGAACAGCAGCTAAGCTGTTATCCACTGTTTTAGGCGGAAATGCGGTATTTAAATGCGATAAGTCGTCAGCATATTGTGTCATTTGTGTATAAAGTAAGTTTTTAAAATGCTTTATCTTAAATTCCTTAAAGTTTGGGTCGGTAAAAGCGTAGGTAATTTCTCTTTCCCTATCCGTGCGATAATTAAAGAAAATTAAACTATCATTATCTTCGACACGGGCATTCTCGTCAATAACATAAGGATCTAAAAATTCGTCGGTGGTACCGTTTGCATATCCGTCTTGTATCGCATTAGCGGCAGAACTTACTTTTTTTCCTTTCCCATACACCAAAAGGTCATACATGACCTTAACACGTGCATAGTTAAGTTCTCGGTCCAGATATACTCGGCCAAGCACTGTTCCAATCTTGATATTTGTGTCTTTGATTCTTTCCTCAATCATGGATATATATTTCTGTGCGGATTTTATTTCGCTGTCACGGCCATCGGTAAACGCGTGGATATATATCTTTTTGATTTTGAAATTCTTGGCCATTTCAAGTATTGCAAACATATGGGCAATATCAGAATGAACTCTACCATCAGAAATTATGCCCATAATGTGCAAATTACTTTTATTTTTCTCAGCGTGCTTAATAGCCTTAAGCAATGCAGCGTTTTTATAAAAATTTCCGTTTTTAATTTCTTTATCTATCAAACTTAAGTCCTGAAAAATTGCTCGTCCTGCACCAAGTGTAAGGTGCCCAGCTTCAGAATTGCCCATAACGCCTTTGGGCAAACCTACGGCTTCACCGCTTGCTTTTAATGTGGTGTAGGGATATATTTTTTTTAACTTATCGAGGTTTGGAGTGCCTGCCGACTTAATGGCATTTCCAAACTTCTTTTTGTTTAGTCCAAATCCGTCTAAAATGATGAGTGTAACCATGTTTTCTCCTTTTTAAAGTTTATTATCTTTTTTAAGTTATGTCAAACAAAGTTTGACCAAAGGGCATATATAATTTTGAAAGGAGTTATAATGTCACGATTATCAGATAATTTTATATTAAAATTTGAACCATTATCACAAACCTATGTGGTTGTAAAAAATGACAAAGTAAAAATGCAAATTGATGAGCAGCCACGACCTGCCACGCCGCCGGTTATCACCCCGGCACCACAGCCGCCTCAAAGTCCTGAACCAGTTAATCCGCCGGCCCCAGCCCCAAGTTTGCCAAGTGGCGAAGATGCTGTATGTCTTTCTGCCACACTGTATAACAGCACAAGAATATTAAGTATGCTATATCAACAAATGCGAAATATAAGCAGGTCAAATGCGTCGCAAATAGCAAAGCTTGAACAGGAGAATGCTTTAACTCAGATACCGCTTTTAAATATATACTTTGAACTTAGCGGTGAATCCACAAGACCAGTTCAAAATTTAAAGGTGCCAAGTTTAGGGAATAATTTTTGCTCTGGGCTTGAGGTTGTGAGTGATTATTTACAAAGCATGATTAATACAAATCTTGCACTACAGAGGGCGGTAAATGTGCAAGATATAACAAGACAACTTTTGATTATAGGCACCAGTTTTGCTTCTCAAAAATCAGAGATAGACAATATGAAAAATTCTTGTTAAATTAAATAATTAATTCAAAAAATATAAAAATAATTAAAAAAATCAGTAAAAAACACTGATTTTTTTCATTTTTTAAGTAAATTTTAATTTTTAATTATTTTTAATCAAATAAATTATATCTTTCTTTGTGTATGATAGCATTAAATATTTTATTTTTAGCATCATTATATTTTTTGTCCAAATTTTCCAATATTTTTTTCGCTTCTTGACGCTGTGTTTTGTGGTCAACAGAGCAAATATTTTTGACAACGGGAAAGTTTTTAGACACAGAGCAAATATCTTCTTCGCAACAATACAACAAAGGTCGAATTATGTTTAGATCGGTTTTTGAAAGGTAACTTTTGGGTTTAAAAGTTGAAAGTCTGCCTTCAAAAAATAGGGAGATTATAAAAGTTTCAATCAGGTCATCTTTATGGTGCCCGAGTGCAACTTTATTGCAACCATGGGCTTTTGCTGCACTGTTTAGAAGCCCTCTTCGCATATTTGCACATAAACTACAAGGATTTTTTTCCTTTCTTATGTCAAAAACCACCTCAAATACATTGGATGGGATAAGCTGAAAAGGAACTCCTAAATCGTCGCAATATTGTGTGAGTGGTGAAAAATCCATTTTTCCATTGCTTAAATCAACAGCTATTGCAATCAGTTCAAATTTCTGTGGACTGAATGATTGATATCTTTTTAATGCTGTCAACAGGGTGAGGCTATCTTTGCCTCCGGACAGCCCCACAGCAATCTTGTCGCCATCATCAATCAAATTATATTCTTCACAAACTTTCCTAAGTCCGCCCAAAATTTTTTGCATAACTTGCTCCTGTTAAAAAAATATATCAAAAAAACAATTAAAAAGCAATAAAAAATTATTATTTATTATTTTTTTGTGTATTTTCTTCTGAATAAAAGTAATCAATATTTCAAAAAATAAATGCGAAATATATATATTTATTTTTTATATATAATTGGGAATTATTTGACAATTTTTTCACCAAATTATATACTCTTGATAAGAGGGTTAATTTTGTAGAAATTTAGCGAGATGAACGCATTGTCTTGATTAAACTACAAATATTAAACAAGGAGGAAAAATGAAAAAGTTTTGGTTAGGACTTTTGAGTACAATCATTTTGCTTGGCGGAAGTTTATTGTCTGCCTGTGGTGGAGTGGACATAACAATAACTTTAAGTGACACTCACAAAGAAATTTGTCTTAACGATGATTCAGATCATAACTCTACGGTTATTGCCACCGTCAACGGAATTGACGGCGGTACGGTGACCGCATCTTCTTCCTATGAAAATATTGCCACGGCAAGTGCTGTGTATAATTCTGTGACAGGGCAAAACGTGATAACAATAAATGCCATTTCAGAAGGTGAAGCAGAAATTGTTGTTACAAGCAATTATGACAGCAGTGTTAAAAGCGTTATAAGCGTGACGGTTTACAGTAATGTGCTTTCGTTATCACAAAAACAAGAGGATACTTTAAGCAAAAGTAACATGTTTGTGCTTAAAGGTAAAAGCAACAAGTTAGACAGCGATATCTTGCTCGAGAGCAATCCTGTTTCAGCACGAAAAAATATAGCATGGTCCTTGCCACTTGATGCGTCAAGATATATAAGCCTTGTTGGTAATGAACTTTCTATTTCAGACGAATACAATGAAAAAGACGAGAAAGGATATCTTCCTATAACATTGATCGCCACCGATTTGTATACTGATATAAGTACAGAAATTATCCTTAGCGTAATTGAGCCTCTAACCTCAGAAGGACTTAGCATGGAATATTCCCACAACATGTCTCAGTCTTATGCTCACCTTGCCGGTCAAGTTATCAATATTGTCCCAAACATTGCAACCGATAATGATTATACGGCTTACATAAAATTCACATTTGCAAGTAGGGAGGGTGTTAGCCCAGAGGCTGTTATTCTTTCGAATGGGGAAATTGACGACACTGGGGTGTCTATTCTCAGTTTAAGTTCTTCTGTTGACGGTGGATACACAACTTATATCTATGAAGTTAAATCTTTAAAAGCAAGCTTAAACAAAAGCTTTACTGCCTATTTTAATGTGGGATATTCAAAATATAACTATCAGATTAAATCCAGCCAATTTAAAATTGATTGCTATGAAAAAGTCAATGCGTTAAATGTGTATAACGAGGAGGGGAGCCTTGCCAATTCCTCAGTTCAAACAATTTATACCTCCTATGCTTTTCCTTATGGAACAAAATATAAAATAGAACTTTTGCCAGTGTCTGTTACCCATGCAACTGGAAAATATAGCATTTTGGTTGATTATACTGATTGTGGCGAAAGCGATGCAACAATTGTCACAGACACCTTGCAATTTTATTTCAAAACTTTAAATGGCGGTTATTCCCGCATTAACATGCTTCCAAACGGGGATAGCGGACTACAATTTATAAGTGACGAGAATAATCTTCCTTCATCAAGTGAGTTATATATACTTGCAGGAGATAATTTTGTTAAATCTTCACTTACAAATGTCAAACTTACCTTCAGGTCATTTGATAACTCGGAGGTAAAAAACACCTGCACTGTAAATCTTTATAAATCAGCATCTGCACTTGTTTTTGGAGGGGACACAAACGTCAGTCTGTCGACAGCGTCAACAACCTCAGTTACCAAAACTTATATATTGGAAGGCCAAAACTCCATTGAAGGACTTAGCGTGGAGACAACGGGGGAAGGTTTTACTGCCTCAAGCCCAGTTTTGATAGAAAGTGAAAATGGAATGGTTGCATTTAATATAACTTTCTCTGTTAAACCAGACAGTATAGGGTTAACAAATGATTGCAGCTATGTTATCAAGCATAAGAATGGAATGAAAAGCGAAAGCTTTCCTGTTAAACTTTTCCTTCCAATGACAGACGCAAGGGTGGAATATGACAACACAAATTCTTCAATAACAAATTCAGGATATTCCGATAAATTTGCAGGACTATATGTTGTAAGTAAAAATGAAAATGGAAGGGAGACACTCATCCTTCAAAACGACTCATCTTTAAGCGTTTCCAACCTTCTTGTTCAAACAGGTGCCAGTGTACCTTTCGCATTTTTAACGAATCGCGTTCAAGGCAAGTATGCAAGTGCCAAACTTTCTTTTGAATATTTGGATATGATAAATACTGATTATGAGCTTGAAGCATTTACAGCCCTTGAAGCCGACCAAATTTATTCCCATGGTAACAAGAGTCAACAAAGCAGCATTCTCAGCATGAGTGATGCTTCCCTTATCACAAGAAACACGACAGGCTTTTCCTATCTTATCATAACTTTTACTGGACTTGATAATAATGGGAATGAAACTAAATTTGTGCGTATTATTTTGGTTGAAAATTATGTTGCCCCAACTGAGTTTATTATTCAGCCTTCTTATGCACAGGTGTTTGCTGGAGACTCAGTGTCTTCCAAGGATAGTGAAGAAACCACTCAAAATGTTACAATCATGTTGAGCAGTGTTCCAATGACATATTATAGTTTGGATTATTTTACATTCACTTCTGGCATTATGGGTGAAGGAAGTAAGATTGGAAATATGGTTATTTGGGAGGGTTCTGAAGGTGGTTACTATAATATTTCTAATATTGTTGTTACAAGTACCTATATATCTTTTGATATAAATGGACTAACAACAAAGGGTAGTGACATTTGGACTGATAACCTTACAGTAAGTTATTACAACACTGATAAAAACGAAAAGAATATCCGCCCTAACGGTGTGATTAATGTTGAAGTTAAGAATGCGGACAGGATTGAAAAATTAATTTGGGAAAATGACAGTGAAGATGGATTATATTTTGAGGTGGGCGATAGAGAACCTTCCATACTTGTAATCACATCCACTCCACAATATGTTAAAAATCCAGACCTTTCATTTATTGTAACCGACAAGGCTGGCAACATTGGAAATTTTGTTCAGGTAAGCAAACTTGACAATAATGGTCAGGTAAGTTTAAATGCGAAAGAAGGAAAAACAGGCTTTATCTATATTTTACCTTCTGATGCCATATATCAAAGCAAGATAGCTTATTATGATAGAACAGCTGATGTGTCTGAAACAGGCAAACCTATAAATCAAATTATAGAAAGTTCAAAACTCGGACAAATAAAAGAAAACGGCAAGACATGGTTTGACTATTTGTGTGAAAATGGATATTTTATAAACAATAAAAAAGAAGAAATTCCTTTCTCAAATATCTTGATTCGAATTGCTGTTACCGTTGCTGATGGATCAAGTGAAGAGTACGCTTACAATATCTATGATGAGGCAGATTTATATTCAATCGAATCAAATAAGTATTATAAAGTTATGAACAATTTGACACTGGAAAATTGGCCGGGCTTTAATTTTGTAACTTTAACAGGTGGGATTCGAGGAGATAACTCTGATATTACCATAACAATCAAGGGGAAAAACTTCTTGAATGTTAATAATGGTATTATTCGTGACCTCACTTTTGCAGGACAGGTAAATGGTGGCGGCTTTGTTGCAAATGTAAACAATGGACGTATTGACAATGTAACTATTGATGTGTTTTCAGGTGATGGTGTTTATGAAATGTCAACACTGGATGGAAGCAGTTATATAGCTGAAAGCGTAGGGGATGATAATTCTGCATATATTGGCGGAATTGTCGGAACTAACAGCAGTATTGTAACAAATGTCAATGTGCTGGGCCTTCAAATAGTTGGGGCAAATAGTGGAAGTTACGTCGGTGGTATAATTGGTAAACAAGACGGCGGCAGTTTGTCAAATGCAAGATTTGAATTTTATAATTTTAGTACAGGCGTAAATACAATCTCTGGTGATTATGTCGGTGGCGTTGTTGGTAGGTTTAATGGAGGAACCCTTACCTATGTATACGCCTATGATTACACCCTTTCTACAACAAAAATATTGCACCTTGATGGAAATTTTGCAGGCGGAATTGTTGGGCATGTTGATGGCGGCGAAAAAATAGAAAAATCCTTTGCGGTTGTAGGACTTGCAAATATTTTTGGTGACAACAGTATTACAGATATAAAGGATGTTTATATTTCTTATTTTGATAATGATATATATACAAGTGATACCATAATATCAAATAACAATAATTGGGAATTTTCATCTTCCTCAAATTTTAAATCATATGTTAATGATGGAAAAGAATACTTAAAAGAATTCTATCAACAAGAAGCGATTTCAAGTGTAGATGGATATAATATTGCGGAAAAAGTTGTTGAAGGCAACAATTACTATAAGGCATTAAGAGTTTCAGAAAACAGCGGTGTAATGTTTAGATATGCGGTAAATTCTCGTGAGCTTGCCCTCATGTCAGACAGTGAACGCCGTGGTCTGAACGATTACAATACAACCTCGCTTGCTGCTCTTCTCAATATAACTGAGGATGAGGCAAGGCGCCTAGTTGTTGCAAGTTCGGATGCAAGAGTTTTGGAGGTAAGCGGAAATAATATAATCGTAAAACAAAACGGAACTGCAACCTTAACAATTTCTTCAAAACAAGATTATACAAAGAATAAACAAATTTCAATTTATGTCATAAATGCAATATCAGACTTAAAAGCTTCATGGGCTTATACTGGGGGGATTGAGGAGATTGCTGATAATAGTGATATCAATCTTCAACGTGGAAAATCCCTCGCCGTAACCTATACTTTTGAACATTCAAGTTTACATGTAGGTTTGCAGGGCAATAGTTTTGATTTGCTTACAAATGATTACGAGCTTGAACATGCGACGGAAGGGATAGATTATCAGACGGTAGGAAAGAACATCTTAAATCTTAACACCAGCAGTGACAATGCAGCACATAAATATAAAATTTCAACTTGTGTAAATTTGACAGGAAAAGAAGATTATATTGTAAAAGCGAACGAAACCATAAGAAATAGTTTTGTTAAAAACTATAATCTTGCTCTCTTTGATGGTGCTATTTATCTTGGAGCGTCTGCAAGTGGGGTTTCAATCACACCTGCCACTATTGGTGCGGTGGAAGTTGAACTTACAAGCGGGGATAAAAACGATATGCTTGTTCCTGAAGTAAGCATGAAAATTGCAGACAACAATATTAAACTTCAATTATCAAAACTTGATGAAACATCAAAAAATTCAAATGTTTGGATTGCAAGCCTTGGAAATGAAAAGAGAATAAAGGTCGAAGTTGTGCCTTTTGCTTCTAACCAAACTGCAACAGCTGTGAATGGTCGTTACACCTTAAAGTTTAATCTTTATATGAGTGTTTATGATGATTACAGAAATCAAGTTTCACAGGATCAAACTTATACAGTGACCCTAACATCAAAACATCAAGCGACAAGTGCGAGCTTTGCTTTAAATATTTCAAGACAGGAATTTACAAATATAAGTATAACAAACCATAGTGTTGATAATATGCTATATCAAAAAATTGGTACTGGCGAAGATGCAGATAAATATGTAACGAAATACCAAGTTGGCGAGATGACAACGGGGGTACTTTCACCGGGAAGCAGCAGTATATTGAAAGTCAACGTAAATCCTAAGTTTGCATATTATGACCACTTTACTATGGAGTATAGCGGAGCGTCTATTGCAAGTGCGGCCACCGTCAGATTTATGACAAAGGACGCAAGAATGCTCAACACATATTATGAAGATTACACTTCTACAATTGAGCCAATCGCGAATGGAATAAGCGTTGTGCCAAACAAGCAGGCGAAAGAGAATAATGACCTTTTCTTCAAGATTTGGGCCAGTGACACAATTATGCAGGATACCGTGCTTAAACTTACCATCAAATTCTATGACAACAAGAGCAGTATTCCTATCACCTTTGCAAACTACTTTTTAACAGTAAGTTATTTATCAGAGCCACAAATCCTCGTTGATGGTTATTCAACATCCATTCTTGCAAAGGGGCAGACAGCACAGGTTAAGGTTGTAGTGCCTTTCGATCAAGATGTCGACATTAACACCATGGTGGTTGAAAATATTGAGGGTGGAATTACCTTAAGCACTGACGGAACTTGGGATGAATCAAGTGCCATTGGAACCAAGGTTTACACCACACGAATTTCCGCCAGAGTGGACGCAAAAGTAAAAGATGACGCAAATGGAATATTTAGAATTTCAGTTGTTGTATCCAGAGTTATTAATGGTCATGAGGAGCGAAAAACAGCCTTTGCAATAGTGAATTTGGTTGACTTTAAGGTGGATCTTGACAACATCTCACTTGCAGGATCAAATGAGGATACCTTTGTTACCTATCTTGGAATGGAGCAACCATTAACCTTCAATGTCCCACTGCTTCCAGAAAACTATATTTATGATACAAGTGATCCTGAAAGCGTTGAGGCTATGGCGAAAATTAAACACGCAATTGAAACTTATAAAAAACAGGGACATTATCAGGATACAAACGCAAGTTATTTTATAAATCATAAACGTGACGAAAATGGCAATGCATTGCTAACTGAAGAGGACGGCGTTCTCGACTTATCACAAAGATTATATTATTTCTCCAAGACAAACGAGAATTGGCTGAATGTTCGCAGCGGAGATGAATATAGCAGTGTGGGCGGGTACCTTGAATGGAAGGTTACAAAAGGCTTAAATAACGATGAGATCATAAACATTAAAGGCTTGAAGCCAACAAATGACAGCGACCCTGTCAGATTAAAACTTCAAACAACTGTACAAATTGGTGATTTCTACTTTGTCAGCGATTATGAATTTAATGTACTTGTCAAAACTTATTCTGATGAGGATACTCCACTTATAATTTCAAGCGAAGAACAATTTATTGAGATGGCCGATAGAGAAAGAGCGGATTACATTTTAATGAATGATATCATTCTCCGTAACTATACTCCTTTTGACACAAACAATATTGCAAGCTTGGATGGAAATGGCCATACTATATATATTGATTCATATAATTTATATCCAACCAATACTAAAACTTTAAATCTGGCATTATTTAATAATGTTGCAAGCACAACCACTCTTAAAAACATAAGGGTGAATATATACAATGGTGGTCAAATTACCGCGGATATTCAAGAATACTCAAGTGTCAATATTGCGGGTTTTGCAATCAACAATGAAGGTATAATAACAAACTGCGAAGTTGTATCCTTCCATAAGACCGGTTATACAAGTTCTCAAAATCAAAAGAGTGGACTTGTTGTAAAATATATACGCGGGGAAGGCACTTCCACCCCTCAATATTTAACGGACGGCTCAAATTGGACTTCTCAGGTGGCAGGTTTTGTACTCACAAACGCTGGCTCTATCACAAACAGTAGGGTGGGTGGCAATTCCGTTTACACCGTTGGCTCAAAGTTGCCATCTTTAGATAGTGTTTATATACGTGACAAAGAAACTCTACAAAACTTCTATATTGAAGGCCAGGGGGATGTTGCGGGTTTTGTTCTCGCTAATACTGGCACAATAGCAAGTTCTTTTGTCAAAAACTTTGGACTTGACAATCAATCTGATAGCTCTGCTTACATCACTGCGGGTTTTGCAGGTAGCAACAACGGAAAGATTCTCACATCATATATCGAAGGGGTTAAAGATGACGCAGCCAGCAACAATGATAAATGGTGCAGGCAGGGCTCTTCCTTAACATCAAAACTCGGAATAATTTCAGGCTTTGTTTATCAAAATGGTGGACAAATTCAGGATTCATATTCAAATATACTTATATCAAACAAATCAACTGAGCAAACCTATCTTGCATCTGGATTTGTATATGAAAATAAGGGGTCTATTAAAAACTGCTTCTCTGCATCACAAATTGTAAGTTTGCAATACTCCCAGATGAACTTCTCCGGTGTTGATAAAAACGGAAACTTACTTGCAAATGGGGAGTATATTAATTGCTACTATTATCGTTCTTCCAAACTCGGAAATGATGCTCCTACAGAAGAAAGTTACAACACGGGGGCAATTCAACTTGTTGAAATAGATGATGAAAAATATTTCTATGGTTTTGCGTTCAACTCTAGCGATAACAGGATAAATGGGGTATGGTCATTAAATAAGGATGAAGGAAGCCTCACCCTTGTTGAGCCAAACAAAATTGCGTTTTCAAATAGATATTACTTGGAAGGCAAGGAAGAAGGCGTATATTCTCTTCCATATTCAACCATGTATGATAATGGGGAAATAAACATAGATTATGGAACTGAGAACAACCCAATTCTTATTAGAAATGCACAAGAGTTTGCAAATGTTATGGGCAACAGCACATCAACATATATTTCAAAATGCTTTACACCTACAGAAATACGTGGTACATACCGTATCGTTGCGGATATAGATTTTTCCGCTCTCCTTGCAGCAAGTGAAGACAAAGAAACAATTGAGCTTCCATCTACAAGCCGAGCATTTACAGGGAGTCTGTTTGGAAACGGCTTTACTCTTTCCAACCTTTCAATAAGGTCAAGCACAAAAGTTTTATCTTATGGAATGTTTGCATCCATTGAGGGCGGAGCAATTACAAACTTAAATCTTGGAATCAGCAAAGTTGCAAATAACCTTGCATCCTTTGTTGGCGGCCTCACTGGAATAGTAAAAAATTCCAACATTGTAAACATTGATGTTAAAAACGATGAAAATTCTGAAATAGAAGGATTGAACTTTGTTGGCGGTCTTGTTGGTATTGTTATGGGTGACTCCAAGATTAAAAACATAACTGTAGACAGTCCAAACGTCATAGCAGACAGATTTGTGACAAATGGTCAAGAGGGAACAGAAGGCGACAGTGCAAGACCTTCAATAGTTTCCACCTTAACTGCAAACATGTCAACCGACTTTAGAATGATGATTGTTCATATAGATAAAGTTCTTATCACTGAGGCCAATGCAAATGTTTTAAATGAAATTACTCAGTTTATTGATAACATGTCGTATGCAGGCGGTGCGTTTGGTTATATTGATATATTTACAGAAAAAGAAAGCACATTAAAAACGTATATTTATAAGGAATCCAACTTAATAACAATAAGTGACTATGATGTTTCACGAGTACGTATCACGACCTCTGCACGTGTTCAAGGACAGGTTGTTGGTGGTTTTGCTGGTTTCACGGGAATGCAGACAGATGTAAAAGACGTGGGAATTGTTTTAGAGGATTCAACGAATGAAAGTTTATCTCGCATTATCTCCACAAAGTTCTATGCAGGTGGACTTATAGGTCAAGCCTATGGCAATATGACCCAACTTTTTGCAGAACATGAAAAAACAATCCAAAATCAAATTGAAAATAATTTACGTTCATATTATCAATCACCTTCAGATATAGAACGTGGAAGCTTATCAATTTTCAACACCGAAGGAACAGATAGAGATTATGTTCCAAAATATATTGGTGGTCTTATTGGATATGTTGGAAGTGGACAACTTTCAATTTCATATTCAAAACTCAATGTAATCAACACAAGGGCGGACCATGTTGGTGGAATTATTGGTATCATAAATTCCAAAACATCTCAGGTTTATTATGTAAGTGATGGTAATGAAGGAAGCAAATTAAATGTAATAACCAAATATTATATTTATGAAGCCTACGCCACCGGCGATGTAAGGGCAAAACAAAGTGCAGGCGGGATTGTTGGAAGAGTTGAAAATGGTTCAACTGTCGTGTTTGAAAATGTAAACTCAGCCAACTTTATATCTGTTTACAACTATGATTTAGGTGTTAATTATAGGCAGGAAGATTTCAGAAAAGAAACTGAAAATGATGTTATTTACAGTTTTGACGCAATCAACGTATACGCAATTGTTGGAAGTTATCATACCTCAGACGTAAGCGGACAGGAAAAACCAAGTGATATAAACTACCTCAAAAAGTATTTGGTTAAAGTTGAAGGCTCTGCGGGTCAAGAACAAATAAAAACTGTTGGCCAAACACAAGACTATACAACCACTTTGATTACCAATGAAACAAGTGGCATTGTGACAGATAAAGGACGTATCAAACTTTCAGCTCATAAGGGTGCAATTATTCCAAACTTCAGTGAAGAGACAAAAGATAGGGAATTGACTTTTGCAATCCCAAGTTTATCAAACTATGCAAGCAGTGTTGCAGGCTATGACGAAACTTACGGATCATTTTTGGGTAATAGTTGGAGTGCAAACAACTGGATACATACTTCAGCAACACTTTACCCTATAATTAAATATCCAGTTGCTCAAAATTCCTTTATCTATTTGGATGCATATGATGAATCAATTGAAAAGGCCATCAAAGCTATGAATCAAAGCAATGTAGAGATTCGAGTAAGAGGTTTGATTTCTAAAAATGCACCAAGCAATCAAAGAAAAGATGTTGATATTGCAGATTATATCAAACGTAATCCTTCAATCTCTAATGGATCAGAAGGTTTAATTCAAGGCTATCAAGGAAAGCTTGTGGGAGACCGAGAATACTTTACTATGGGGACCGATGAATATCCAAGCATAATTTTGGATAGACCAATGTTTGAAAGTACAAAATCAGGATTTAACGTTTCGAATTTAACTATTAAATTTAAACCAACAAGCAAGAATAATGATATTTTTAGTGATTCCTCTTTATATACTGGTACATTTATAAATGGAACAGTTGAGGATGGGACTATAGACAACTTGACGCTTGACTTTACTGGTATAACGGATAATACTGTTCATTTGGGAAATAAAAACTCAACAAATGTTGGATTATTGGCTGCCAAATTAAACGGCACTTCTATATATGGATTAGAAATATTTATTAAGACCAATAATGGAAAAGTATTCTTTAATGCAAACGGCAAAAATATAGGACTTGTTGCAGGGGAAGCTATACAAAATTCCGCTGCACGACGAATGAATTTTAGTGGCATTAATATTTATAATAGTACAGAAAATCCAAGCGATTTAATGATTGCAAATGATGCAGTAAACGTCGGGACCTATTTCGGTAATATTGCTGCTGTCGATGCAGAAACTGAAGGTGCTGCAAAAATTTCACTTGAGATAGGCACATTTGGTAATACCTTTAAACCTGGTGCAGAGCCAAAATCAAGGACTTTAAATGGAACGTATCCTGTAATTAAAATATCAGGTGGCACAGTCAATGCGGGGGGATATGTTGGAAGTGCGTCCACAGTAGAGGAAATTAAGTTTGCTGATATTGCCACCGCTATAAATGTCAAAATGGAAATATCAGGTGTTAGCGATATTAATGCTGGTGCATTGTTTGGGACATTAAATGGGGCAGCAAATAAACTTTCAGCCAAGGGTGAACTATATAATTCCAGAACCTTTAACAGCGTTATCTATCATGATGACTCAACCAATGTTTCAAGTGCAAATATTGGCGGATTAATTGGTCAAACTACTGGCGGCGATACAACTATTGAGAATATCATTACCAATTTTGATTTATTTGGAAGGACGAAGGAAGATAACAACTCTGGGATTCAAGTTACAGAAGATTATGTAAACAGTCTAAAAGAAAATTATATTTTCTATCCATTTAATGTTGGCGATGCAAATGTAGGTGGGCTGGTTGGTAATTCTTCTGGATTGCTTACAATAAATAGTAATATTGCTGGAAATGGAGTTTTTGAATATAATACAGCGGAAAGTAAAGACGATGGAACTATACAAGCAAACGTAATAGCTGTTAACGGCACAAACGTGAATGTTGGTGGACTTGTTGGACTTGCGGGCAAACTCGAAATTGCCGGCAGATTTAAGACTGGTGCAATGATAAGTGCAAACGGAAGTACAAAAGCAAATATCGGTGGTCTTGTAGGTAAAACGACTGGCGAAAGTGTTGAGATCACGAGTGGTACAGGTGCGGATAATGTGAGCATAGCTGCAAACGCAGAAATCTTCACTTCTTCAGAAGCAAGTGTTGGTGGTATGATTGGTTTTGTAGAAGGAAGTGAAACAACGGTGCTTAACTTGCAAAACACTTCTTTTGGCGGGTCAATCAAAGTTTATGGCGGGAACGCGCAAGGCAAGAATTTAGATATAGGCGGAAGTTTAGGAAGTATTGAGGGGCAAGTTCAAGTCACTATACAACAGAATTATAACTATGGTGATGTATTCATGCTGTATGGTGAAAAATTTAAATCACATGGTGAATTGTTTTATGGCGGACTCATTGGAAATGGTGTAAATATAACAGATGCGGCCGCTGGTGGAGATGTAGGAATACAAAATAACTATATTCTTATGACTCTTAATGACCAACGACCTTTGGTTAGTGACAATTATCATGCTGTATTTGGAAATATAAGCGCTGATGTTACCAAACAAAACAATTACTATAACCATGGTGTATGTCTTCTTACTGACGAGTTTGCAACAGATGCTGGCTATATGCACGCATATAAGGATAACCACAAAATAATTGGCGGCGGCTATACTGGCGGGGATAATTATGGTTTTTATACTGGTGACGATTTACCAGCACTTGCTACTGCCTTTAAGAATAAACTTTCAAGTTTTGTAGATGAGAACAATTCAAAATTAAATCCAGCTCAAATTTCTTCTACCTCTATTGATAAAGATGGATCGTTAAAAACAGAGAAAAATTTCCATGGAATAACATATTATTACTTAGGGACTGATTTTACACTTTCAAGTCAAATTACTGAACTTGATAATATTGCAATTATTGGCGATGGTTACACCCTTAAATATGAAAATACAAATGCAAGCCCAATTGAAAAAATAACAAATTATTCCTTCGTTTCAGCGTTGAATTTCTCAGTTGATATCAAAGACGAGAATACCAGCACCACAAATAGTGAAACTGTTACAAACAAGACTTCATTTGGCGGTGTTGCTGCAAACATGGAAAGCGGAATTCTTTACGCAGTTGGTGTGAATGGCAAGATTGAAGTTGGTGGAACTGAGGCAATAAATATTGGCGGCCTTGTTGGAACAATCACAAATGGGCTTATTTCCCAGTCTGTTTCAGATGTTCATATTCTTTACCGAGCAGGCAAAGGCGGAAGCTCTGCTGCTGTTGCAGTAAGTGATTCAACAAGTACAGATGTTAAACCAATAATAATGTTTACTTACGCTGTCGGAACAGTTGAATGCTATATTGACAGTCATATTGACGGGTTTAGCAAAGGAAATGCAGATGTTCGATATTGTTATACTACGGCAAACCTTGAATGGCACGACTATACTTCTGCCACTACAGAAGAAACTGACAAGATAACCGTGTTTAATAGAGCAAACTTAACATTCTGTATGAATGATAAACATGCAACGAAAATTGGAGAAAATACGACAAGTTGTGTACGAGACTTTACAAGCGGTTCAAATTGGGTTCGTGATGACATTTACAACTATGGCTATCCAACACGTAAATTCAATTATCTCAAATATAGTTCATATGCGAAACGCGAAGAGGACAATGCAACTGATGCTGAGAAGGAACGTGGCATACATACCTATACTTACACAAGACTTTCTGGTCCTGATGTATGGGGAGACAAAGCAGAGTCTGTTCGTACTGCAGCATACTATATGATTCCAAACGCTGGAGTATGGCATCAAGTACTTCCCGAAGAAACTGCTATAGCAAAGTACATAGTTTTAAGAAACGATTTGTATTTGGATTATGTAGATAAAAACACAACAATAAAAACTTTGAATGCTCGCCTTAATTTAGATGGTCAGGGACACAGAATTTATGGTTTCAATGGTACCAGTCTCTTTGACCAACTTTCGTATAATTCAGAGGTTATAAACTTAGATATTTTGAACGCAATCAGTACGGGCGAAGGCATTATAGCAAGTTTTTCAAGAGGCATTACCTTCTCTAATATAACTCTGAGTGGTTCTCTTAAATCTGAAGCTTCAGTGACGGCAGGGGCGGTTGTTGGTCGTGCTGACGAGTCACATTTCTATTCAATTATGAGTAATGTAAAGATTTTCTGTAAGAGCTATGGCTCTATTGGTGGAATTGTTGGTAGTGACACTGGTTCCGAATTCAAATATTGTGTAAATAATGGACCAATTAATGCTACAGGATCAGCAAGCGGAAGTGCAAATGTTGGTGGTATTGTGGGCATATCTCAACAGGGAACCACGATTGAATACAGTTATAACACAGCTTCAATATTGGCTGGCTATGTAGCAACTTCTGCAACGCTTAATAATTATGCAGGTGGAATTGTAGGTAAATCAGTCTCTAATATTAGCATAGACCACTGCTATAACTCAGGTTTAGTAATTTCTGGAAACAAGAAATGCACAAATGATCAATATGCCGGTGGCATTATCGCACATGTTGGCGGAGAGGCCAATGTGACCAACTGTATTAATGAAGGTTCAGTGCGAGCAATTGCAGTTAATGCAAAATATAACGTAAAAAGGTTGGAACTTAAACCAATTATAACTTCACTTTGGATTGAGTTGGGAGTTTATCAGGATACAGATAGAAATGTTTTTGCAAATGGCATTGGGTTTGAAATTAAGGATCATCCTATTGCCAATTCAACAAATTATAACAATAATATTGAAATTATAAATGATGGGGCTGGTCTTGTTAAAGGTAGCGCCGTTTACAAAATGAATAAAAATAGGATTCCGATGATAACAGAGGTTGATTATTTTACAAGGATCATCTCAGTCCCTGACTATTCGGAGAAAGACGACGATAGAATTGTTATAACTTCACGTGACAATTATAATGTTCCTGTTAGTTTTTACTATAAAAAAGATTTTTCTCTTACATATAAATATCATCTAGGCAACTCAAACGGTAAGACGAAAGGGCTTCATACTTACGTTGCAGATCCTTATAGTATAGATACAGTATCTAGTTATTATGGTGCGAGTGTAGGCGAATCAGGAGCTTCAACTTATTATAATATTACAGAAGGCGGAGATCCTTATCAGAACCGCATAAGAAATCAGGATGCTGTTAAAATTTCTATTGATGATAATCTTGTAGATTCGATCATTGGAGCAACTTCTGCAAAGCCAGATGTGGATTCTCAAGTATTTATAAACGGTCATGCTTATTATTTAACCAATGGTTCTGGTTCTGATTTGGCTATAAATATGAATTCATCAAATATTTATGACAAAAGTGATATTATAACAAATTTACCTTATAACACAGATAAAAATTGTTATTCCATAAATGTTATTGATAAAAACACTTATGACGATGGATCGAATACCATAACTGCTATAATTACTGGTATAACTAATGTAAATAACAAAGCAAAACTTGCAATTAAAATTTTCTCTACGTATGTTATAGAAAATTGGGCAAACGTTGATTTTGAAGTTGACTATGTTACTACAGAAAGTACCAAATTGCATTTATCAGATTTTAATTATTCATATTATGAATATGATAATGATGAAGCAAGAAAAGGAACAATAATTATTGAACTTAATTCTGTTCAAGAAAATGGGCTAAGTTTATTAGCAGGCATTAATGCACATTTGGAAAGTAGTGAAGGGGCAGACGAGCTCATGGTTTATAAAACCAAAATAGATGGAAAGGAGTTGTATTTACAATATGACCAGAATGTAAATACACTGACATATATTCCAAATATTTTTATAGATGAAAATGGTGGAATTAAAGAGGTAAACACAGATAAGTTAATACCTTATGATTTTGCAGATAAAGATGTGACAATTTATTACTTTGTTTCAGATCATGCAACATTTACGACTCAAATTAATACAGGGGGAGATAATTCAACGCAATTATCTCAAAAAGAGCATTCAAGCATTGTTATAGATAAAACTGTATCATCTTCTCAAACTGTAAGCAAAGCAAATATCAAAGTTGGAGATACAGGTTCAACAACCATCAGTGCACCAAATAATTTTACTTCATCGTTTATAGTTGCGAAGAAAAGTGAAATTAATAATGTAACTCAAACTTATGAAGAGGTTTCTGTCACCGCAGAAATTTCTAATGTTTCAAATGGAACAGCAGTAAGCGTATTTAATGGGTCGACTGAACTTGCAAGGTTTAACGGGACGACATGGACCGAAATAAACAGCCTTATTGTTGATGGTGAGTTGGCAAACTTCTTAAATGGAGTATGGACATTTAAAAACATATCGCAATCTGTTTATGATTCAATAAATAGTTTAGGTCTGATGACTAAGTTTGGTTCATATACCCAAACTTTAAATATTGACAACTCCACATGGAAAAAAGGTGTTGTTACAATTGCAGATAATAATGTTGCAACTTATTCAAACAATACTTATGGGATTCTTTTGGGAAATATAAATTTCCAAGGTAAAGATTTAATTATTACTCAAAATGAAAATCAATTAACCGTGACGGTAAATTCTGCATGCACTTATTCAGAATTGTCAACTTTGTTGAGTCAACTCAATGTTACATTCGCTTATCAAATAATAGAAGATAATTATATCGTTGATACAATTAAACCAGCTTTGACTATAGAACATAGTGGAAGTGATGGAGTACTTTCATATATTGGAAATTATAATTATAGTAAGATTTCTAATTTTGATAGTGCTTACTTAAAGCTTGACAGTGATAGGCAATCAGTTAAACTTGATTTAGATAAGCTTACATCTATCAAAGCTGGCGAAATAACAGTCTATACAAGTTCATATTCTACAAAATATACTTATACAGCTGAATATACTGCTCCTGAATCTATTAATGTAAAAATAGACACAAGTGCAAGTAATTATATTAATGAGTATGCTGTAATTACAAGTGATGGTGTTGAGTTGCAAAATGGTAATGCTAACCCATATTATATCGATTCTTCAAATAATGTTAAAATTATAACTTATAAATTGACAGGTCAGACAAGTCGAGTTGACATTGATATTTATCCATACATTTCACAAGGCTTCATTATAAGTGACGATGGAGTAAATAAAGAAAATATATTCTCTACTGTTGATAACTTTGAAATGAATGTGACATGGATTGAGGACATTAAAGAGATCGACGATAAGAAGGAAGGTAATATGTTCTCTTATAGTTTTAGATATAAAGGTAATAATATATCAGAAATCGAAATAGATGTTGCAAAAAATTCTAATGGGCGCAGGTATCACTATAGTATGCTCGGTGAATATAGAAATAATGATTTAGTTTCATATAATTGGTTTACATCTACAAACGATCCAAATGATATAAACAAAGAACTAAAAGTGAACATATTAAGTTATAAGGACGGTAAATTTATTGTTAATGGAAATGAAAGCGACACTATTCCAGAGGGCTTTACGATAAAATTCAAAGCTTATAATTCAGAAACGCAAAATTTTGAAGATTTAAGTATGGATTTTGTAAAATCCGATTTTGATATCTATTTTTCTGTATTAAATGTTGTAAAAACAGATACAGAATATAAAATTTATTATGATTTAAATAGATCCCCAGATCTCTTGAGGACTGAGCAATATAAAAACTCAATGACAGATATATTTGGACAAACGACAGAAAAAGAAGAGTCAACTTCAAGTTTAAAATTTAGTGTTAACTATTATGGGGAAGATTCTTTATCAAATGTTAAACTTCCTAAACTGACAGATAGTATAGAGCAGAATAAACTAGGATTCGAATATGAAAACATAGATCAGGAAAATGATATTATTGTTGTAAAAGATTCAAAATTAAATGTGTTGTATACATATAGCAAAGAAAATGGTAATATCGGAACTCATTTGGAAAAAACATATAATTATAAGCCAAATAATAATGAAGAGATTTATATTGATTACTCATTGAAGCGTTTTGATAATTTTAACATATCTATATCAAGTTGGACTAAGCGTGAAAATTATTACGGTATAATTTTTACTCGAAATATGAACATAGGGGATATAATTCCGTTTGATTTCGAAGGACAAATAAATGGAAATAAGTATACATTAAGTTATAATAATAGAAATTCAATTGCTCATTATGTTAAAATTTTATTTAATATTAGAGACGGAAATCAAAAAGGTTTATTCAGCAATATTAAAGAGAAAAGTTTAAAAACTAATGAAATCACATTTATACAAAACATAAATATTGTTGGACAAATTTCAGCGACAGAAACAACTGCACTGATGTCCGCATACTCCTCTATATTGACCTCTGAAAATAATGGGATTATTAAAAATGTTACAACTTATGGTAATATAAGAAATGTTGTCTATAATAGTAATTCCGTAACAAATGGCGTTGTTTATCATAATAAAGGAGTGCTAAATAATATAACAAGTTATGTTACTATAAACAGTTTAAGTGCAACAAGTTTTAACTCGTTAGCACCTAAAATAAATGGTATAGTAGGTCGAAACACTGGCGAGATTGAAGGAATAGTTAATCTTTATGGAACAATTATCGCTGGTAACGGCTATCGAGGAAAGACTGGCGAAAGCACGGTAAAAGTAAATAGTACATATGGTTATGGGCTTAATGGCAAAAATGGTGAAGATGGCAGCGAAGGCGGGGATATTTCACTATTAGGCACAAAACAACCAGAAGGCTTAGCATTTAATTATAATGGCGTTTTCGTAGTCGGTCAAGGTGGAAACGGAGGTGCTGGGGGTACTGGCGCAAATGGATCAATAACAAGATTTTATTATGGTACAACTAAAGGGAATAAAAACGGAGGCTGTGGAGGAAATGCTGGCGAAGCGGGTGCGCATGGGAATATTTACGTTTATTCTAGTGTGAATGCTACGCAAACCGAGCAGAGTTCGGTTAGTTTAAATAATAGTATTAACGGTAGTCCTGGAAGCGGAGGTATGCATGGATGGGTTATACCTAGATATGGTAGCAATGATGTGACATTTTTTGATCTTAGATGGTTTAACCATATCAATATAAATTCTTATTTAGACATTAACTATCAATTAAAAGTTGGACAAAGCGGTAATATTCCTGATGATTTCCGTCAAGAACGGTTGACCCTTTCTTCTTCAAACCCACATGTTTGGAAAACTGGATGGATCTTGGGTCGAGAGCTTCACTGGGACGAAGGGCATCTTTTTACTACTTGGTGGAATAATTATGAAGATATTGAGTTTGTGCTAATTTCGGTATTGTTCCCTAATGTAGTAATTCAAGATAGGGAAAGTTTGTTGAGTGCAGGTGTAGAAATAGCAGAAGAGGATGCTTATGGAATTGATGAGTTTACTAATACAGGTCTTGCAAAACCATCCAAAGAAATAAATTTTTCTACTAAATAATTAATACCATATAAAAAGCTTTCATCGAAAGATGGAGGCTTTTTTATTAGCTTTTGAAAATGGCACGCAGGAGGAGGCCGAAAACAAAACTGACGGTGGCAAGAAAGATACTGCGTAGCACCAGCATACCAAGCGTCTTTTTCTGCTTTTTTGAATCCATCAGAAATGTTTGCCCCTTCTTTTTTAGGGTTATACAATATAGATATCCATTTTTACCATCGGACACCACAAAATCAAGATAGTTTTCCAGAGACAGTGATGCCATGATTTCATCAATTTCAGCCACCGACAGCACACATTTTTTGCTTACTGCTTCAGCAATTTGGTTTGGAGAAATAAGGTATGTCTTTTTGCCAGTACATACCTTACATAGATAACTCATAACTAGTTTCTCTTTGCGTTCAGACAACTATCACTCCATACTAGACTTTTTATGATTGTTGACAACATTTTATTTAATTATGCAAAGACAAAAATAAACGGGGAGTTAAGCCTTCCCGTTTATTCATTTTCATCATCCTTTTGCTCTTTTATTTTGAGTTGGATATTGCCGTATTCATCTTCATCCTTGTGTCGTGAACGCACATGCAGTCCGGCAGCACGTAAAAGTTCATATTCCCATTTTTCAAGATTTTCTATAAAAATCTGATTTTCTTCTCTTTTTAAAATTTGTTGTGCAAAATTTGCCGCAAATTCTTTTCTAAAGGTAAGTTGTTGAATATCATATCCGATTTTGTTTTCCTGAAAAATTGAAGGGGAGATAATTAAATGATCTTGTACATAGATTTTTTCATCTTCATATTCCTGCATTTCCTGCCAATATTGTTTATTTAAGTCAAGCCCGAGTTGTTGTATTTTGTATCTTTCTTCCCAGCGATTTACTAGGGCCACTGAATCATGGTAATTTTCAGGCAAATGTCCTTGGTCAAAAGCCCACTCAGGTGTGTTCTCAATTATAAGCATTGCTTTTTGATATTCTTCGTCATTTTGCGGATTAAAATTCTCAATCCTTTTTGCAAGGTTAGATAAAAAGGTTGGAATTTCTTTCCTGTTATACTGGAGGTAATTTTTTATTTCATTATCACTTATCTCAACTTGATTTTGTTTATGTCTTAGCGCATTTTTCTTGTTTATTAGTGATTTTCTGACCTGAAGCATAAAAGATTCAATCTGTTTCTTACATTCTTGTGGAGGCACGTCAAATATTAGAGGCAATAAAGCACGTGCTTTATATTTAAAATTGAGTTTATTTAAATTGTTCTTATGAGATGTTTCAATCAATCTCATGTTTTGGTATAACTCATCACATCCCCAGCAGTCAAGCACTGCTGATATCACCTCATCAGTAAGGGCAAGCCGTTCTTCTGGACTGTTATTGCCCTGTATGAAGCAGGCAAACACCTCTTTGAGCATACTTTTTGTGATGGCTTTATTTAAAAAATGAAGTTGTATCACTTTTCACCTCTGTCAATATTTTAATCTATTTTTTTGCACTTGTCAATACCAAGTCGAAAAATGGCGAATGAATATTAATTATTATGATCGGTAAACTATTAATATATGCTGGATATCAAGTCTAAACTTGTTTTAAAGATACTTATTAAAGAATGTAATAATGGCACTTATAAAATTGTTGAGGCGAGTGACATTATTTCAAGTTTGCCTGCACGATATAGGGTGGATAGCGATGGTCTTGAAAACATCCTTAACTATCTTGAGCGTCAGGATTGCATATCTATTAAATATGATGATGATGGAGTGTATTGCTTGTGCGTCCTTCCATCAGGATATGAAATTGTTGAATCGGAAACAAAAAAAGAGAAGCAGAAAAAGCGCCCCTCATATCTTTTAATTTTTGTATTTTCTTTTATTTTTGCTTTTTTAGGTGGGCTTATCGGTGCGATAGTAGCAAGCTTATTCTAAAGCTATAAATTCTCGTCCGAAACGCATTTCTTTAATGCTATATATGCCGTCACTACCGACAATGAAATGATCAATATATCTTACATCCAGATTTTTAAATAGCTCAATTAGATTCTTTGTTGCTTGAATGTCCTGTTTTGACGGTTTTGCTGTTCCGCCAGGATGGTTATGAATAAAGAAAACAAATATAGGCATGGTAGAATTTAAAAATTTGGTTATGTCATTATGTTTTATTCCAACCATATTCAATGTGCCTTTTGCGAGGCACCTTCTTCCTTTTAACTTAAACTGAGCATCAAGGCCCACAATATGCATCTGCTCTTCTTTTTCAAGCCTTACCAAATATTCACAAAAATCATAAACTTCACTCATGCCAGAAAGTAGTTCACGTTTGCCTATGCGGCACAGTGTGTAACGATGAAATATTGCGGGCATCAAGGTCAAAAGAAGAGATGCACGCTCGCCAATTCCCTGCACAGATTGCATGTCCACTGGGTCTGCATCAAGCACGCCTGCCAGATTGCCATATCTATCTAAAAGCCTATGTGCTAAAACATTCGTGTCGCCTCTTGGGAATACATATGTAAGTACAAATTCCATTACCTGAATATCACTGATATTTTCCATTCCTGAATTTATAACTAGATTTAATAGCCTATTTCTGTGGCCTGCGTGAATATTTTTTTCATCCCTGCAAACTTTTTGAATTTTCGCCATAACTCCTCCAAAATCAACATCTTTCGAATATAATTATATCAAAAATATCGCATGAAAGTAAAACAAAAATTTATAGCATGAATTTTAAATTTTTTTAAATCAAATATAGTGGTTAAGTGGGAAATTTTTAATAAATGGTGTATAATAAAGATATGAATGAAAAGTTTGATTTGAAGGCTCCATATAAGCCGGCCGGTGATCAACCAGAGGCCATCAATAAACTGGTAGAGGGTATTAATGAAGGGCTAAAAGAACAAGTGTTGTTGGGTGTTACCGGAAGCGGTAAAACTTTTACAATGGCCAACATTATCCAAAAGGTAAACAAACCAACCCTAGTTATTGCACATAATAAAACATTAGCCGCACAATTATGTAATGAGTTTAGAGAATTTTTTCCAAACAACAGGGTGGAATATTTTGTTTCCTATTATGATTATTATCAGCCAGAGGCATACATAGTTTCTTCAGACACATACATTGAAAAGGACATGTCTGTTAACGAAGAAATTGACAAATTGCGTTCAAGTGCAACTTCTTCAATATTAGAGCGTAAAGATGTTATCATTGTGGCGTCAGTATCCTGTATATACGGACTAGGCAATCCTAATGAATATTACAATCTGCATATTTCTTTACGCCCGGGAGATTTATTGGATAGGGACGAACTGCTTGCCAAACTTGTTGGAATCCAATATATGAGAAATGATATAGATTTTAAACGTTCAACATTTCGAGTTAAAGGAGAAATTGTAGACATATTTCCAGCCAATCAAAGCGAACTTGCGATTAAAGTCCAATTTTTTGGGGATGAAATTGAGCATATTTATGAGTTTGAACCAGTCAGTGGGAAGTTAATAAACGAATTAAAATATGTTGCTATCTATCCTGCCACACATTATGCTGTGGGTAAGGCTCGTATGGATAATGCCCTATCGCAGATAGAAAGTGACAGACAGGAAGCAATAAAATCATTTGAAGCACAAGGCAAACTCATTGAGGCTGAGCGTATAGGACAAAGGGTGGCTTATGACATTGAAATGATGAGAGAGGTGGGCTTTTGTAGTGGTATTGAAAACTATTCTCGCTATTTTGATGGAAGAAACCCCGGCGAAGCACCATATACCCTGATAGACTATTTTCCAAGTGATTTTTTGACTATCATTGATGAAAGCCATATGACACTCCCACAGGTTCGGGCAATGTATAATGGTGACAAGGTAAGAAAGGCATCCCTTGTTGATTATGGTTTCAGATTGGAAGCTGCAAAGGATAATAGACCCCTTACATTTGATGAGTTCAACTCAAAGTTGAAACAGACAATTTTTGTTTCGGCGACACCTGCAAAGTATGAACTGGAAAAGTCTGGGCAGGTGGTTGAACAATTAATTCGTCCTACTGGTTTGCTTGACCCAAAAATTGAGATAAAGCCTATTGAAAATCAAGTTGAGCAGCTTATGGTGGAAATAAGGGAGGTTACAAAACGTAAAGCCCGTATTCTTGTCACAACTCTCACAAAGAAAATGGCAGAAAGCTTGACAAATTATCTTTTGGAACATGAAATCAAAGCGAAATATATGCATTCTGAAATTGATACAATGGAAAGGGTTGAAATTGTTAACGGTTTGCGTGCGGGAGAGTTTGATGTGCTGGTTGGAATAAATTTATTGCGAGAAGGTCTGGATATGCCTGAAGTGGAACTGGTTGCAATTTTGGATGCTGACAAAGAAGGATTCTTGAGAAGTGAAGGGGCACTTGTTCAAACTATTGGCAGGGCGGCACGAAATGCGAATGGAAGGGTAATTATGTTTGCAGACAATGTGACCGACTCTATGAAACGTGCAATAGAAGAAACTGAAAGACGGCGTGCATTGCAAGAAAAATATAACAAAGAGCATGGAATTATCCCTAAAACAATTATAAAGAAAATAACAAATACACTTGACCTTTCTCAAAAGATTAAAGATGAAAAATTGTCAATTTCACAGATTCCAAAGGAAATTGAAAAGTTGACCGCAATGATGAAGATTGCATCCAGTTCCCTTGAGTTTGAAAGAGCGATTGAACTTCGCAATAAAATCTCAGAACTCAGAAAAGAACTCGAGAAGAACTCGAAAAACAGGAAATAAGCCTTTGTTTTGTCAGTTGTTTTATGATATAATTATTCCATACTATTGGAGGACAATATGGAAAACCCAACAAATGAAAAAATAAAAATTGCTATGGCACAAATGAAGTATGTTAAAAGTGGTTTATTAGGGTTATATTATTATTGGACAAAACCAATGGAAGCGCATAGATCTCTTCGGGAAGCAGAAATCTTGAAAATTTCTGATGAGCTTTTGAAGATTGAGGACATAGATATAAAACTAACTCGTAATGGGTTTAATAGAAATTATAATGATTCTGCTATTGAGGTGTTAAAACAGATTCCAGATAACTATTTTTATATGAATACAATGGGGCATATATATGCTTATTCGCTCAAAGTGAAAAAACCATCAAAGCGGGATGAATATGTTAAGGCTCGCGTTAGTTTATTTAGAGGAATTGATGTGCCACAAGATATAGTAGATCAAGAAGTGCTATTCGATGATAATTTTTCTTCTCCCGAAGATGAGCAATAAACAGAAAAACACAGCAAAAACAACTGCTGTTTTTTTCTTCCAATTTGTTTGATATTGTGCGGGAAAAGGGGTATAATATCCATATGAAAAATTCAATTTTAATCACAGGTGCAAAAGAAAATAATCTTAAAAACGTCAGTTTGGAAATACCAAAAAACAAATTGATTGTTTTTACTGGAGTAAGCGGTTCGGGCAAAAGTAGCCTTGCGTTTGGAACAATCTTTGCAGAGGGGCAAAGACGTTACATTGAAAGTCTTTCTTCCTATGCCCGTCAGTTTTTAGGTCAAGCACAAAAACCAGACGTTGAGTCTATTGATGGATTGAGCCCAGCAATTTCAATTGACCAAAAGACCACCAACCATAACCCTCGTTCAACTGTTGGAACTGTTACCGAGATATATGATTATATAAGATTGTTATATGCTCGTGTTGGGATTCCATATTGCCCGCATTGCAATAAGCCTATTTCGCAGCAAACAATCGATCAAATTGTTGATACAGTATTTAATTACACAGAAGGCAGTAAACTCACCATACTTGCACCTATCGCAAGAGGACAAAAGGGAGCATTTGTCAAGACCTTTGAAAGTTTAAAAAAATCTGGTTATGCAAGGGTGAAAGTGGATGGGAATATTTACTCCCTTGACGAAGAAATCACGCTTGACAAGAACTTGAAACATGATATATATGCGGTTATCGACCGTATTGTGCTTAAAGAAAGTGCAAAAACAAGACTAACTGACAGCCTTGAAACTGCATTAAAACTCGGAGAAGGACTTGCTGTTGTTGACAATGATGGAAGTGAGGAGACTTTCAGTACAAACTATGCTTGCCCAGACTGTGGATGGACACTGGAAGAAGTGACGCCAAGAATATTTTCCTTTAACGCACCATATGGTGCCTGCCCAAACTGTAGTGGACTTGGCGTTGTGACCGACTTTGATGAGGCACTTGTCCTTAAAAATGGAGACCAGTCCATAAATGAGGGGGCATTTAATATTACGGGCTGGAGGATGGATGAGGGGTCACTAACAAGCAGATATCTAAAAGCTGTTGCAAAAAGGTATGATATAGACCTAAATACACCGGTAAATAAACTTCCTCGCAAAAAGCTTGATATTTTACTTTACGGTAATGATGGTGAAAAGCTTGATATTTATGAAAATGAAGCAAAAAACAAAACCTTTGAGCATTATAATGGCAAAAAAGCGTTGTCTTTTGAAGGAATAATAAACAATCTTAAAAGACGTATGGCTTCAGGCAAAAGCGAATTTATCCGACTGGAAATTGCCAAATTTGTGCGTGAGCAAACCTGCCCTGTATGCCATGGGAAACGATTAAATGAAGCAGCATTGTCAATCAAGGTAAACAAAAAAGATATTGCTGACACCTGCGATATGTGTGTTGGAGACCTTGTTCCATACTTTCATAATTTGAAATTAAATAAAACAGAATCTGCAATTGCCCAAAGCATTTTGAAGGAAATAAATGCGAGACTAAAGTTCTTGGATGATGTGGGATTGAATTATTTAACACTTTCACGTTCTGCCGAAAGTTTGTCGGGTGGAGAAGCACAGCGTATAAGGCTTGCAACCCAGATTGGAAGTGGACTTAGCGGAGTGTTATATATCCTTGATGAGCCAAGCATTGGTTTACATCAACGTGATAATGAAAGGCTTATTGGCACCATGAAACATCTTCGTGACCTAGGCAACACACTTATCGTTGTCGAACATGATGAGGATACCATTCGGACGGCGGATTGGATTGTTGATGTGGGGCCATATGCTGGAGTTCATGGCGGTGATATTATTGGGTCTGGAACACTGGAGGAAATACTCAAGAACAAAAACTCTGTAACTGCAAGATTTTTGACAGGGGAAGAGAAGATTGAAGTGCCTAAGCAAAGAAGACAAGCAAGCAAATATTTAAAAGTTAAGGGTGCAAGAGAAAACAATTTAAGGGACATTGATGTGGATATACCTCTTGGAGTGTTTACCGCCGTGACGGGAGTTTCTGGCAGCGGGAAGTCAAGTCTTGTTAATGAAATTCTTTTCCCTTATCTTTCAAACACGCTTAATGGTAGCAGACTGGAACTTGGTAAGTTTGGAAAAATTGAGGGAGTTAAAGAGCTTGATAAGGTTATCTGTATTGATCAATCCCCAATTGGAAGAACTCCACGTTCAAACCCTGCCACCTATGTGGGACTTTTTACCGCAATCCGAGACCTATTTGCAAGTACGCCAGACGCACGTTCTCGGGGATACAGTTCTGGAAGATTTAGTTTCAATATAAAAGGTGGCCGTTGTGACGCATGTGAGGGTGCGGGTGTAAAGGAAATTGAGATGTACTTTCTGCCAGATATTACCGTGCCATGTGAAGTATGTAAAGGAAAGCGATACAACCGTGAAACATTGGAGGTACACTACAAAGGAAAAACAATTTCGGATGTGCTGGATATGACAATTGAAGAGGCGCTGGCGTTCTTCGAAAATGTTCCATCAATAAAAACCAAAGTCAAAGCTCTTTATGATGTTGGGCTTGGTTATATAAAATTAGGTCAACCAGCAACCACGCTTTCAGGAGGCGAGGCGCAGAGAGTTAAACTTGCCTCTGAACTTGCACGTAAGTCTACAGGGAAAACAATTTATCTTCTTGATGAGCCAACAACTGGGCTTCATATGTATGATATTAAAAAACTCATAGCTATTTTGAATAGATTGGTTGACAGTGGCAATACGGTGGTTGTTATTGAACACAATCTTGATGTAATCAAATGTGCCGATCATATTATCGACCTTGGTCCTGAAGGTGGAAGCGGCGGCGGAACAATTGTGGCAGAGGGAACGCCAGAAGAAATCATGCTTGTACCTGCAAGCCACACAGGCAGATTTTTACGTAAAATATTAAATTAGATGCATTGTTGCATCTTTTTTATTTATATCTTAATGCTGGGTGCAAAATATGTGAGGGTAAAAACTAACACAAATAAAACAATAAGACCACATATTGCAAGATAATTTCTCTTCATACAAGAAATATTGTCACAAATTACAGTATTTAACCATAAATTTTTTCAAATATATATTGCAAAATATTTTTATTTGACTTTTGGAAATCAGTGTGATAACATGAAGTTACTATTTATGGAGGCAGGGAAATGCAAGAAAAATTTTATATCACAACACCAATTTATTACCCAAGCAATAAATTTACACTTGGAAATTGTTATACCACAGTGATTTGTGATGCAGTGGCAAGATTTAATCGAAAACAAGGCAAAGACGTTTTTTACCTGACTGGAACAGATGAGCATGGCCAAAAAATCAGCCAGTCAGCTGCAAAAGTTGGCAAAACTGAAATGGAATATTTAAATGACATTGTAGATGATGCCAAAAAGCTTTGGAATCTGCTGGGTATATCATATGACAAATTTATTCGCACCACTGACGAATATCATGTTAGTGCGGTGCAAAAGATTTTCCGTGAACTTTATGACAAGGGATATATTTATAAAGGGCACTACAAAGGGCTTTATTGCACACCTTGTGAGGCTTTCTGGACTGAAAGTCAATTAATAGATGGGAAATGCCCAGATTGTGGACGAGAGGTTGCTCCACAAGAAGAGGAAGCATACTTTTTTAAACTTAGTGCATTTACTGATAAACTTTTAAAGTTGTACAAAGACAATCCTGAATTTTTACAACCCCAAACCAGAGTCAACGAAATGGTAAACAATTTCCTTAAACCTGGACTTGAAGATCTGTGCGTCACTAGGACCTCGGTTAAGTGGGGCGTGCCTGTTGACTTTGACCCTAAACATACAATTTATGTATGGATTGATGCACTCTCAAACTACATAACCGCACTTGGGTATAAAAGCATAGATGAATCGCTGTTTAAAAAGTTTTGGCCAGCCGATGTGCACATTATCGGCAAAGAGATAGTACGATTCCATGCGATAATTTGGCCAGCGTTGTTAATGGCTTTGGATATACCTCTTCCAAAACGCGTGTTCGGACATGGCTGGATGTTATTTGGCGGGGATAAACTTTCAAAAAGCAAAACTGTTGGCAGCGTTGAGTGTATAGACCCACGTGTGTTGGTGCCAAGATATTCAGCAGATGCGGTACGATATATACTGCTTCGTGAGATTCCTTTTGGCTCAGACGGAAACTATACAACTGAAATCTTCTTCAATAGATTTAACAGTGACCTTTCCAACAATTATGGTAACTTAGTTTCAAGGACATTCAGCATGCTTAAAAAATATTTTGCTTCTGTTGTGCCAGAGTTTAAAGATGATAATCTTGAAGCAAGCAAGATTCTTAAAGATGTTGTTAAAAACGAAACGGAAAAGGTTTTTGAGTATATGAAAAACTTCGACGTTTCAAAATCACTTATGAGCATATTCAATATTTTCTCCCAAGCAAATAAGTATATTGAAATGACTGAACCTTGGGCACTTGCAAAAGATGAAAGCAAAAAGCAAACTCTTGCAAACGTTATGAGAAATCTTTTGGAAACAATCAGAATAGGGGCAAGCCTTCTTCAGCCATTCCTTCCAGAGTGTGCCACTAAGACCTTGAGGGCTCTGAATGTTGGCGAAAATAAAACATACGAGAATATAACGGAATTCTATGGTTTAAAGGCTGGGGATGTTGTACAGCCACTTGGAATACTCTTCCCTCGACTTGATATAGAGGCAGAGTTTGAAGCCTTAAAGAATTTATAAATAAAAAACATTGCAATTAAGCAATGTTTTTATTTTTAGTTTTCGTCCTCGTCATCTTGTTTTACGGGTTTTGGAGTTGTTTCTTGAATAATCCTTTGCATGATGGTCTCTACAAGCTCATGTGCAGTGCCAACTGCTTGATTTGAAATTTCAGTTTTTAACTTTTTATCAGTTGTTAATGCGATAATAGTATTAAAATATTCTCGTACATAAGTACTCATATTAACTTTTTTTGAAACTGCGTTAAATTTTTTTGGCTGACCTTTCTCTACAACATTCCTTATTTCATCAAGATTTAAAAAGTGCTCAATATCAATTCCTAGTTGTCTAATTATTTCTTTTGCGGCGTAAACAAGATTTTTTTCACCAAATCTACCATTATAAGATATTTCATTGATAAGGGTGCAACTGTTTTTGATTACATCATTTCTTAAAAATCTATCTGGACTTTTTGCCATTCCAGTATTTACTTTTTTAGGCGCTGTTTTTGGATCGGCTTTTAATATAGGATTAGCAGGTTTTACTTGAGTGGCAGGCACTGCAGTTTGAGTTATTCTGCTTTTGTTCTTGGCCTTAGTCGCACTATGAATATTACCAGTATTTTGGGCTGCAAGTTTAGCATCTTTAACAGCGGCTTCAACTATTTCATTAAGTTTATCATGGTCATTAATAGTTTCAATAACATCTATAAGAGGGTTCATAATTGCGGTTACGAAATCGTCATCCACTTCTGCATTAATTTTATCACAAAGAATAACCATTTCAAATAATACTCTTGCCACCTTTTCTGGATTTGCAACACGGCTGGTAACGGTTCCAGTTGCTCTGTCAAGTTCGCCGAATCCAGCACGTTCTTGTAAGCATTTAAGAGCAGTAAATATTCCGCTTTTGCCATTTTTTAAAAGCTCTGAATAGTCAGTTTGTTCTTTAGATGGAGTCAAATCAGATAAAAATCTTGCATTCATAAGAGGGTCTTTATGGTAAAACTCGAAATATGAAACAATCTGACCTTTATTATCAACAGTAACCATAGGATTTGCCGTACCATTATCAATGCCAACTTGGAGGTATTCCATTGGGTTTATAGAATGCATTAAGCTGGCAAGGGAAAGGTCGTGGTAAAGCCCGTCTATTTGACTTTCTTTCAACCCAGATTTTTGTGTTAAAAGAGAACGAACTTCTTCTCTGATTTTTTCAGTTGTAATTTCTCCGTTTACTTTATTATTATTGATTATACTCATAACAAGAGGCTCAAAAGATTTTTCCATTTCGATGCCTATTTCAGAGCTGTTTGCAGTGAGTTTTGCTTTTGCAACGCTGTAAAGAATTGTTGAGATAGGGGAATATGAATTAAAATTCTCAGTATCTTTAATATTGTCATATGCTTCAACAATTTTATTCGCATAAGCAACCTTGCAGTCCTTACTCTTAAGGTATTCAATCAGGTTTTCAGTTTTTGCTTTCCCTGTTATAGATTTTAATTTAAGTGCCTTAATATCAGCGTCAAGAGTATTGGTTGTTGAGGCTACGGCATTCATGCCAGAAATTGATTGACGGTGCAATCTTCTTGCAAGATCATTCAATTGTCTGTCGAAAGCAAATTTAACAAGCATAGAGTTTGCAGAAAGAAATGCAATAGGCATATTGGTCTTTTTCAAATCTGCAATAGCAGTGTTTGCCATTTTATCATATTTTCCGTTTAAGAGAAGTTCAGTTAAGTGTTTTAATGCAATATTTGAACTCATTTTTGTTTTCCCTCCTAATTTCTATTCTATTTTAGCACACTTTGTTACAGTTTTCAAGGGGTAAAATACAAAAAACCGGCTAAATTTTAGCGATTTAGCCAGTTTTATTGTATACTTAAGTTTATTTTTGCGTGAAAGTAAGTCCTACCTGCTCAATTTTTCCGTTTCTTACATATGTTATTGTCACAGTGTCGCCAGCATTAAATTTAAATAAAGCTATTTTTAAGTCGTGCATGCTTTTGATTTCATAATTACCTATTCCAGTTATAACATCTCCCTTTTGAAGTCCTGCATTTTGTGCTGGCCCACTTGTTGAAACAATGAAAACTCCTTCTTGTCCAAGACTTTCTCCATATACCTGTGCCAGCTCACTATCAAAGCCGAACATCCCCATATATGGCACTTTATAATTATTATCATCAATTATTCTATTCATTATGGCACTGCCAACTTCAATCGGATTTGCAAAGCCAAGTCCTTCGCCTTCGGTTGCTTTTAAGGTGTTTATTCCCACAACTTCGCCCTGCGTGTTGATAAGAGGCCCTCCGCTGTTACCGGGGTTTATGCTGGCATCATGTTGTACAAGTGATTGGAGGAAATTGCTTCCATTATCGCTCTCGACCTCCAATGTACGATTCAACGCACTGACAATACCTTTAGTCACTGTATGTTTGAATTGTAGTGTGAGGGGAGTGCCAAGTGCATATACTGTTTCGCCTACTCTTAAGTCTTTACTTTTTCCAGCTCTCAGATATGGTATTTCACGCGATGACTTCAAAATTGCAAGGTCAAGCCCAGCATCTTTCCAAAGCACATTCGCTGACCCAGTGGATTTATCTGCAAAGTAAAGGGTGATGTTTTTTCCATCTTCAATGACATGATTATTTGTGAGAATATATCCGCCATTTGTTATCGCAACTCCGCTTCCGATTGAGTAACCATAGTTCAAATCTACCGATATTCCGACCACCGCACTTCTTGCCTTGTCCAGCATTTCAATTTCATCGGTGTTATCAAGAGAGATTTCTCTTACTCTCATATCCACAGTTTTATCTATATATTCTGCTTTATTAGGATTAGTTGTGCAACCGCAAAATAGAGCGGAAGTTCCCAGAAGCAAAAAAGCAACAAGCGTCTTTGATTTTATCATTTAACCCTCCTGATTTGGTTTGGAAGGTTGCAACGTTTATCTTAATCTAAAGAATACACCCGGTTTTGTTGAAGCCACATCAATTTTTATATCTTCTCCCTCTTTGATTCCGCGAGGAGAGAGATTGTCACACATAAAGCTGTAAGCAAGCTCAGGACGATTATTTTCTTTGCTAAGGTGTGAAAGCACAATTTGTCTTGTGCCTGTTCTGGCAAGAAAATCAATTGCGTCACAACTTGCACTGTTAGATAAATGTCCGTTTGGACCATCTATTCGTCTTTTAAGTGATAGAGGATAACGCACGCTTTCCATCAGGAGCTTTTTATCATAATTTGCTTCAAGATAAACCAGTTGACTGTTTGCAATACTTCCAAGTATTCTATCGTTAGTATGTCCCAAATCTGTCAAAATACTTACCTTTTTGTCATTATTTATAAAACTAAAACCGAAGCAATCAACATCATGAGGAATTTCCACTGGTTTGATGTCTAAATTTTTATAGGTAAATTCATCTGCAAAAGCTTTTCTATTGGTGGCACTCATCCGCCTTGCTTTATAATCGAAACTATTCCAAACTTTTTCATGTGCAAAAACAGGGGTGTTATATTTGTTTGAAAAAACATCTATTCCTTTTGTATGGTCAATATGGTCATGAGTCAAAAAAATGGCATCAATTTCTGTTGGTTTGACCCCAATTATTGCCAAACGATTTGTTATTTCGCTGGCAGAAAGTCCCGCGTCAACCAAAACCTTAACGCCTTCATTTTCTAAATATGTAACATTCCCATCACTCCCCGAAGCGAGATTTATTATACGCATAGAATGATTATAACATATTTTTTGTTTATTACAATAAATTTTTTAACATTCGGTTCTGCCGATAAGGGAGTCAACAGAAACTTCAAAATAATCAGCAAGTCTTGTTAATGCATCAATATTTGGTTCAATCTGTCCACGTTCCCATTTGCTGATTTGTTTTTGATTTGACCTGATTCCTTGTGCCAAGGATTCTTGAGATAGATTCTTTTCAGTCCTCAATGACTTTATTCTTTCGCCAACCATGATTTCCTCATTAATTTATATTCTATATATAGTTTATCATATTAATAAATTAATGTTTATGGTTACGCAAAAATAGCGTTGATAATTTATTGTTCGGCAATAATTTGCATAAAATCGACAAAAAAATCAATAAAAGCATTTATTAATAAAAAATAATTTAAATAATTTAAATTTTGCTCTTGCAGTTAATCGTAATTGATTGTATAATATAATAGAACTAAATGGAGAAATAGATGAAGACTGTTGAAGAATTTATTGAAAAAACAAAAATGATTAAAAAGGGAGAAATTATTGGAGTTGGCGTAAGTGGTGGAAGTGACTCAATGGCACTTTTACATTATTTGGCAAACAATCAACATAAGCTTGATATAGAGGTTGTTGCTATTCATGTTGACCATGGTATACGTGAAAACAGTTACATGGATGCAGATTTTGTTCGTGAAAAGGCAGGTGAACTTGGTGTTCGCTTTTATAAGTTTCGTATTGATGCACTTAAGCTTGCCAAAGATAAAAATTTAAGCGTAGAAACTGCAGCAAGAGAGGGGAGATATGGCGTTTTTAATACACTAATAAAAAAAGGAGTGGTTGATAAGATAGCTCTTGCACACCACACTCTTGATCAAGCAGAAACAATCCTTATGCATATTTTCCGTGGCTCAGGGGTGGCGGGTGCAAAAGGAATGGAAGCTGTACATGACAATATATATATTCGTCCCTTACTTACCACGTCAAAAGCGGATATACTTGAATACTTATCAGAAAATCAAGTGGATTACGTGGATGACTATACCAATAATGACACCACATATAATCGCAACTTTGTAAGAAATGTGCTTATGAAGGAAATTGTTAAACGCTGGCCAAATGCAGTCAGTGCAATAGCGGCTTTTGGTCAAAGTGTTGCGGATGACGACCAATATATAAATTCCCAAATCTATACCGATGCGATGCTTTTCGAAGATAAACTTGTGAGGATTCCAAACAGCTATTTCCTTTATCCTAATGCAGTTGTTTCAAGAGTAATCTTTAAAGCTTTGAAGGGGATAGAAATAAAGCAGGATATTGAAAAAAAACATATTGAAATGATCAAGGACCTTGCCATAAATGGAGAAAATGGCAGCAGGGTTTATCTTCCATTTGAGGCAATAGCATTCAAGGAATACGACTATATCACAATATCGAACAGGAAAAAAGAAGAGGTGCAGTTAAATGAGCCTTTCAAATGTGGTGAGTTTGAAGTGTCTGGGTTTGGCACCGTTGTTGTTAAAAGGGTTAAAGATTTTACTCAAGGTGAAGGCAGATTATACATAGATTACCGTAAGGTGCCAAAGACGGCGATATGGAGATTTAGACAGGACGGCGACATGTTCACAAAGTTTGGTGGGGGAACAAAGAAGCTTAAAAGCTTCCTTATAGACAAAAAAGTTCCACTCAGACAGAGAGGGTTAATACCGGTGCTTGCTGATGGAAACGAAATTTACGCAATTGCAGGAGTTGAAATTTCAGATAAGGTTAAAGTGGAAAATGTTCCAACAGCTTATATGATTGAAGTTCGAAAATAAAAAAAAGCGACTTTAAAGTCGCTTTTTTATTCTTGTTCATCTTGCTTAATTTGACCGAACGCTAATCTAAGATCTTTATCGTCGAATATTCCTTGTTGGTTACAAGAAGCATAAGTATGGTTAAATTCTTCTTGTTGAATACCATAAATATCGCTTAGATTAGAGATGACCAAATACCCCCCCCCGTTAAGATTGAAAGGTATTGGAGCTCCATTCTCTCCCCACGGAACATCGAAAGTAATATCTTCATTAACTTGGATTGCTTCAATAGGCAAGCCAATAGGTGCATGTTTTCCGTCAGCGCCTACCACAAGTTCATATCTTTTTATGAACTTTGCATGAGGAACAGCGTATTTTTCTCCATCAGGATTTGTCACAATCCAGTCGGGATTACCATTCTCATCGACTTTAACAACTCCGTTAACCTCTACAAGACCATTTTTCATAATTGTTTGGATCTCTTGGCCCTGCACTCCTTGTTCAGCGTAAACACGTGCATATTTCTTATATGTTCTTGGATTGGCACCATTTGCTAACAAAGAATGAACGTATTTCTGAATGTTATTTACTTTCATTTTTCCTCCTTGTTTAAATTATACTAAATTTACAAGAAATAGTCAATGTAAAAGATTTTGAAAAAGACAAATTGTATAATAATTACGTATCCTTATTCCATTTCTTCATTTTTGTTTGATTCCATTAGTTTGATAAGTTCGTCATAGTTTGCTTTTATCTGTGCGTAGGCTTCATTATATTCATCCTCACTGATCTTTTTTACTTCTACGCTGCTATGAATGGTTGTTTCATTGTTATAGCTTGAAGAGACGGTGAAATTGGTAACTTCATTGCTTGGATTTACGACAATTGTAACTTGATTTTTGACGTCACCAACACCAACCATATTGAAAGTGCTTGAAGATTTGTCAAAATTAATAGAAAATGCTGTATTGTATAAATTGCCAAATATTAAATTTTCTCTTAGAAATTCCAAGTCCGCTTTTGATGAATATTCATCTTTTGATATTTGGCCGTCAACTTGATAAGCATTGTAAAGAGTTCCACTGTCATAAATTTGATAGGAAATTGCATCAAATACCGCACTTTTAATTTCTGCTGCTGAAGCTTTTTCAGTGATATATACTGACTGAGTGCCATTATCGCTTTGATCGTTATATTCGGAAATGCATTTTATGAAACCGGTAAAAGTATTTTGAATCGCAGAGTTTACTTTTTGATAATTTTGATATTGGCCCATTGCTTTTTGAGTCTTTGCTTCAAAAGTATCATAAATGCTTTTTGCTATCTGTCTTACTGTAATGTTGGAAAAATTGTCATTAATGTTAAAGCTAGCCCCTTGAATCAAGCCATCCTTTGAAAGCGTAATGCTGATAGTTGAATCATCTTTTTTTAACATAAAACTCGAGTTTCCTTCTTTTGTAATAGTGAATTTATCTTCATTTTCAGCTAATAAAGATAAAAGGCGATTTTGAAAAGTTGATGGATTCGTCTGAATGTCTTCAGTACCGGCCTGTGTGTCTTTGTGATAGAGTATATCATCATTTTTATAGTTAATTTCATTTGCTAATGCTTCGATATAATCTCCATTTTTTGCAATTAAAACGGTTGAATCTTGAGTGGTATTGATATGATCCTTATAATCCAATTGGCTGTATCTATTTTCAAAAGTAGAGGAGATCGCTTTTTTGATTGTGATCAGGTTTATTGCAGTTTCTGCTTGGGCAAGTTGATTTCTGAGTTCCTCGGAGTCGTTTGTTGGAAGGTTATCCAGACGATTTTGCAAATCCTCACAGATTGCTGAAAGATCGTTAAATTTTTCTATAATGCTTTGTTCCAATTTGTCAATATCGCCAGAATTATTTAAAATGCTTTGCGAAAGGTTTTCTATCTCTTGGCCCATTGTGTTTACAAAGTTCTCAAGTGTGGCTTGAAGTTGCTTTTGATTTTCTGCAGCAATATTCCCTTGAGTTTCAAGTCTGTCAATTTCTGTTTCAAGAAAAGTCACAACCGTTGAAAGACTACCATTTGCAGCTTGCAAACTTTCCAAATCCTTTTGTAATTTTTCAATTTTTTGTTGGTTTGATTCCGTCTGGTTTAGCTGGTTTTTAAAATCTTCAAGTTGAGTTTCTTGTTCTTTTATTTTATTGTTTTGGTCCTCTATAATTGTTTGATTTTGATTAATTTTGTCTTGCATCTCTCGGTTGGCTGCAGCTTGTGCTCCCACCAGTCCAAAGATGGCACCAAGTCCCAAAGTGGCAGCTCCGACAAATGCTGCGATTTGCTTTTTGCCAAATGAATTTCTTTTGATTATTTGCATATCCCTCTCCTTTTTGCCTTATTATAAAATCCCCCCCCACCTTGTCAAGAGATTTATAAAAAATAAATTAAGATTTTTGTATTTTGCTTAAAAAACTTTTATTATTTGTAAATTTATGATAATATATAATATATAGGAGGTTGAAACATGAATGGTGGAACAATTGCTTTAATTGTTGTTGGAGTTGTAGTTTTCTTGGCTTTAGTTGTTGGAATTTGGATTATGGCAACATACAACAGTCTTACAAGGATGAGTAATGATGTTGATGAAGCTTTCTCAACGATGGATGTGTATCTCAAAAAGAGATATGACCTTATTCCAAACTTGGTTGAAACAGTTAAGGGTTACGTAAAGCATGAAAAGGAAACCCTTGAAAATGTCATGAAAGCAAGATATAATGCAATGAATGCAGTGGGCACAAACGACCAAGTTGCAAAGGAAAATGTTTTGTCTAGTACTTTAAAATCCTTGTTTAAGGTCACTGAAAATTATCCAGACTTAAAAGCGGACAAAAACTTTTCGCAGCTAATGCATGAGTTGCGTTCTGTGGAAGACGAGATTGTAAATGCTAGGAAATATTATAATGGAACAGTAAAAAGATATAATAATAAAAGAGAAGTATTTCCAAACTCTATTGTTGCCGGTTGGTTTAAGTTTTTAAAGCGAGACCTGTTTGAAGTTGAGGCGCCAGAAGAACGTAAGAATGTAAAAGTACAATTCTAACAAAAAAGCACTTAATCATTAAGTGCTTTTTTTGTGGATAAAACTTGCTATTAGAAAGTTGGCATAAGTATAAAAAATATAACATTATGTCAATATTAAGCTATGGAATATGTAAAAGGCACCCCATATTTTTGTCAAGTTAGTGAAAAAATCAAGCAATACCCTTATATAAATAAAGACCTGAAATGTGACATTTTGATTGTTGGCGGTGGAATTGATGGGGCAATTTTAAATTACTATCTTTCAAAAAAATACGATGTGACTCTTATAGACAAATCAAGATTTGGTCGAAGCTGCACAAGTTGTGCAACTGTATTACTCGAATATCAGCTTGATGATTATGCGGAAGATTTACTTGCCTTTATGAGCGAGGAGGAAATAGTTTCTGTTTATCAAATGGGACTTGACAGTATTGAAAAGATAGATGAGTTTATTAAACAAAATGGTAATTTATGTCATTTCCGTAAAGTGCCAAGTTTTATGTACACCAATAGTATTTTTGGGGCAAGTGGAATTGAGAAAGAACATCAATTTAGAGTGAAGCATAATTTTAAGTCCAAATTGTTTACAAATGAGACGAATCCTTTTCCTTTTGAAATTAAGGCGGGCATTTATAATGAGGATGGAGGTGCAGAGTTTAATCCCTATCTTTTTACCAAACAGATGATAGAATCTGCGTCTAACCAAACTGCGTTGTTTGAAAATACTGAAATTGTCAAAATTGTTGAGAATGGAGATGGATTTATTGCACAAACGAATTTTGGAGATAAAATCGCCTGCAACAAAATTATTCTTGCCACTGGGTTCAACTTTTCACTTATGGAGGAAAAAGATTTGTGCGAAAGAGTGATATCTTATACCATAGTGACTAAGCAAATTAAAGGACTTAACTGGAAACATAACGCTCTTATTCAAGATGATCAAGATCCTTATCATTACCTTAGAATTCTGCCTGATAATCGGCTTATTTTTGGGGGAGAAGATACAAAGTTTAAATTAAAACCAATAAATGATAAACTTGCTAGAAAAAAATACGACAAACTTACAAAAGATTTAAAGGCATTGCTCCCAGACTATGCTCACGAAATAGAGGTGGAGTATAAATTCTGCGGTGCATTTGGCTCCACTGAAAATAATTTAGGATTGATAGGCGAGACAGAAACCCCTAATCTGTATTATTTTTTAAGCGCGGGTGCAAATGGAATAATAAACGCAATGTATGGTGCAAGATTAATGCAAGATATTATTGAAGGAAAAGAAAATCCATTTGCGCATCTTTTTTCACCATTGAGGAAGTAGGGGGGATTATCTCGTTATTTCTAAATCCTCTGGCTTTGTGATTGTTTTACCAATTTCTTCTTGTGTGATGATATGCTTATCAAGTGAGGCTCTGAAAATCTTTCCTTGCTCCATCTGATAATATGAAATGTCCACCATATTTTTTAAGATTTGTCTAGGGTCGCCACCACAGCCGCCTATTATAGTTTTATCAGTTTGGGATAATGCGTCCTCTACAAAAGGCAAATTCAACAATCGGTATTTTAATATTGCATCTGTGACAGAATAATAAAAATCATTTGGAATTTCTTCAACGTCATATTCAGTTATAAAATGCTGTTTTTCTTTGTTGTTATCTTCAAGCCCAAACCATTTGCATGATGTCGCCAAACCAGAGACCAAACTGACTTTATCTTTGTTGCTGATAAAAATTGAGCCTAACACAGCGGGACACATTTTTAGTGATTGCAGGTCATCAACCCCATATTCATTTTTTAAGAAACTTTGAATTTGAGAGATTTGGATTTTTGTCAAAGATTTATCATCAAATGTATCGCTTGAATTTCCTGCATTTTCAAGCAAACCGATTTTAGGGAAGATGTTGTTTGCGACGCAGAAACTTACTAAATCTGTCATATAATCAAAATTGTCTTTACTTGCAACAATGCTTGCTGCAACCTGAGTAAAGCTACTTTTGTTGGATTTAGCAATTTGACTTAGGGTTTCTACATTTTTTTGCATGGCTTTGTCTGCACTATCTGAAATTCTATAGGTGGACTTTCTATAGCCGCTATCAAAAGAGTCGAGTTTGAAAATTACATTATAAACACCTCTGTTGATATAGTCAAAAAGTTCCTTGTCCATGTTTATGCAATTGCTGAACGCCGACACTTTTGCCTTGTATTTATCTGCAAGAAAAAGGATGTCTTTAAAGTATCTTATATTGGCAGGGGCGGTTGGCTCCCCAAGTCCGCAAACAAAAATATAGTTAATTTTACCTGATTTTAAAAAGGCTTCAACTTTTTGTAAGTTTACTTCACAAGTCTCTTTGTAAAGTGGAGTATCACAATAAACACAACGAGCATTACATCCTCCGCCTAGTTGCACGTCTAAACAGGACAAGTATCCTCTTTTAAGTTCATCTTCAACTTGTTTATTTACATTTCTGCTTAATAGTTCATATTCTTTTATGCTCATTGTGCCACCTCTTATATTAAAAGTATATTATAAAGTGGGGTAGCTGTCAATAGTTTTGGTATTTCACAAAAAGCCGGAATGCCCAGTTTCGCGTTTCTAAAAAAAGGTTTTTTGTTGCATATATTTGTGTCAACAACCAACGAAGTCTTTTTTTGATTTCATTTTTTTGATTTTGAGATAATCAAAAATTAATTTTTCAATAATGTTAATCTATGTTATGTTTAACCTAAAATCCTCACAATTCCTTTCGGCAAGTCCAGCCTTAAAGAAAATCTTTTTCATTGCCTCGACAGGTGATTGTCCTATTATGTATGTACACCCTTCTTCCTTAACAAGCTTGACTACATTTTTGATTAATTCTGTTCCTATCCCTTTGCATTGAAAATTTTTATGTACCATAACACACTCAAGATGAACAAAAGGGGCATATAAATCTGTAGGATAATACTGCATATTTTTATAAACATTAACACTCGCAACAATTTTTCCATCAACATAGCAAGCGTAAGTGTATGATCCTTTTGCCAAAATATCATTTTTATATATTTCCATCGCTTGTTCGACATCCCTATTTTTCATCTCGCAGTTTTCTATCATACAATAAATTTCGTAAACCATAGGGACATCTTCAACAGGAACTTTTTTAAATAATCTTTTATTCACACTATCACCTATAAAAAGACTTTTTAGTTAGTATAGTTGGTGCACCAAGAACAACCTAAATCGAACCCAGAGAAAAACTTCTCTTCTCGACTTGGGTTTTCTTTTTTCTTCATTCTCTCTTAACTGCAAAAAAACGAATGTTTCTGCCGTTGTCATAGGTTGGCGTTTAAATAACATATCTTCAAAATCTTTCGCCATGCACTTTAACCTTGACAACAAAGAATATTCGTTTAAACTGACAATAGAGAGATGAAAACAAAAAGCAAAAAGTGGATGTGCGATTGCTTCGCCAGCACTCCACTTTTTGTCTGCTTCCATCAAATTTATTTGGTTTTCGTGTGCTTGGTTGGCGAGGCAAAGCCGAGCCACTTGTATAACCAAGCATACGCCTAAATGCCAAAGTTAAAAAGTTCTTTATATTTTTTAAAAATATATTGCAATTTATATTTAAATATGCTAAAATATTGAAAAGATTTAAAGGAGAAACAAAATGGAAATAATCAATCAAGAAGTTGAAAAACAAATTAAAGAATACATAAATGAATTAACATCTGGAAAAATAGAAAGAGGTTGTGGTGATTTAAGAATGTTAGTGAATTTTAATGGGAAAACTGTTTTACCTTATTCGAAACAGGTAGTTGATTTTGATTTATATGTAAAAACTTTTATTTCAAAATTAATTGAAATTGCAGTAGACAGCAATGATTTTGAAATTCCTGATGATTTTATAGAAATAAATGGTAAGCACCTATTACAAATTGCGTGTGGAGAAACGGAATCTACTATTTTATTAATGTTGGCAGGAAGCAATGGAACAATGGAGAAAGAAATTGAAGAAAATTATTCGCCATATTACAGAGTAGAAATAAATAAAGTATTATCCAATGAAAACGACAACGCTGGAGCAGGTTCTTCAAGCAAGAAAAATCATAATGACAAACATCTTTGCTCAATTTACAACTCGGAACTAAGACAATACAAAGCACGCAATCAATCACAACTTGAAGATGACTTTGGAAGAGAATTATAATAATTGTAATTTGATTTTGAGAATATAAAATCGAACCGCTAATTTAGGGGTTCGATTTAGGTTGTTCTTGGTGCACCAAGACAGACAGAGATTGAACCCGAAATATCTATTCGTAAACGGAATAGCGGGTTTTATCGCTGAAAGGTAAGGAAAAAGCACAAGGTCAAATGCCTTGTGCTTTTTCTATGCCCCACCCAAGAGAACCCACCCTGTGAAAATTTATACTTTTTTATAAATCAAATATGATAATTTTCGTTGCACTGGAACATATATTTGAATTTCGTTATCAAATACTTTCGAGTCTTTCATAAGTATTGGCGGCAACTTTGAAAAATTTATATAATATTCATTATATTTGTCATCAAAATCAATAAATGCTTCTAAACCTTTTGTTTCTTCACCGTTAAAAATAACCTTGTTATCTTTAATTATAATTTTATCGCCTATATATTCAATTAAGATGTCAACGTCTGCATAGTCGGATAAAGTTTTATCGTTAATATCTAATAAAGTGCAATCGCCGTTTACATCTATAACAACTTGTTTAACGACATAAGTTTCTCCGCTGTTCGAACAACCCGCAAATATCAAACATACCATACTGCAAATAAGCAGTAATATCGTAACCGCCTTTTTCATTTTTGCCTCCCGTTTATTCATTATATGCTTATTTGAATTAAAGCGTTTTATTAAAACGGGCTTTCGCTGTCGTCGTCAATCGGTATTAAGGTTATAGCCTTTTGTTGTAATTTGCCCGTATGCTTGTTTACGGGCGTTTCTTTGCTTATGTCAAAGTTATATACCGCCGTTATACGCCGTAGTAACGCCGCCCAAGTTGCAGGCTCGGACTGTTGTATTTTTGTGTATTGCTCCGTAAGCGGTATATTAGAAACAATGTAAACCGTATCATAACAAGCCACGCGGTTAAAGTGCCGTCCGTGTATTCGTATAGGCTGTCCGTCCAAGTAGTCCAATATTTCCGATATTTTGAACGAACTGCGGAACTCGTCCAAAAACAATACTTTTTCGCCGTTGTAATCGTCTATCCAGCCGAACTCGTAATTTGTTGTTCTATACACGTCGTCATAGCCGTATTTACCGAAAACGTAACTTGTCTTTCCGCAACCCGCAGAGCCGTAAATATAATATACCTGCATTTTACGGAATTGCCGTTTGTATTTATTTTCCAAATACGCTTGTCTGTATTCTTTTGCCCATTTCATAACCCTAATAAAGCGGTTGCCGTGCTTTTTGGAAAGGTCGTAAAAACTCACGTCGTTTTCTATGTCGCGCATTATATCGGTTAAATCGGTGCGTTCGCCGTCCTCTATGAACTCGCCGTATTCGTAGTATGTAGGACTAATTCGCGTTTCCTCGTCCATACAGTATAAGCGGGCTTGCGTTCGTTTTGCGCGGCGTTGTTCTATATGCGCGTCAACGCCTATTGTCTTTTTAGATAAGTATTTTTTAATAGTGGTAAACCATTTCGGTTGTGTGAACTCAAAATACCCTTGATAATGTTCCGTTCCCGTTTCGGGAGCGCGTTCACGTTGGAATACTACATACCGCAAATCTGATACCGTCTGTAAATACGCCAAAAATTCTTGTTCAGATTGTACGGGGTTATTTACGGTAAAGCACCAGTCGCGGGCTTGCTTGTTCTTTTTGGGTTGTTCGCTCGTTTCGTCCGTAACCGAAAAATCTATTTTAACCTTGTTTTCGTCCATAATAAAAACTCCCTTATGTAATAAAATTGCCGCCAAATACGTTACACTATGACATAGTGGCGTGGTAATACTATACGCCACGCGCGGGCGGC
>CAOJZM010000007.1 GCA_948466185.1 uncultured Christensenella sp.
CTTTACGCATTCGCCCCGGCGATCCACCATTCTTGACCTTTATTGGTCTTTTTTTATGCCGTGGGCTCGAACTTCGTTCGACACCTGTCGGTGCCAGACCGCGACAAGTCGCTCCCGCTCATTTGCTAAAAACTTGCCACAGGCAACTTTTCTTTACGCATTCGCCCCGGCGATCCACCATTCTTGACCTTTATTGGTCTTTTTTTTATACCGTGGATATAATCCTATGAAACGTATCTCCATTGCGATTAATTAAGGTTTATTTTAAATAAAATTTATTTGTTAAATTACATTAAAATAGTTATACTAATTATTATACAAGGAGAAATTATGTTTTATAATGTTTATAATATTTCAAACATTGTTTTTTACTGTTTATTTGGTTTATGTTTTTTATTCCTTCTATTCAAAACCATTTTGCATTTTATTGCTATACTCCCCGCAAAGCATTTTCCAAAAGCCCAAAGCGATCACAAATATGCGATTCTTATTCCCGCTAGAAATGAATCAAAAGTTATTAGACAAATTTTGGAAAGCATTCAAAATCAAAGTTATAATAAAGAACTTATTGACACATATGTTATCGTTGAAAGCGAGGATGACCCCACCTGTGAAATTGTGAAGAATTTTCCACAAACCCACATCGTTGTGAGAAAACATCTTGAACTGAAAGGCAAAGGTTATGCCCTAGATGAAGCCTTACAAGAAATCCTTTCAAAACCTCATGACTATGAGGCTTATTTCATATTTGACGCCGACAACATCCTTGACACACATTTCATGGAAGAAATGAACAAAGTATACGATCAAGGTTATGACATTGGGCTGGGCTACCGCAATTCAAAAAACTGGAATGATAATTGGATTTCAGCATGCAGCGGTATTACCTTTTCAGTATTCTCCACCTTTCACAATAAACCAAAAAGTTTACTTGGACTGAATGTACAAATAAGCGGAACTGGTTATTATGTTTCCGCAAAAATTATTGAGGCCCTTGGCGGCTGGAAGTTCTGCACTCTTACCGAAGATCATGAGATAACAATGTACTCCTCCCTTAATAACGTGAAATCCACATATAACGAATATGCAATTTATTTTGACGAACAGCCAACCTCCATGAAGCAATCTTGGAATCAAAGGATACGTTGGTGCAAAGGTTTTAATCAAGCAAATAAGTTATATAATGCAAAACTTATCAAAGCAGGCGTTAAAGATAAAGGCAAAAGTCAATTCGATAAACTTTCGATTGCTTTTGGGGTTTTCCCTCTTGCCTTCACAATTGTTGTTATAATGTTATATCAATTATATAATCTTGGTTTTATGATTGCAGGCCTGATTCTCGGCCAAGCAATTTGGTATCTACCGCTTATATCGGTTCTTGGGTCTGCATTAGCGCTATATCTTTTTCTAGCCTTTTACACCCTTGCTGTTATCATTGCGGAGCGTAAACATATAAACATTCACTTTAGGCGAGGTTTTGTATGTGTACTAACCAATCCGTTTTTCATGATGTTATATATTCCAATATATTTTAGTGCAGTTTTTAAAAAAGAAGTTGCTTGGGTTGCAATTGAACATAACAAAACAATGGATACATCAAAAAAGTGACAGACATCTGTCACTTTTTTATTGAACATAAAATATCACAACACTTTAACTTCACCATTGAGCCATGAGTTGAAAAAACTTTCAAGATTATAGCCCGTTGAACTTGAAAAGCTTGCAATCATATCAGCAGGGCTTGCATTTTTATAAGAGAATCTTTTGTAATAATCTTTAAGTGCTTTATAAAACTTTTTATCCCCAACCGTTTCACGCAATGAGTTAAACATAAGCACACCTTTTGTGTAGGTACATTGAACATACTCAGGCTCAGTATCAAATTTGGCAAGGCTTCTGTCCATACTGGTATCCACCTTCCCGTTGACCCGCGTATAAACATCAACAAAGAGTTTATAACTCTTATTAGCACTCGAAACAAGATCTTCAAATTTTACTCCCAAATCCGAGTTTTCCTTATAGAATAATAATGTTGAATATTCAGTCAGTCCCTCATCCATCCATGCATGATTATATTCATCATTGCCCACAACACCATACCACCATTGATGAGCAAGTTCGTGCACAATGACATAACTGTAATCAGCAGAACTTTTCAAGTCGTCAGAAACCATAACTAAGTTTGGATATTCCATCCCGCCGTTTAAAAAGTTTGTTTCAACAATATTTAAAACGGTGTATGGATACATTCCAAAAAGATTATTAAATGTTTCAACAGCTTTTGACGCAATGCTTATGCTTTGCTCAGGTGAAGGGTCGTTATAATAGAAATAATTTATATTAACATTACCACACTTAGACGAAACTGTTTTAAATTTATCCGAAAGAACTATGCAAAAATCTCGAATTTTCTTTCCTTCAATTTGTGCTTTTTTTAAGCCATCTTGACATTTTTCACTTAACACCTGCCCAGAAGAAGCCAAAAGAAATTTCTCAGGATAGGAAATACTGACACTATAATTTGCCACATCGCTATAAAAAGGATCGCCATTTGAGGAATATGGACTTGTCATAAATCCAATACCCTCCTCATAAACACAGGCAACGGGATAAAAATTTCCAAGATTGATTGCACCATTGCCATACCCAAGCCTGTGATTTATATTTGCAAGTTTAACCGCAAAGTTAATGTTTATTTTAACACTTTCATCGGGATATAACTCCTTTTTCAGCGTAATTTTCAAAATATTAAGTGCATCTCCACAAATTTCATAAACAAGATCCTCTCCCTCTGACGAAACTTTATTCACAGAAATATCCCCATAACTTAGACCATTTGGATATGCTTTATCTCTGGAAGCAACCGTAACAATACTATTTTCCTGCCCCTCACGGAACGCGTTTGGATATAAATGAAAGCATAAATATGTGAGCATATTATCACTTGAATTAACATATTCAACCATTTCACTTCCATTGAGCGTGTGTGACTCTTCCTGATATTCAAGGTTAAGAAAATAGTTGGATAAAGCCATTTCATTCTCTTGTCCACAACCAACAAAGATTAAGGGTATTAAAACAAATAAACTTAAAACAAATGCAAATTTTTTCATAAGGTAATTTATGTAGATAAATTAAAAATCATTCAATTATCCTTGTTTATTTTTGAGGTTTGTGTTAAAATCACCTAAGAGGTATATTATGGCATTTTGTAAATACTCAACTGAATATGTGGCAAGCTCTAAAACCGAGATTGATAATATTTTTATAAACGATTATCTTCCCTTTGCTCAGGCTGAGTTTGTAAAAGTGTATATTTATGGTCTTTATAAATGCAATAATGCAAGTGCGTTTGACAACACCATTGAAGCGTTTGCAAAACATCTTAATATGAGTGAGGAAGATGTAATTGGTGCTTTTGAATTTTGGCAGGAACAAGGACTCGTGCAAATCCTTAACACCCACCCTATTGAAGTGCGATACATTCCCCTCAAAAATGTGCTTAACAGTAATAAACTTTTCAAACCAGATAAGTACCAGACGTTTAACCAACAAGCACAAGAACTCTTTCAAGGAAAACGCACCATATCAAAGACTGAGTATGGAGAGTACTACGACTTTTTAGAGCGTTATCATATGGAGCAAGAGGCCCTTCTTATGATTATGAAATACTGCATTGAAAGTAAAGCAAGCGGTGTTGGATATCACTATATTTTAACGGTGGCACGCAACTGGGCAAACGAAGGAGTAACCACCTGCAAAGCGGTTGAAGAAAGACTTGAAGAGTTTGAAAATAAAATGCCTGAACTTCAAGAACTTTTCAATGCAGTTGGAATAAAAAGAAATGCATATGTGGAAGAGCGTTCACTCATGAACAAATGGCTCAGTGACTATGGATTCAATCTTGATGTTATCTTACATCTTGCAAAAAATATGAAAAAGAAAGCAAAGTTCAGTTTCGAAAAACTTGACCAACTCTTGACGAAATATTTTGAAATGAAACTTTACACTATTGCAGATATTGACTCCTTTGAAAAAGAAAAAACCAAGCTATATGAACTTGCAAAGGAAATTAATAAAACGATAGGTGTATATTATGAATCATTGGACAGCGAAGTTGAAAACTATATTCTCAAATGGATGAATCTCGGTTTCGATGAGGCGGTGTTAAACGAAATTGCTTACTACTGCTTTAAACACAATATTCGCAACCTTGAAGGCATGGATAAAACTGTAAACAGATTCTATAAACTTGGCGTGCTGACAACCGAAGCATTAAATGAGTATATGACGGACATCTTAAAAACCGATGATGAAATTCAAACAATTCTTATAACTCTCGGCCAAAGCAGAAACGTTAATTATATAGACCGTGAAAATTATAAAACATGGAAGGAAAACTGGAAACTGACAACCGAACTTATATCATACGGAGTTGAACTTGCAAAGGGAAAGGATTCCCCTATGAAATACCTTTCAAGAGTTTTGTCTGACTGGCATAATAAAGGGATTACAGCTGTAGAAGAAGCTAAAAAGACAAGCCCCCTTGCTGCAACAACTCAACCACAAAGCAAACAGAACTTCACTGGAAGAAGTTACACAAGGGAACAAATGAACGCCCTGTTCGACTCAATCGATGACATAGAAATTTAAGGAGGAAACATGAACGTCCTTGACGAAGCATTAAAAGTTATCAATCAAAATCGCTTGCATGCTGACCTTGTTGCAAAAGGAAATCGGCAGCTGGCAATGCAAAACAAAGAGTTTGCTAATTTATATAAATCTTATATGAGCAATGTTATTTCTCTGGCAAGACAAGGTAATTTTGATAAAAAACTTGAAAAAGAGAAAAAAAATCTTGATTTAATGCTTAAAAAACTCAACATCGGAAATATCGAACCAAACTACTCCTGCCGCGGATGTCAGGATAGCGGATATATAAATGGAAAACAATGCGAATGCTTAAAACGTGAAATCAATAAAATCCTTGTTTCAGAAAGTGGGTTTGGCGAACTTGTTGATTTTAAAAATGTAAAGTTTGACATCTTTGATGGCGCCGAACTCATAAAAAAAATATATCAAAAATTAGAGGCTTGGTGTAACAGCGATTTTAAAAAGAAAATGGTATTTCTAAGCGGCGGGACAGGAACTGGCAAAACCTATCTACTAAAATGTATGGCAAATGAATTTATTAAACGCGGAAAAGTAACCACCCTTGTCACAGCATATAAAATGAGCCAAGATTGTCTTAAAAGCTACGCATGCCGCGATGTGTTTGAAAAAGAAGCATTGATAGGAAAGTATCTTGAAAGTGAAGTTCTTTTCATTGATGATCTTGGCACAGAAGTCAACTCCTCCGCCCTAACAATCAACTACCTTTACACAATTATCAATGAAAGAAAAATGCGTAACCTGCCAACTGTGATAACAACCAACCTTTCACTTGCTGATATCCGTGACCAATATGACGAGCGTATCTATTCGCGTATAGCCGATGAAACAACAATCAAGATACAATTTGCTGGCAAAGATTTACGACTTAAAAAATGACCTTATAAAAAGGTCTTTTTTGATAACTTTATAATACCGCAAAAGTAATCCTTATTTTCAACGCACTTTTAATTGACAATAATGCAAAAGTATGATAAAATTTCAATGTTTGAAACATAGGGGTGTAGTTCATCGGTAGAATGAGAGTCTCCAAAACTCCAGAGGAGGGTTCGATTCCTTCCACCCCTGCCATAGCAAATCTAAATCGAACCCTAGGCTTTGATTTAGGTTTTTTATTTTATTTGTTTGCAGAAATTTAGGGAAAGTATTATACTGTATTAAGAGGAGAAAAAAATATGAAATGTTTAAATTGTGGTTGTGAAAAGTTGGTGCCTGTTTCAATGTATGACTTTAATTTGCTCGCAGATTGTGGAGATGTTAATCAGAATGTAAATGCTTATGCTTGCGAAAAATGTGGGCATGTTGAATTGTTTGTGTCAAAAGAAACAATAGAGAAAGAAAAGAAAGGACATAATAAAAATCCAGGAACAATGCGTGGCGGATATAAAATTAGATAAACTAAGAGGAATATATGAAAATTGAAATGTTAAAACGCTTAGACGAAAAAGGAAATGTTATCGGAGAGATTTCACGCAAAGAGGTCCATGTTGTTGGTGCATGGCATAGTTCAATTCATGCTTATATTATCAATAACAAAAATGAAATCTTGCTTCAATTAAGAACCGCAGATAAAGATATCTATCCTAGCGTTTGGGACATCTCTGTTGGCGGTCATGTTGACGCAAATGAAGAGTCAATTAAAACTGCTTGTAGAGAGATAAAGGAAGAGTTGGGAATCAAAGTTAAACAAAGCGAATTAACCTATCTTTGCACAACTAAGGAAATACTGAAAACTGGTAAAAATGTAAGTCGTGAATTTGTGGACGCTTATTTGACAATACAAGATATAACTGAAAAAGATATAACCTTCCAAAAAGAAGAAGTTGCTGATGTAAAATTTGTAAAACTTGAAGACTTTTTTGGAATGGTGGAGCACAAAGATAACAAACTATTCCCCCACTATAAAGAATACAAAAAAGTTGTACCCTATCTTAAGCAATTAATATAACAAAAAAGTGTCAACATCGACACTTTTTATTTTTGAAAACAACTTTAAAGTGCTATAATTATTCCATGGAAATAAAAAAACTAATCGGTGAATTTATGGACGCAAATGTCTTTGTTCTTATCAAAGATGACTCCGTCCTTATAATTGACGCTGGTGCAAAAATTGAAGATGTAAAAAATGCAGTCGGAAATGCAAAGGTTCAGGCTGTTCTTTTAACGCACGGTCACTTCGACCACTGCTATTATGCCAACGTCTATGCCAAAGAATTTAATTGCCCTATTTATATGCATAAGGCTGGTAAAGAAATTGCAAGTGACCCACAGAAAAATTATGGGGAAACATTTTATATTGATAATTTTAACAATTTTAAATATTTTGACCGGGACTGTGTACTAAACTTAAAGCCTTTTAATGTCGAAGTCATAACCACAGCAGGTCATAGTCCTTGTAGCGTATGTTATAAAATCGAAAATCAACTTTTCGCAGGCGACACTCTATTTTCAAACGGGATAGGCAGGACAGACCTTATCGGATCCGACAAGCCGGCCATGATTGCAAGTCTTGACAAACTCAGTAAAGTTTCTTTCGAGACCGCTTACAGCGGCCATGGCGATGAAAGCGACTATGCAAGACAAACGAGAAACATCAACCTATTCAAACGCTTTTTACTACGTTAAATAAGAAAAATTATGCAATACAAAATAAAAAGAGGCAATAAAATTACCCCTTTTTTTATTTCTTACAAAACTTTAACGATTTTACCTTTCCATAGAACGCAATTTTAAACCAAAAATCTGCAAATTTATAGGAAAGGAGTCTTAATCTAAACTGTTTAAGTCCAATTCTTGCAAAACTGTCATAGCACTGATATTCCACTCTATAAAGCCATTGCCAATCCTGATGGGACTGATATGTAAACATCTTATAAAACATCTTCAAAGTTAAATCCTCGCAAGTTGAGCCATACTTATAATCAAGTTTACATAGTTTTTCAAACTTTTCAGACATCTGGTCTTGAATTGGTTTTATGTACTCACGCCAAATTTTGTTCTCATCAAATTCATTACTTAAAACAATTTCACACTTGCCATTTTGAACCTTATATCCCTTAACCCTGTTATGATCCGCCCTACATAGCTGCTCATAGTCAAGTCGTCTATGCCTAAGCATTCTGTTTCCATAAACATGGTTACTTGGTCTTGAATAAAATAAGGCATTCTTAATAGAGTAAGAGTTTTTCTTTCTTTCAAACTTTCCTATATAGTAACCGTATGTGGTTACTTTTTTATTGAAATACTTGGTAATTTCATCCTGAATTGTGCCATACCAGCCAACATCAACAAGGTGCATACCTTCTTTCTCATAGTCAACATTGAAAGAATCTATGTATAGTTTAAATGCTTCTTTTTCTTTATTTCTCTTTTCGTCATAAAGTTTTCTGAAAAGCTCATTTTGTTTCAAAGCTTTAAACTCTTTTGATTTTGTGAAATTCGTTGAGCGCTTTTTGATATTAATCTTAATTTCACTGGCAATCTTTTCAATCTCTTCTTCGGTAAAATTTAGCGTCAAAAGAAAACGTCTAACATTCATATTGAAAACATGACGGAGCATAAGATAAAAATCCTCTTCCTCTATGGGCGAAAGACTAACCATCAACGCGGTATTGCGCGAAACATAAAAGTAATGAGTATTCATTTCAAAACCATTGATTTCACAGTATTTGTCAAATAACTTCTTAAGGTATTGCCCCTCTCTTGCCATAAAGAAAACATTGTTTGCTTTGTTTTCTTTAAGTGCGGCGTAAAGTCGTTTATTAAACAAATATAATGGGAAAGCGTAATTAGATAGGTTGTATTCCTTGCCAAACTCTTTAAATATCTCCGTTTGCTCAAAATAATTTGCTCCATACTTTGCAAAAGTATTAAGTTCTTTACTTTGCCCCTTAGGTTTTGAATTAACCTTTCTTGCGTGTATGCCCGCTCTTCTAGCCATCATGACATCAGCACGCCTGCTATCCCCAATCATCATGATTTCTTTTTTGTTAAGGTTTAGTTCTTTTATAATCAACTTATACAGTCTGCCTGTTCTTTTAGACTTTCCATAATCACAGGAAACGAAAATGTCATCAAATAAATCTAAAATGCCATGGCTGTTAAGCCAGATTTTTAAAACATCTTTTCCGCAATAAAAATCGGAGACAATGTAAACTTTCTTTCCTTCGCTTTTAAACTGCTTTAAACAATTGACAATCTCATCATTTAAGTATTGATGTTTCCTTTCAACTTCAATATACAACTCAAGGGCGTTATCTATAAAGTTTTGAAAACTCCCCCCCCCGCAATTTGCATGTTCTAAAAGATCTGCAACTTTATCAATGACCTCAGTGAATTTGTACTCACCTTCTCCAGTGTTTAGCTTGTTCCTTAAGAATAATTTTTTCTCAAACTTGTTATAAAGATTAAAAATAACACTTGGCTCAATATCAAACTTATTTCCAAGTTCTTTAGCCCATAAAAATATCACATCTCTAGGTGACAAATCCCTACAGATTATTGTATTAAAACAATCAACAAAAACAACTTTCTTTTCCATAATGTTTATTATAACATAAACACAAATGAAAATCAATAAAAATAAGGCTTCGACAAAATTCTCTAAAATCCAAGCGAAATAAGAATGGCCCGATTCACCTCTCTCATCTTCGCATCACTAAGCACTGTCACTTTCTCTCTCAATCTCTTTTTATCTAAGGTTCGAATCTGCTCAAGAAGTGCAACGGAATTTTTTGGCAGGTTGTAACTTTCAGCCGAAAGTTCAATGTGGGTTGGCAATTTTGCTTTACCAAGTTGACTGGTTATTGCAGACACAATCACAGTCGGCGAATATTTATTTCCAACATCGTTTTGAATAATAAGCACAGGGCGAACGCCACCCTGTTCACTTCCAACAACAGGGCTTAAATCAGCATAATAAATTTCACCGCGTTTGATTTGTTCGACCATATTTCCTTTCAATTTTGTTATAATCTTCAAGGTCCGCCCGCTCTAAATCAGCAAGCTCCTTATAAATTTGCTTGATTTCAGGCAAAGCATATCCTACTTGCATATTATGCAAATCGACATCAAAAGTTTCATTTGAAAGACGGGTTTCAAACTTGCCTTTTTTCTTTTCGTCATCTTTAATCTTTTTTCGTAACGCTTTGTCCCACTTATCAAACATGATTATCCCCTTTTGACATTTCTTTAAACATAGTTTGGAGGAAAAGTAAACAATTATGCAAGCAAAGTTTACACTTGACGACATGAAGTAATTTTGATATAATTAATACTGGAAAAACAAAATGAAAATAAGCCAACTTTTTACAACCGATAAAATTGTGAAATATATACCTGAAGAATATGATGATAAAGTCTGCATACAAATACAACGTGACAATAAAAATATGCTGATAGATATTTATCAATTGTCTCCATCAGATATAATGCTTGTGTTGTTAAAAACAGGCTTTAATTATTTTTCACGATATATAAAATTGCGACAACAAATAACAAGTTATGAAGATATAAAAGATGTGGTCCTACTTGCAACAATGGGGGATGAGGATATCACCCTTCTCAAAATTTTCCAACATATGAAATACATTGATCCTTTACACCTGTTTGTAAGAGTTATGGAAAAGTGTCAAAGCGTTATAAATGATGGGAACAGGGCTTCCCTCACCCAAATTATAGACGAGATGATTGAGGATAAAAAAATACATCCCGAAGCTCACAAAGTCACCATTCCAAGAGAACTTTTTGTTCAATTAGTAATGGAAGAACGAACAATGGAATACGAATATTAAAAAATCATGCTTAAGCAAAGCATGATTTTTATAATATAACAGCAACAGCAGTTGCGTAATTTTGAGTATGTGAAAGCGAAACATCAATCGTCTTTCCATAGAAAGATATGTTAAATTCCTGTTCGGCCACTCCTGACAATTCAACATATGGCTTGCCAGAGTCATGATGGCATAGTTTTATATCTTTGAAACTGACTCCGCTTTTTTCTCCAAGTCCTAAGGCCTTCATAACAGCTTCCTTGACAGCCCAAAGCGCCGCAATACGCTGTCTTTGCAAATCAAGGCTTGCGGATTTTTTTATATATGCAATTTCTTGTGCATCAGCAATTCGGCTTAAAAATTTATCATCATTTTTTAGGCGTGCCACTTCCACCAAATCAATCCCTATCATCTTCCAATCTCCTTAACACCACCTTTGAAATATTAAAATCAAAGCCCTTGCCTACAAGATGGGTAAACAACTTTTGTTTGCTCTTTTGGTCAAATTCTTTGTTTTTCATATACTTTTTTGCAATATTAGTGCAACTTTCAAGCTGCTCATCCTCGGAAACAAGTTCTTCAAGTTTTTCATCAACAATCTCTTGCGCAACCCCCTTGCCAAGAAGGTCATATTTAAGCTTCTTTTTACCCTTCACGTGAGCATATGTGCGGATATAGTTCTCTGCAAACACCCCGTCATTAATGTACCCATAATCTTTTAATTTCTCCATTGCTCGCTCTATGCACTCCTCTGGATACGCTTTTTCAAGAAGATAATCATAAAGCATTTTTTCAGTTTTCATGCTTTTTTCAAGCACGCCAAGCGATCTATCAAAACATGCAAGGTCGCCATTCGCAATCTTGATTTCATCAAACTCTTCCCCCGACAACTCCTGCCCAGTTTTAAGTTTGAATCTGGCAAGGATTTCTGCTTCAAATGTCCCCTCATATTTATCGTCAAGGTAAACATGATAACGTAACCCCTTGCCCACCTTTTTAATCTCAGTAATTTCCATGCCCATCTCCTTAATCAAACAACATGCTTGTGGTGCGGGTGTACGCCCTCACCAGTCCGCCGGCACCAAGCTTAATTCCACCAAAATAGCGGACTATAAAAACACAATCATCTTTCACACCCTTCTTTTGAAGCACATTAAGTATAGGCCTCCCCGCTGTTCCGCTTGGCTCCCCGTCATCCACAGCTTTTTCAGCAAATGGATTTGTTATGGAGTAAGCATAACAAATATGAGTGGCCTTCTTATGCTCCTTACGCAAAAAGATAAGGGCCTCATTGATAGCCTCCATATCCGCATTTTCAAGCAAATATCCATAAAACTTAGATTTCTTCTCTATAAATTCAATGGTTTTTGAAAAATTAATCATATTACCTCAAATTTAGATCTCTCCGCTTCGCCTTCGGCTCCGGTCGAGATGACAGGACATTTAATCCTCCAATCCACATAAATAGTCAGCAGAAACTTTGAACAATTTTGCAAGAGCCACTATATTTTCTATATTTGGCAACCTTTCTAACCGTTCCCACCTACTGACTGTATTAGTACTTACGCCTATACTTTTTCCAAGAACTTCCAATGTCATATTTCTCTCTTTTCTCAAATCATTAAGCCTCTCTGCAAAAATCTTCACTAATCCTCCAGTCCGCACAAATAATCAGCAGAAACTCTAAAATACTTTGCAATTGCAACCAAGTTCTCTATATTTGGTATTCTCACTTCTCGCTCCCAACGACTTATAGCAATATTTGAAACGCCTATTTCTTTTCCTAATTCTCTCGTTGACAAATGTTGTTCTTCTCTTAATTCTTTAAGTCTCTCTGCAAAAATCTTCATACAAATCTCCTTTATATGAAAATTATATACCAAACGGTTACAAAATACTTGACCGAAACCGATTAGTTTCGCTATAATCATATTGAAACCAAAAGGTTCCTTAAAAGGAGTATAGCATGAATACAAATTCGAATAAAAGCGAAATGACTGGGTTGATTAAACTTGATTTAATTTACGATTACATTTATAAAAATCAAATTACCTTTCGTGATTTTGCCAAAAAATGCAAAATAAGTATGAGAACACTTGCTGATATACTTGACGATTACTCTGTTTGCGATATTGGAGATGTTGTCAAAGTGGCTCGCGTGATTGGTGTTCACCCTGCCGACATATTCAAATAATAAAAGTGGCATAGCCACTTTATTATTTTAACACAACCTTAACAAAACTCTTCTTGCCTTTTCTAAGCAAGAAAGACATTTCGTTGTCCATATCTTTATCTATATCAATAGTGTAAAATGGGTCTGTGATCTTTTGCCCATTGATATACACTGCACCACTTTCAATCATCTGACGTGCTTCTCGTTTAGATGAGCACAGCTTTGTTTCTACAAGAATATTACATAAGCTTACAAATATTCCGGGTACAACAGGAAGTTCAAACACTGGTGCATTATCTCCACCATAAGTGAAGAGATTTTCGCTCATTTCTTGTGCCACATTTGCATCTGCTTCGCCGCGGACAAATTTGGTAATCTCATAACTCATCTTCTTTTTGGCTTTAACAATATCTTCTTTGACAAGTGCCTTGACTTCTTCCATAGGAATATCGGTAAACAGGGCGAACATCATCTGCACGCATGCGTCAGGAGTTTGATAAATACCCTGATAGAAGTCATAAGCCGAAATCTTATCCTTATCAAGCCAGATGGCTCCTTTCTCTGTTTTACCCATTTTCTTGCCTTCTGGTGTGAGAAGAAGCGGATTTGTTGCACCGATAAGTTCAACATCTGTTCCGTTTGCATAATTAAGTTTACGTTGAAGTTCCACACCCGCAACAATGTTACCCCATTGGTCAGCACCGCCATATTGTAATGTGCAGCCATGGGATTTATTAAGATGTACAAAGTCATACGCCTGCATTGGCATATATCCCATTTCAAAGAAGGTAAGTCCGCCTTCATTGATACGATTTGCATATATTTCGTTGGAAAGCATTTTATTTACATTGAAATGCACACCAACCTCACGCATAAAATCAATGTAAGAAAGATTTTTAAACCAGTCGGCATTGTTTACAATCTCTGCTGGATTGTCGCCGTCAAAGTCAAGAAAGATTGAAAGTGACTTTTTGATTTTCTCAATATTCTTATTAAGTTCATCATAAGAAAGCATTTTTCGTAGTTCGCTTTTGCCACTAGGGTCGCCAATAGAGGCAGTTGCCCCACCCATCAAAAGAAGGACCTTGTGACCTGCCTGTTGAAACCTTCTAAGAATGCAATATGGTACGCAGTGACCTATATGCAAACTATCCATAGTTGGATCAGTTCCTTCATAGAGTGTGATAGGCTTTCCGCTTTCAAGCAACTCCTTGAATTTTTCCTCGTTTGTGCATTGGTATAAAAGTCCACGTTCCTTTAATGTGCTATATAACTGCTTGTCTGTATTTTTCATAAATTCGCTCCATTTATTTTTTGATATTGTCATCTACGGTTTCAAGAAATATTTTTTTGTCAAACCCACCCCGCTTCTGATGCTTCTCCAATCTGATTTTTTCAACCTCGTTTAGATCAATTTTCTTTATCTTTGCGATTGCATATAAAACTTCTAAGACATCAGCAAGTTCTTCTTTGTCATCTTGTTCAATAAATTCATTTGCCTCTTCAAATAGTTTTTTATGCAACTCTGCTAGATATTCTTTATTGGATAAAGTGTGATAAGTTGGTTCTTCGCCTTTCTTTTCAATAATTTCAATTATTCTATCCCTAACCAGTTTGTTATAAACTTGTTTCACTTTTCCTCCCAAAGTTTAAATAAAGAATACTGCCTATTTTTCTTTTTGTCAAGCAAACGCTTTGATTTGCAAAAATTTTGGGATATACTTATTTCATAAGGAGGTAATTAAAATTGTCTTGCCCAATTTATCCTAAAAATTTGGAAGGCTTTGGCCCTTCCCCTATCCCAGAAGAAGGAAGCTGGGTTCAATCAAAAGAAATCAAAGATGTCAGCGGGTTTTCTCACGGCTGCGGAAAATGCGCCCCACAGCAAGGTACCTGCAAACTCACACTTAACGTGAAAAATGGAATTATTAAAGAGGCACTCGTGGAAACCATTGGTTGCAGCGGTATGACACACTCAGCAGCAATGGCAGCTGAGATACTTCCAGGTAAAACCCTTTTGGAAGCGTTAAACACTGATCTTGTTTGTGACGCAATCAATGATGCCATGAAACAGGTCTTTTTGCAACTTGTTTATGGAAGAAGTCAATCTGCATTCTCTGAAAACGGACTTGCTGTTGGCTCTGCCCTTGAAGACCTTGGAAAAACACTATCAAGTAATGTTGGTACGGTATACTCTAATGCCGAGTTTGGCACAAAATATCTCAACCTTGCCGAAGGATATATCACTCGTGAAGCACTTGATGAAAATGGGGAGATTATCGGTTATGAGTACATCAATCCTGGCACACTTTTAAACTATCTCAAAGATGACAGCATATCCCCTAAGGACGCAATTGCTCGTTCAACCAAAACCTACGGAAGATTCAATGAAGGGGTCAAGATAATTGATCCAAGGAGGGACTAATTATGAACGAACTTACAAAATATGCCAGCATCAAATCGGTTCTTAAAAAATATGGAATGAAAAATCTTGACGAGGCAAGAGAAATCTGCGAAAAAAGCGGAATTAATGTATATGACATTGTGAAAGGTATCCAACCTATCTGCTTTGATAATGCGGTGAAAGCCTACGAACTTGGGGCGGCTATTGCTATCAAATCAAAAGCGAAAACATCACAAGAGGTTGCTGTCAAAATCGGCGAAGGTTTGCAAGCGTTCTGCGTAAAGGGCTCTGTGTCTGATGAACGCCAAATTGGGCTTGGTCATGGCAAGCTTGCCGCCATGCTGCTTGACGACAACACAAAGAGTTTTGCCTTCCTTGCAGGTCATGAAAGTTTCGCTGCCGCAGAAGGTGCAATTGGGATTGCAAAAACCGCAAACAAAGTGCGAAAGACTCCCCTCAATGTTGTGCTCATCGGACTTGGTAAGGACGCTGCCTACATTATTGGAAGAATCAATGGCTTTACCTATGTTAATACAAAGTATAGTCACGAAACAGGCAAACTGCAAATCTTGGGGAAGAAGAAATTTTCTAAGGGCGATCGCGGAAACATCAAGATTTATGGTGCCTATGATGTGCCAGAAGGTGTTGCAATTATGCAACATGAAAAAGTGGATGTTTCCATTACTGGAAACTCAACCAATCCGGTGAGATTCCAACACCCAGTTGCAGGAATCTATAAAAAGTGGTGTATTGACAATGACAAAAAGTATTTCTCTGTTGCCTCTGGCGGCGGAACAGGCCGTACACTCCACCCTGACAACGTTGCGGCCGGCCCAGCAAGCTATGGACTTACCGACACAATGGGACGTATGCACTGTGACGCTCAATTCGCGGGCTCATCCTCGGTGCCAGCACATGTTGAAATGATGGGATTTATTGGAATGGGAAACAATCCAATTGTTGGAGCAACAGTCGCAGTTACAGTTGCAGTTATGACAAGAAAAAATTAATATGTTTGAATGATATAAAAAAAACAGCAGTTAAACTGCTGTTTTATTCGTTTTCCTCACTAACCACATCGGCAAGTTCATTAAAGTCATAATTTGAACTGTTAAAAAGCATCATCTCTGGGAAATTTGCACGTTTACCAATAAAAGATAGACGTTGTTGTAAATCAGATACACAACGTTCAAGATTTTTACCATTATGGTATAAATATCTCTGATAAGAAACTAAATTTGATGCATAGATATGCATATAAAAATCACCATATTTTTCACACATCTTTTTAACATATATTTCAGACAATACACTATCGTAATGCCACCCTTCTCCTTGACAATCTGAATCGACTGTAAATGTTTTGAATATAAACTTGATTGGTGTCTTTTCGTTTGCTTCATCTTCTCTCGTGAAATTTACAATTATTCCCTCTCTCAAATTTTCATAACTCTCAATTCTTCCATCCGAATAATTAAAAGTGCTGCCCATATCAGCAAGTTTGTTGAAATAAACTTCAAAAATCTGCATAATTTCTAAATCTGTAACATTAAGTTCTGGCAACTTGCTTTTTTTCTTTGCCATACGCTCGTAATACTTACGGCTTTTTGGTCTGTAAGGATCTTCTTCAATCATATTAAAATTTTGCTCTTTTACCTGCTTCCTATTAATACTGTTAAAAATATCTTCCATTGTTATTTCTTCATCTGGTCTCATTTCTATCTCCTTTTACTCATTTTCATCATCGATATCAAGAAGGTCTTCAAACTTATATACGCCTACCCCATATCTTACAAGTTCTTCAACATCTGCCGATTTTTTACCTATAAAAGACAGATATTTCGTAAGTCTTTCACTGCATTTGTCTAAATCCATATAAATATCATAAAGTTTGTTTTGATTTTCTATATGTTGGAATGCGAACAATCTTGGATATCTGTCAGGATACTTTTCTGAAAGTTTTTTAGCCAAAACTTCAACCAAATCATAATCATTTGTTATCTTCTTGTCCCCTATCAAAACATCAGCAGAAAAAGGTTTTAACTTGAACTCTGTTGGGAAGATATTTTGTTTTGGATTGCTAGTGGTGCGGTTAAAGAAGACAGATATTCCATTTTTCAAAAGTCCGTCCCCACTTACCTCAGGATTACGAAAGGACAGTTTAGATCCATTCAATCTCATTCTATTGATTTTCTCTTCAGCTATGTCCATAACCTCTGCATCAGTAAGTACGAATTCAACACGCTCTGCCTTTTTCTCAACTGGAGCAATATAAACTTTAGGTTGTGTTTTTGCAGACTCATGTTCACTGTCAATGGTATTCATAACATCTTCCATAGTCATCCCATCATCTTCATAGCTTGGAACCAATGGTTCAAGGTCAGTTTTAAAGTCCACAGTTCCATTCTTGATTAATTTATCAATATCAACAGCTTTGTTTCCAGTTACTGCAAGCGCTCGACTCAACTGCGTTTTAATAACATTGTATTTTGCTTTATCATCGTTCATAAATCTACTGTGAGCATGATTAACATCACGATAAATAAAAGCTCTGTCATATCTTTCGCCGTATTTTTCATGCATTACATCATAAATGTATTGTTTTAAATTATAGTCATTATTGTATTGCACATATCCCATGGTAAATTTCCCATAATATTTGGAAATTATAAATTCGGCAACATCAATCAATTCTTTCGTTTTTGTGAAATAGCCATCTGCAACAAACAAATAGTTACCTTTTGCATCTGTACCTTGGAATCTTACATTGTCAATTTCATATCCACGTTCAAGATTTTTAACAAAAGAAATCTTCTTTTCAACAATTTGACGAGCCTCTTCTTCTGTCAAAACAAACTCTACAAATTCATCTTTTGGCTCTTCTTGAATTTCTGTTGGTTCTATATCTTGTGCTTCCACAACATTCTCACGCTGTGCTTGTTGCTCTTCAAATTCAGCAACCTCTTCTTTGTCAAACAGTTCAAAAGGGAATAAATCATCGTCACGTGAGAAATCTATACCTAAAACACTATCAGCTAGTAAATTTAACACCTTATCAAAGTCTTTCTTATCCATCTCTGCAACATTATGCAATAATCTATCTTTGGATATACCCTTTACATAATCTATACAAATTACAGAGTCTTTGTTGAAATACCCATCATATATTCCTTTTGGAAGATTAAATACTTTTCCACAAACAGCATTCTTTTTCACATCACTGCTTATAGGTAACACAATAACATTGGAGTCTGTAACAGCAGCAACCAACACAGGTCTAACACCACCAATCTCCCCCTCCAAAACGGGATTAAGATCGGCTGTAATAATTTGTCCGGGTTTTAATTCTATCTTTCTTATTTTCTTAAATTTATTATCGATAGGTGCAATTATTTCAGAATGTTTATTTTTATCAAGTTTTTCTTGAAGTTCGGCAACCCCAACACCTTTAAATATACCCTTGATGTCATTTTTTACATAGCCATTTTGATAAAAATTCTCGACAAGCCTAAGACGAAACTCTGCTGTTTTTTCATCAATCTTAAGCATTGCGTCATCATAAAACGCCTTGAACTCTTTTGAAAGGTTACACATTAAATCAACGTATGCTTTGTTTATATCCTTCTCATATTCTTTTAAAGGACCATCTACCACAAGAGAAAACTTATCAAATGCAACTTGAGAATTCCCCCCCCGATTTCTTCGTTTGGAGCAACTTCAACAATGGTACCTTTCAGAGTTGAGCGGCTTGCACGATTGATAGACTTTATCCAAAATTTCTCTCCATTTGAGTTAGCCTTGCCAAGTATAATATCATTTAACATTTCTTCAGTAACCATTGTTGTATCCATAAAATTTCCCCTTGTTAACTTTATAGTTCATTTTAGCATACTTCCAGTCACTTTTCAAGACCCAATTTAAAATATTTGACAATTTTCGATTATTAATGTATGATAAATTTATGATACAGATAAGACGCAGTTGGTACGACCTCATGCAAGAGGAATTTCAAAAACCCTATTTCAAATCTTTGCAAGAATTTTTGGCAATCGAGTATGCAAACCAAACAATTTATCCAAGTGAAGATAAAATCTTTAACGCACTCAACCGAGTCCCATTTGATAAAGTTAAGGTTGTGATAATTGGACAAGACCCATACCATGAACCAGGGCAAGCACAAGGTATCTCCTTTTCTGTGCCAGAAGGTGTGCAGATACCTCCATCACTTGTGAACATAATGAAAGAAATTCATGACGACCTGGGTATTACCCCAATTCCACATGGTGACCTCACACGCTGGGCAAGCCAAGGGGTTTTGCTGCTTAACACCGTCCTTACAGTAAGACGCGGGCAAGCAAATTCGCACAAAGATAAGGGTTGGGAGATTTTTACTGGAGAGGTCATAAAAAAACTTGGCGCACGCAAAAAACCAATCGTATTTCTTTTATGGGGTTCTTATGCACAAGGGTTTGCTCCATTTATCGAAAGTCAGCATTTAATTCTTAAAGCACCACATCCAAGCCCCCTTTCTGCATACCGAGGGTTCTTTGGCTGTAAACATTTCTCAAAATGTAATCAATTCTTAATTGAACATAATGAGGATCCAATTGATTGGAAATAATGACTTTGCCACTTTGTGTCTATATACAATAAAAAACCACGGATTAAATCGTGGTTTTTATATATATAATGTGAAATTTATTTTATAGAGTTGATTTGTAATTAGTCCTCGCTGCCATCTTTCTTTGCACGAACTTTTGCAAGTTCTTCATTTGTTCTTTCAATGTCAGCTTTGATTTCATTGTTTTGTGCTGTAAGAATGTCATACATCTTTTCAAGAAGTGGATATCTTTCTTCATTCTTATCCATAACTTCTTGGCAATGCTCAACTGAAAGTTTAAGGCCATCAAGAAGGTCAAGGTCTTCAGCAAGTTTCTTTGCTTTTTCTTCATCAATATCAGAATAGTTGTTTACACCGTATAGAACAACCTTTTGTTTTGCAACAAGAGCTTCTTTTCTGCGAAGTTTTTTCTCATCATTCTCAAGGGTTCTTTTCACTCTCTTAAGAGGAATATATTCTTTCTTGCAAACTCTAAGTTCTTTTTCGTTTGCTTTTAAATTTTCTTCTAATTGAGCAAGTCTTGCAAGATAATCCTCTTCTGAAAGAAGGACCTCACTGCCTTCATGTTGAGAATCAGTTTGAACTGTTTTTGCTGCCTCAAATTCAGCTAAAAGCTTAGCATTTCTTGCTTTAACTTCTTCAAGTTCACGTCTAGCGGCTTCAAGTTCTTCTTTGGAAGTATCAACAGGAGTTTCTTCTTCAACTTCGTCAACATCAACAGTCTCCTCTTCGGTTTCTTCCTCTGTTTCCTCTTCGCCCTCTTCTTCAGTTTCCTCTTCTTCGTCCTCTTCATCTTCTTCAGACATTCTTGCAAGACGTTCCATAAGCTCACGACGACGAGCAGCGATGATGTCATCTTTATCCTCTTCTTCGTCCTCTTCATCATCAACTGTTTCCTCAACAGGAGTTTCTTCTTGGGTTGTAGGCACCTCAGTTGTGGTTTCTTCCACTTCTTCTGTTTTTTCTTCTTCCTCTGGGTTGTAAGCCTCAACCACTACCCCGCCATAAACAAGATTTGCAACTTCAGGCATTTGTTTAACTTGTTCTGCAGTTTCAGGCGAAAGATTTTCAATTTCTTCCTTGATTTTTTCTTCTTCTTTTTCTTTCTTGTTCTTCACTGTCTTTTTATCCTTTTTAGGATTGCAAAGTGACATAAGTAAATCCCCCATGAAGAAAATAAGGAATCCACCTGCGATAATAATACCAAGAACAATCACTATGTTTAAAATTACAGTTCCAGTCATAAATTTCACTCCTTTATTATTTGCATTTGGCCATTAATAAGTTTAACCACATTATTTTGGTGGAGACGGCGGGATTTGAACCCGCGTCCGAAAAGCAGATTGAAAGTTTTTCTACGTGTGTAGTTTATGTTTATTTCTTATCAAAATTGAATCCATAAACAAATTATTTTGACCAGCGGTTTAAATTTTTCATAACTAGAACCACAAACTCATCATGAAATTTTCGCTTAAATGATATCTAAATCTCTGAATAGCGACTTCAAAGTTAGACAGGTCAAATTTTTGACCAAGTGCCTTAGCGTTTACTTATGCAGCAATTGCCATAGGTCTTACGTTTTCGTTTGCGTTTATTTACGCTTGCCAGTGTTTAAGGTGTTCTGACGCCACCACACGCTTTACGCTTTCCTCCGTACTCCCCGTCGAAACCAATAACGCCCCCAAGTACAAGGGTTTTTATCAGTAACTTTTAAGAATGCGGTCGAGGTCTCTTTTAACAGCCTTTTCTTTTAAGACCTCCCTCTTATCATAAAGTTTTTTACCTTTTGCAAGCCCGATTTCAACTTTAATAAGACCTTGATTCAAATATACCTTTGTGGGCACGATTGAAAAGCCTTTTTCCATAGATTTGCGGGCAAGCTTGTTGATTTCATCTTTATGTAAGAGTAATTTCCTTGTTCTTCTGCTGTCATAGTGTGGATTACAAGAGTTTTCATAAGGCTTTATGTAACAATTTTTTAGAAGTGCTTCGCCGTTTTTAATGACCACGAAACTATCTATTAAACTGACTCCACCCTGCCTTAACGACTTTATCTCCTCGCCTTCCAAAACTATTCCGGCCTCAAGCAAGTCTGAAACGAAGAATTCATGAAATGCTTTCTTATTATTTGTTAATATCTTCATTTCGCCTCCTATTATACCACCCTTATTCAAGATTTTCAATACCCTAATTGAAAAAAATTGTGAAAATTACTAAAATTTTTATGTTTTTACTCATTTTTTTGTGATTCCATGCTATATTTTGTATCCAAAATCAATTTTTCTTGTAAAAACATTTGCACTTGCAAGTATAACTTTTATTTTGTCTCCCAACTTAAAAGTATGGTTTTGGCCTTTAAGTTTAAGCTGCCGTTCTAAAAATAGATAAGTGTCTGTTGGCAAATCTTCTATGCGTAAAAGTCCTTCCACCGTATTGTCAAGCTCCACGAACAAACCATAGTTTGTAACAGAAGAAATAATACCCTCAAAAACCTGACCCACCTTATCTCTCATAAGATAAGCTTTCCAAAGATCATCAACTTCACGCTCCGCTTTTTCTGCATTTCGCTCAGTTACACTTGACTGTTCGCTATATTCGAAACTTGCAAGTTTAAGATCATCCAACCTTGTTTTTGTAAGTTTTTTGTGTAAAAACTCCTTTATTATTCTATGAATGCACAGGTCTGGATATCTCCTAATTGGAGAAGTAAAATGACAATAAAATTCTAATGCTAAACCAAAGTGGCCAAGATTTTTATTTGTGTATTTCGCCTTTTGCAATGAGCGTAAGAGTATCTTATTGACAGTTTCCTCATAATCTTTACCTTCACATAGCTTTAAAAGGTCTTGATAATACTGTGGAGTAATGGTATCTGGAATAGCTGGTATTTTCATTCCTAGTCCTTTCATAAAATCACAAACTTTTTCAAGTTTGTCTTTTTGTGGACTTTCGTGAACACGATAAACGAAAGGAATATCGCGAAGACAAAATTCCTTTGCAACAGTTTCATTGGCCAGCACCATAAAATCTTCAATCAGTCGGTGCGCATCATTACGTTCTCGCTTTTCAACGTCTATCGCTTTTCCTTCGCTGTCAAACACGAACTGCGGCTCAGGTATGTCCAAATCAAGATATCCTGCATTATTCTTTTTTCTCTCCAAAATCTTGGATAGTTCAAGCATAATACCCAAACTTTTCTCTACTTTGGACGCCTTGTTCTTTTTACCTGCAAGCATTTCACTTACCTGAGTATAAGTTAATCTTGCCTTGCTTTTTATTACGCTTTCGCAAATTTTGTGTGAAATAACTTTTCCATTTTTATCAACTTCCATTATGCAAGATAAAGTCAGTCTTTCAACACCTTCTTGAAGTGAACATATTCCATTTGACAAAACTTCGGGAAGCATAGGAAGTACTGAGGTTGGGAAATACACACTTGTTCCACGATTGAAAGCCTCATCATCAATAACAGACCCTTCTCTGACATACTCTCCTACGTCAGCAATATGAACGCCAAGAATATACCCATTTTTTGTCCTGCTTATCGAAATTGCGTCATCAAAGTCCTGAGCATCCTCGCCATCAATGGTAAAAATCTCCTCTTTCGTAAAGTCAACACGGTTTTTCTTTTGAGAAGGTGTTACCTTCAATGATATTTTATCACAAGCCCTGTCCACTTCTTCAGGAAAAGTTTCATAAAGTTCATGCTCACGGATTATTCCAAGTTCCATAGCCTTCACATCGTCACTTTTGCCAAGAACCTCCGAAACTATTCCACTCAATTTATTATTTGGGCTTCTGTGCACTTCAATAACAACACGTTCGCCAGGATTATATCTCAATTTGCCTTTATTAAGCCTTATGTTAAAAGGAATATGATTGTTGTCAGGTTCAAGAAAATAGTTTGAGTTTTTCTTTACAACAACCCCGACAACATGCTTTACTGGTTGATAAATTGTCAGCACTTCGCCGTCTGAGCCCTCATCGCTATGACTGTTTATTTTAATTATAACTTTATCACCATCAATTGCATCCTTGGTCATATTAGCAGGTATGAATATATCCTGCTCTCCCTTTACTGTGCCAAGTTGAACAAATCCAAACCCTTTTGCATTACCCAAAAATTTTCCTTTTGCATAGCCATGAGACGGAATAGCAATATATTTACCTCTTCTCATTTCAAAAACGTCCCCATTTTTGATCAAGGTCTTAAATTCTCTTTTGATATCACCTATTTGGGCTTTTAAAATTTTTGACATATAGCAAAAAAGATTGTCTAGCCCGGAATAAGCTAAACTATCTTTAAGTGTAATATTGTAAATTTGTTCGCGTAAGGTCATTTATCCTACCCTATTAATAAGTTCTGTCACAAAGTAAAGGACAATACAAACAAAGGCAATACATGACATAACAATTGTAATTATCTTAAGTTTGCCATCCCGTGAAGATCCCTTATTTTGAGCATAATAACTTTCTTGTGAGCCGGAGATAACATCCATACCTTCACTAGAATTATTTGCTTGCATCAAAATAGTGATAATAATAACTATTGCACAAGCGATGATAATAAAGAAAAGTACATAACGTAGTACCGGTAAAACCGAGGTTAAAAAGTCATTCTGTACTCCATCAAGTAATGTTGCAAAATTCATAATTTAAACTCCTCTTAGTAAATTGTTGTAGGATATGTCATTGCAAGCCACACAATTGCAACAACCAGAATTATCAAAAATATAAGTTGCCCCCATTTGATAACAAGTTTGGGCTTTTTAAGTTTTGTTGCCGCCACAATGATGTTGGATAAAAGGAATAATGCAAGAACAGAGAACATAACAAGCAGAATAATTATTCCCACACTTCCCAAATTACTTGCAAGCCAATTATTGACATCTTGAAAAAAATTATTAAGTAAACTTACTGGCATATCCACCCCCATTTAGAAATATTATAGCATACCAAAGCTTGATTTTCAAGTTATTTTTCTATTGGAGATATATATAACAACAAAATTGTACAAAAAAAAGAGCTGCAAGTCAAATAAAACAGCCCTTTTATAATCATTTTTGTTACTGATTTTGCTCATTCTTAGGGAAAAATGTGTTATTTATCCGATTTATATAATTCTCTCCTATCAAGAATGAAATGCCTTCTTCCAGTCCCATGTCAGCGTTCTTTGACATATATTCGTCAAAAAGTGAACTTGTTGATACTGGAAAACTTTGATAATCTTCATATAAGATCTGCGCAACCATTCCTCCAATAACATATCTTGCAACAAATCCACCCCAAAAATTTGAATCCTCTGGCCGTCCATACGCCATTCTAATTATAGTTTTTTCGGAATGAGGTATATCGTCAACTATCCTTTGTATATTTTCTTTACTGAAATCATGATTAAGTTGCTTGAGAATAAAATTTTCGTTAAGCAGCGTTTTACAATCATAAACCAAGTCTTGAAGTTGGACATCACAATGGTATTGGTAATCTTGCTTTGAAATAATCCCGTTTTCAAATAACCAATCAGCATACACTTTTTCAATAAACTTACTTTCAATCTCTATAAGCAAATCTTCTCTTTGTGGTTTTTTCTCAAAATGTCTTTGACAGCAGCCATGTGTAAACTCATGTGGCACTGTGCACAACTTTATCACATCACAGCAAGGCTCCAACTTCAATAATAATTTTCCATCTCTGTTACAAGTTGAAGGAATCATACCTTTTGCGACATCTTCTTCAGTCAGCATTATAACATCTGCACCATTTAAATTTTTTAATAATCTTGAATATAAACTAGGATTAAAATTTTTAAAAAAATCAAGTGTTAAATTCATAACATATTCGATGGAAAAGTCCAACTTTTCAGGTTTATAATTTATTTCCTTTTCATAGCGATTCACTATATCAATAAGCATAGGCATATATTCCTGTATATTTTCATAAAAAGAATACATACCACGACCTATGACATTTCTTTTAAAATCATCAGCGAACTTTTCATCAACAACCATAATTTATCTCCTAATAACTCTATTATACCATTCATATTAACAAAAAACAATCCACCTGCAGAAAATTGTTGACAAGCAATAGTAATCTTGCTATACTTGGAAAGTAATTATGCTGATATGGCTCAGTCGGTAGAGCGTCACCTTGGTAAGACGTTTTTTGGGACTGAAAACGCCTGAAAGAACATCAAAATTTATGTCCCCAATTTAATATGCTTACGTGGCGCAGCAGGTAGCGCAATGCCTTGGTAAAATAAAAAAACACAATTTTGAGGACGCCGAAACCTCATTAAAAACAAGCAATAATAACCTTATGCTGATATACCTCAGTAGGTAGAGGGCTGCCTTGGTAAGATAAAAAGGCTCAAAATTTGCTCATCTAAAACTTAATAAAAATCACCCCAAAATCATGTATGCTTACGTGGCGCAGCAGGTAGCGCACAGCCTTGGTAAGGCTGAGGTCACGAGTTCGAATCTCGTCGTAAGCTCCATAAGAAGTGCCTAAAACCATTTATTTAAGGCACTTTTATTATTTTTATATAACAATATAAAATCACCCCAAAAACATTAGGTACAAAATTGACACCATTTGGGTGCAGAAAAATCACAAAAAAAAGACCGATTTTCAAAGCAAGTTTCCACTCACTTCAAAAATCGGTCCAAAACTGCCAAAATCTCCCCAAAACTGCCCTATTAGGTGTCAAAAGGTGTCAAATTAGTTTATCGGCATAAATTGCAAATAGTGTTTGAATTACACAATAATACAAATCTTCATTTCTCTCAATTTCATAATCACATTCAAATGGGTGAAGCCATTCTCCATTCATTTCCCTATTTATTATCAATGCAGCATTTCTTATCATTTCCATGACAATATAACAGCACTCACTTTCTGCACATTCCGTTATAAGCGACCAATAATAATCTAATGGACTAATTTTATGCATATCTCTAAATTCTTCAAATGAATCTGGAACAACATAAGAATATAATATTTTATGTTTATAAAATATTGAAGAAGCACTCTTAGCTCTTTTATAATATTGCTCTTTGTCGTCAGAATTATTTAAATTAACGAAGTCGAGCAACCTTAACCATATATCATGTTCTCCAATTCGTGAGTAACCTTTATTATAAAAGTTATAATAATCTTTATTGAAATAATTTTTTTGGCTTTCTTTATTTTCCAAATCTTGGGTTAAATTTCCATTAATTCGCATTTCACCCCAATCATAAAGCCCTCTATGAAAATATTTCGCACCATCGTAAAGAAATGTCTCGGTAAACAAATTTAATTTTTTACAATCTTCTTGAAATAATTTCAACAATTTATTAACGAATTCTTCTTTGTTGTACTGCTCCAAACTTAAATCTGTATAGTTTAATGTATTTAATATTACTTTTTGAAGTTCAATATCGCACCTATTAAATGCATTGTATATTTTTCTATTATGTTGATAAAGTGGATTTAAAAAACCTGCAAACTGAGCAAGACTCAAAAACTTTTTTTCTGATATGTTGTCCTGTATAAATTCTCTTGCCTTACGCTCCAATTTCTTACTTTTTTCAGCCTTTTGTCTTTTACCTTCCAAATGGTAGATAACAAAAGATACAGCCACCGTTGCACCCAATGACAAAATGGATACTACTAAAGAAACTATATTATACCAATCCATAGAAACTCCTATTTATTCTTAATATATTATAACAAATTTTATTGCTTATTTCAACATATAAAGACATTACATTTCAAAATCTTTTTGTCTCCGTTTTCTTTCCCTTCGCTCTCGCATAAGTTGCTCAAGCATATCATCAAACTCATCATCAGACATATCTGAAATCAGTTTTTGCTTTCTATCTTCTATTACTTCTCCCCTCTCTTTCTTCTCAAGTAAAAGTTGGTCTTCTTTTAATTTTTCATTGAATTTTTCTGTTGTTTGTCTCACATATTCACTATCAACCGAATTGTAAACCGTGATTGTAGTTTTAACATCTCTATGCCCAAGCAACTGCTGAATAACCTTTGGATTTTCATTCATCTCAAAAAACATATTTGAAAAAGTATGGCGAAGTCCATGAAAATGGATATTGTATTTATCTAACCCATTTCTTCTTTTAAAACGATCGAATATCATTCTGCACCCCGAATATGTTCTTACACTTCCATCATCATTTGCAAAAATAAAAGAGGTCGGTGCTGTTAAATCAGCTTTGACCTCTTTATTTGTTTTTTGTCTTAAGGCTTGCTTGTCTTTCCAGGTTTTCAAAGTCTCTACAACAATATCCGCAATAGGAATTTCTCGCACACTACAAGTGGTTTTTGTGTCCCCTATAACTGTCACCCTATTCAAAATATTGCCATCACTATCAAACTTTGGTATTGTTGTAATGGTCCTCTCAACTTTAAGGGTCTTGTTCTCAAAGTCAACATTCTTCCACTTCAAGGCACAAGCTTCGCCAATACGAAGCCCCGCAAACATAAGCACAATACAGATTGGCTTTATAAAATTACTTTCATCCTTATTTAATGCTTCCAAAAACTTTATTCTCACTTCTGGCGGCAAGGCTTTATACTTTTCACTTCTATCATAGACTTTGCGATCATGCACTCGAATTTTAACCTTTAAAGTTGGATTAACTATCACCCATTTGTTATCAATTGCATACTCAAAAAATTGGCTTATCAAATGTTTATTCTTTTTAATTACATTATTGCTATACCCCTGATCAATTAAGTTGTTTATAACTTTTTGAATTACAAAAGTATCAATATCATACAATTTCATATTGCCAATCTGCGGCTCTATATGCAGCCTATAATTTATAATAATACCTTCGAATGTTCTTGGGCTTACTGCACTTTTCTTAAACACCAAAAGCCATTCAGACATAAGTTCTCCAAAAGTTTTATTCTCAATTAACTCATAACTATTGCTTTTTATTCTTCCACTAATCTCTGACAACTTCTTTGCAACTTCAGTTTGACTTTTACCATATACTGTTTTTCTTTTGGGGTTACCTTTCTCATCAAAACCTATATTTACATAACCCGCCCATCTTCCATCTGATCTTTGATATATTGAGCCCTCACCATTTGCCCGCCTTGTTTTACTTACAACCTTATTTTTAGCCATTTATCACCTCGACTGCATTGTTGTTCAAAGTAAGCCAAGTGACGAAATTAAGAACACTTACAACTTGTCTTTTGCCAACCTTAGTTGTAGGAAAATCTTTACTTCTCAAAAGGCTTCTCACATTATCTCTTCCAAGTCCTGTGATCTTCATAATATCTTCACAATCTAAAAAATCTTTGTCATATTTAGTTGAAATTCTATCCACTTCAGTTTGTATTAAGTTGTTAATATTTAGTTGTTGATTGTTGTTCATATTTGCTCCTCGTAGTTATATTTGAATTTATAAAAAATCGGTTTCGGGTATCTCGAAAGCCGAAAGAACGACGAGAACATTTGGTGATTCTGCCAAAAGCCTTTATTTCAAGGCAATTGGCAGATTTTATAACACCAAAAGTTTCTCGCTTATCCTGTTTTCTTAAATATCTATAAAAATCACATTTCAAAGTCTATAATTCCTTCTTCAACAAGTCTGCTAAACTTGGATTCGTCAAGTCTTTGCATATATTCTTGAAAGGCGCTCATAACTTCATATTCAAATTGATTGGCAAGTCGCAAACAGTCATTAAGTTGCTTTGCCAATTTCTTCTTTTGCATAAGTTTTTCTCTGAGAACACTTGCATTAAGTTTTAATCTTTCGTTATCCATTTGTTTAATTTTGAAAGCAAAGTCAATCACAATATTCCCCAGTCTGCGATAGATGTCCTGCCTATATTTCTTCTCAAAAGAGAATGGCTGTTTACACCGATTTCGCTTGCAATAACTTTCAAATCTTTCATCTTTATGTTTTGCCAAATCAATAAAATCTTCATAGGCAACCTTTGAGAATTTTGATTTGTTTATTAGATAATTCGTTATGCTGTCAATCTCTGATCGCAAACTTGACATGTTCTTGCTCGCATAAGCAAGACTACATTTCTTGGAAAACTTGCTTGCAAGTGAAAGTAATTGGTTATTCAGAATGAGCCCTATATTCTCGTTTAATTGCTCGTTCACATATTCTTGGATAAGTTGTCTATTTCTTCTTTCTCGGGCTTTAAAATCTGTCGCAGCAAGCTCTAAATGTGCCTTAAATTCAAGTATTGCTGTTTTAGATAATTTGCCATTTGAAAACACTTTTTCTTCTTTGCCTGGTCGAAGCCTGATAGGAACTTTTTCAAAAAAGGATAAATGAATATGTCGATTATCGGTATTCTCATGAAGCCCAGCATACCAAACCATATTATCTGGATTTAGACCTGCTCGTTTAAAAAACTTTGGCAGTTCACTTTTCACAAGTTCATATGCCTGCTCATATGAATTGCACCAACTCTTACCAAAGTTTTCTTCGAAGGTTATAAGTCCATCCCAAATCACTGATTTCGTTTCCCTTAACTCCTCTCGCAATTGCTTTTTATCCTTCTCTGATAAAAGTCCATTTTGATTAAATATGCCAGATGATTTTTCTCTATTGTTTGCATATTCAATATAGTCTTTAAATTCTTCAATTCCTGTTTGAATATAGTTGATATAATCTTTCGCTTTGTTGGAAGAATAATATTTTCTTTTCTCTTTGTAGAAATCACTTGAATTGTTTGGTCCATAAAAATTCAAGAAAAAGTTGACATTAGGCGTTTGATTATCTGCCACCCTTCTCCTCATACTCTTTATTCATGATTTTAATTTTCTCATAATCAACATTGAAAAGTCCTTCACTAATGTCCCCGCCAACAAACTTATTACCTTCGTTATTAAAAACTGCACAAGCAATATAGTTCAAAATCTTTTCTATAAATTTGTTCTCAATGTGTTGGTCCGCATTGTCAGCTTTTCTTTCACCATTTTGTCTTTTTAACTCTTTGTTTATTTCACTCAAATTTTCTTTAATCTCTGTCAAATTCATGACCTCATCATAGGCATTGTCCCCAAGCAATTTCTTTGCTCCAAGCAAAACGCAATGACGAATAAAGTCCGCCATGTTGTCAAATTTCTTTTTGCTTTTCTCAAAAGCTCTCTCCAATGTTTCTTGATCCTCTTGTGTGTAAATTCGTAAAGTATGTTGCAACTTCACTTTTTCTGGTTTTAACATTTTTACCTCCGTGTATTTTAAAATTTAGGTGCAACAAAAAAGAACGAGCGCAGGAAATCGTTCTTTTTCTGTTTGCTTTCCTATAATATATAAAGGACATTTTAAATTCAAAAGTTTAGGCAGTAAATGTGTTTTTGAAAGAAAATTTCAAATTTTTCCTATTTTTGTATGAATTTTATAAAGTCAGTGACTGTTTTTGACATAAACTGCCAAAGTTTCTTCTCTTTTGGACTAAGTCCAACTCCAAGTCTATCTGCAATCTTAATCGCTTGTGTTGCTCCTTTTGCAAAATCTAAAATCTTGTCTAAATCAAGCTCAAAATTTTCATTTGTCAAACCTTCCTCAAGTGTGTCGATAAATTCATCTGTAAAATCTTTGCAATGACTTTGCCAAAAACCTGTTTTGATAAAATCTTTATCTCGTGCAAGAAAGAAAACAAAATGCTTGTAAGTTGTTTTTAAAAATTGCGTCAAAGCACTTTTGCTCATATTGTGTTTCTTTGCAATATCGCAAAGTTTCATATCTTTCTTAAATCGTTCAATCAAGATTTCTTTTTGTAGCGGTTGCAATTTTTCTGCAACTTTCCAAATTACTTCAGCAAAGATTTTATTCTCAACCTCTTGCTCAATATCCACACTTTCATCTTTGATCGTCTCTACAAACTCAATCTCATCTCCATTATCACAAATAGTTTCAAAATAACTGCACTCATATTTGTTGACCTTTTTCATAAGCCTTCGCCAGTATATATCATTAGCCCAAAGATAACGAGCAACCTCTTCACTAACTTCCAAGTCAATAGTTTTGTTATGTATTCGGTCTTTATACTTAATCCAAACCATATTCGTTCCTTTGAAAAATTATATCATAACAAAACTCAAAAATCTTTCAAAAGCGACAACATTCTATGTCGAACATTGTCAAATCATATCACTTGCCCTAAATAAATGAAAACCTATTAAAAATGAAAAAAAACACTTTATCAAAAAAATGATAAAGTGCATAATTTATATTGTTTTTAATAACATTAAATGAGCAGTGTTAAATATGATACCCTAAAGATTCAAGAGTAAAAAGCATAAAGTATAAAATTGCTTGATCAAATGAAACTTCTTCTTTTTCCATTATTAAATTAACCAATCGCTCTTTATCTTTACTAAGTTTAAATTCTACAATTGTGTTATCTAATTTCTCTTTTTCTGCGTATGGGTCTGCATGTCCCCACATTTGTAGTGCAACGCTAGCATAACCTGTCTCAATAATACGTATACAATTTTTTTGCGTAATTGAAGATGTTATCGCTTTTTCTGCATTTAAATTTTTCTCTCGCATTATCTTTTTAAGCATATCTTGTGGATTTACTGCATCTTTAAAATTAAATCTTATTTTAGGTCTTTTATTATTTTTGGCAGATTCCTTTTCAAGAAAAACTTTTTTAAATACTTCCAACTTTGATTCATCATCAAAATTCTTTAAGTTTTCCTGTTCATAGATTTTCCAATCAGCGACAATCATACTTTCCACCAAATTTGTAAAGTACCCTTGTTTCATTTGGTAATCAATCCTGTTGATTAATAGTAGTCTACCCAATTCCAATGCAGGTTCAGAAGCATTTATTAGTTCATTCCATTTATAAAATCCAGAAAGTCTTGCTATTATATGTTGGGCATTCATTAATGTAAATGAATCTTCTTCTCCAATATGAAAATTGTCAAGTATCTCATCAATGTCATTAAAAAAGCGAGGTCTATATTCATAAAACCCCTCGTTTTCATTATATACTCGCGTATTATAATCTTTGAACAAGTTTTTAGCTTGTTGCTTAAAAAATTCTATATTCGTCATAATATTCTCCTTATAAATTGTGTTTACTGTCTATTAATAATGCGTCCGTAAACTTTATAGACAATAAACCTTTCATAAAGATTATATTATCTTATAATGGCTGATAAAATCTTTGCACGAACGAGCAGGCTTGCCACAAGCCTTAATTATATAATATCAAAAAAATTTTAGTTTGTCAAACAAAATGGCAATTATAACAAAAAACACTCTAATTTTTCGATTAGAGTGTTTTTGTTAGTTTCAAGGTTTACAACTCTTCTGTCATACTTTATTTTTCTTTTATTTCCAAACTTGCAAAATCAAATAATGGACTATCAAAGAATTCTGACATCGTCATTCCAAGTTCTCTAATAATGAGTGCCATATTTCTGAAATTTGGAGTTTCATATTTGCAATTCAAAATATCTGTCATAGTGCTTTGATATAAACCTGTTTCTTGTGCCAACTTATATTGTGTCATCTTTTTAGCTTTTAATATTTCTTTAACTCTTAATGCAAATGCTTTATTTAGTTTCATATTTTGTTCTCCTTACTTCGTTTTTCACGATATATACATATTAGCCGATATATTTCGTTCAACTATTTAAGGAAAAGCCGAATTTTTGTTATATTTTCGGGAAAAATGTGTTATATTATATAGGGAAAAGCCGAATAATAGGAGTTTGTTATGAAAACTAGCATAATTAGAGAAGAAACTGCAAATCTCACAGGGCATAGACCAAAGTCGTTACCATGGGGATATGATGAAAGCAAAGAAAATTGTTTAAAGTTTAAAGAGGATGTGAAAAAGATTTTTGAAGGTGCAATCAAATATGGGCTAAATACTTTTTTGACAGGTATGGCAGAAGGCTTTGATATGATTGGTGCTGAAATTCTGTTTGAGCTTAGAAAATTACACAAAATCAAAGTCATCGCAGTCGTGCCATGCTTAGGGCAAGAGTTTGGGTGGAGCAGCGAACAACAGAAAAGATATAAATATATTTTGTCAAAGTGTGATGATGTTATTGTTTTGTCAGACCATTATTACAAAAATAGCATGAATGACCGAAATAAGTATATGGTAGATAATTCTTCGGTTTGTATTGCTTGTTGGAATGGCAAACCAAGTGGCACAGGAAACACTGTTCGATTTGCAAAAGAAAATGGCAATAAGGTTAGAATTATCAAGCCAGAAGATTTTAAATAAAAATAAAAATCCATCGGCCAAGCTGATGGACTTTTTTCTACTTATACTCATTATATTTTTTATTGCACCCTTTCACCTTTTCAACAGGATACTTTTTGTTATTCTTTTCAATTTTATTTACAACTGCTGAGGATAAGTCAATCTCATTCATTTGTGCAAAGCGAAGAACAAAGTATAACACATCTGCAAGTTCTTCCTCTACTTCAACTCTTTTGTCAGAACTCATTAGTTTTTTCATATCATCTTCAGATTTAAATCTAAATATCTGCAAGAGTTCATTTGCTTCCGTTGAAATTCCAATAGCCAATTCTTTTGGATTGTGAAATTGATCCCAATCTCTATTTTCACAAAATTCTTTTACTTTGTTTTTTAATTCTTCTATTGTCACTTTTTTATCCATTAGTCACCTCTCTTTAAGCAAGACCTTAAGTAGTCCGCAAACTTTTTATCAGTACAATAAACAAAGCAACCTTTCTGACCTCTAGTAAACAATGTTCTGTAAGTATTCTTTATAATCTCATCTCCTATCTCATCAGCTTTTTGTTTGTTAACCTTTTCCATGCTTTTAAGACCTTTAATTGAAGCATCTGTTTTTGCTCTCATATGCCAATTGGTGTAGACTCTGCCGGCATCTGTAACGCCAATATCATCGCCTACAATTACTCCGACATAATCAAACTCAAGCCCCTGAGATGTATGTATACAGCCAACTTGATCAACTGAATTTGGATCTATAGCCCATGTTGCCGTGCTACCGAGATTCCAGCTTGCATGATAATCCCCAATGTTTATGTCATTAATTTCTGGATTATTTTTACCATCTTCAATCCAGTCCCAACAATATCCAGCAACAAGTCTTGACTTATTGTTTATTTTGTTTTTCTCTTTGATTATTTCATATAATCTATTTGGATCGTCAACAATCTCAAATTCATAATTTTCAAAACCATCAAAGTTGGCTGTTTCTCTAATTTGCAATGTATTATCAACCCATGACAAGAAACCATCTGAACCATTACATCTAAATTGAGATTTTAACTCCATCTGTACAACTTCGGCATCATATAAATGAGCAAACTTCTTAATTTCAGAGATACTGCCGGCATCGTCAATGTGAATTCTTTGATGTTCATCAATGAAGAAAACCGAAAACTTAGAAGCATTTATTATTTCTTTGATTTGGTTTTCTCCCTTGTTTTTAAACATACCAGATTTTCTATTAAGTCTATGGGCTTCATCACAAAGAATAACATCAAAAGTATTTGGCACAGCATCATAGAAGTTGCCAGAGCCTTTAAATAATTCACTAATAACAGCTTGTTTAAAATTGCCTTTCAGCTTCTTAGAATACACACTTCTAGGTGCGGAATTTTTTGTTACATAAGCACAAACAGCATCCCTTGAAGTCATTTTAACCAACAAGTTAATTGCAAGAACAGACTTCCCTGTTCCTGGACCACCCTCAACAATTAAAACTCTTTTTCTTCCATCTCGATAAGATTTTCTTCCCATTTCAAGAGCTTTTTCATAAACCAACTTTTGATCATCAATCATCAAAAACTCTTGATTGCCCTTTAGCATACTTGCAAGACAATCTTGCAAAGATTTAGATGGTCTTAATCTTCCATTATCAATTTGATAAAGCGTCTCTTTATTGTCTCCAAACTTGATATGTTTTGAGATAAATTCTCTAAGCACTCTGCCTTCGCCAGAAGCAAAAACTGGAGCTTGATCTACATAAAACTTGTAAACACTACATTCAATAGGATCTTCTTCTTTTTTCATGTAGTTATGTAAATAAGCACAAGGATTTAATTTTACATCTTTGTCCTGAACTACCTGATTGTAATCCTCAATCATTTTAGCATATGTGTAAGCCTGATAAGAAGGATGTGTCGTTTCTCTTACTCCGCCACCTAAATATGTTTTAATTATTCCATCTTTGTCATCAACAACTTCAACTTTATCCCATTGCTTTAACTCAATGATAATAGCAGCATTTTTGTTTTCTGCATTCTTGCCAGACACGATAAAGTCAACCCTTTTGCTCGTATAAGGAATATTAAACTCGATAGCAATTCCAGAATCATCTGGAATACTTTCATCATCCACAACATTTCTCATTTGCACTAAAGAGTTGTTCCATGATCTAATTTCATTCATAGAAGTTTGTCCTATCTTTTCTTGATATTTTTCATAGAGTTTTTTAACTAATAAATCATCTCTGACATCATTTACAAACTCTCTTTTTAAAGCCGAATAAATTATCATAAGTTAACCTCGTATTCATTATAGCATAAATCTTCTGCTTTTGTATTAATTTATAAAACAAAACAGCAAAAATTTAATTTTACTGTTTTGTTCATTAATCGACAACTTAGTTGTTATAACTTCAAAATATAGATGTTTACAAGGACTAAGCCAATCGTAAATTAAAATTGTATATCATTAACTCATTTACTTTTCTCTTACTGCATACAGAATAAACTAATTCCTGCTCAACTTGAGGATAGTCTTTATAAATATTTTTGATCAAATCAACATTATCATAAGTCATAATCCATTCGGTTTCAACGCCCTCAATAACTTCTTTTAAACGTATATGATCCAATTCATTGTAGGCGTTTAAGTATAAGTCTTTTGCCTTGTTTACATAAGGTGGATCAAAATTATAAAACAACTCATGTTCTCTCTGCCTTAATTTTTCAATAAGTTTGATTGCATCCAAATTATAAATCTCTACATAGTCTTTATATTCAGAGATAGATTTTATCAATTTTATAAGTTCAATTCTGTTAAATCTACAATTAATTTTATAACTACCTTTTTGATTAAACCCTCCTATAGGCCCACTTTTTAAAATCCCCGAGTAATTTGTTCTATTCAAAAACAAAGTAGAAAACCCCACATCAACAAGTGAATATTGTTGTTGATTATCATAAATCTCTTTTTGCTTATACCATTCTTCAACATTTATTTCGGTTTCATTTATTTTTTTTATTAACTGCGAAGTATGATTAAACACACATTTCCAAAAAGCATATATATGCCTGTCATAGTCATTGATAATCACACGATTTATATCCCCGTTCATTAATAATTTCAATCCAAGACCAAAGCCTCCTGAAAAAGGCTCAACATATATCCTGTCAGACAAATTATTAGCATCAACAATTTGTTTAACAACACTATATATTTTCGCTTTCCCACCAGGATATCTTAATGGTGTATAACTTTTCATAATAATCCTTTTATATCGAACATCCGATTTCTATAATAATATATATTAGTTCTAACCATGCGATAAAACTTGCTTGTATCTGCTTTAAATTCATTATGTTAGCCGCTCTCAATGTTCCGTGAGCACCCAAATGCAGTGTATGTATGACTGGATCTAATAAATGTCCAGTTTGTGTACTTGCAATATTAGCTCCAAGATAATTACCTAAATGCTTATAATTATTACCTTTTAAGCAAGATCTCTTTTTAAAAAATTCTTTTGCTATGTCATTAAAATCTTTTGAAGTTAACGTTTTAAATATTTTTATAATGTCAGCATTATCCTTCGCCTTTTTCCACCTTTGACATGCTGTTGTTTTTTGAGCCTGCGCTAATAAATCCCCTAATGATAACTCCATTACGCAACGTAATGCAGCTGCAAAAATATAAAGGTTATTACGCGAATAGTTATCCTCGAGTTCATTTATGAGTTGTCCCGTAACGATCGAAGAAATAACAGAGTTAACATTTAAATATTTAAAATTAAAATAGCCTTTATATTCACTTAATGACGACAAGCCATCCATAGCACGTGCCTCAACGAGAACTGTTTTTACCGTTGTATAATCCAAATTGTCATCAAACGAATATTTTATCTCAAATGAATATGTCCCCGCTTCTTCGATATAAACATTTTTATTAGGAGTAATTTGCAACTTTTGTGAATTAGATTTAATAGATACAGCTTTGTTATTGATGTCAATCTTTTCACCGTATACATCGTAAATATTTATCAATTTTGAAATATCTTCTGTAGTACCAATCTTAAAATTCTTAAACGGACCTTCTATAACTTGTATAATTGGCTTAAGAAAATCAATAATCTTAAAATTAAACACAAATTCATTTATCTTTAAAACATAGTTGCCAGGATTTCCATCTATAAATTCTTGTTCAGTTATGAGTTTGTCTCCAAAATATATCTCTAATTTGACATCCTCAGCAATCACACTATAATTAATTATTTCATTAATAGGAGGGATTTTGCCTTTAACAGCTGCTGAAATCATTTGATTTGGCACAAACTTCTTTCTTTCCAAGGTTTCCATAATTTTATCAAAAAGTTGCTTCAGTCTTGGCTGTTTTGCACCTATAAATGGACTTTGCAATAAGGATTTAAAGTCAGTAATTTTGTTAATACTTCTAGAATCAATAAAATTCTCCTTAGCAAAGATTCCGTCTGCTAATAATCTACAAAACTCCTTCAAATCTTTTTCAGACAAAATATCGACATTTATAGTAATTTTGCAATCCTTAAATTCTTCAGGCACTTCAATTTCTTTTATTAATTCCAATTCAACAAAATATCTTTGTATTCTTTCATAAATTAAAGATGGTGTACTAATATCTTTATATCCAGACATCTTTTTAAAAAAATCCAAAAACAATAATTCCTTTATAAACTTTTTAATCTCCGGAAGTTTTTGCTGAGTTACAACACCTATATATGTTAAAGATTTACCATTTATATAATGTTTATAATAGAAGTTTCTTCTCGCCTCTGGTTCCCACAGCCTTATACCTTGTATATGCCTTGCTGCCAAGAAAGGTTGCACTGCCTCTCTTGAACTTACAACATCAACATCTATTTCTTTTGAATCTTGCCTTAATGTTTCTAAAAAATCATATTTTTTAGAATAAAAACCATGTAGAGCTTTAAGTGCACAAACCCTTCTATTCCCTTCAAGCACAATATAATTTTGAGAATTCTTAGTATCCTGCATTACAATAGGTTTTTCTCCTATTTGGAAAAAACCAGTCCTACTAATACTTTCGATTAGTTTATCTAATACTTCATTATCTTTAAGATAATTAAATATTTCTTCTTCTGTTGTATCTGAATTTTTAGAAATAATAAATCTAGGATTTTCTTTATCTAATACCAAATTCGATAACTTTATTTTCATTATATACCTCTTTCTACAAGTTTTTTTTAATTATAACATGTTTTTTACTCTTACACAAGCAATATTTCCAAATTAAATTCTAATCATAATATTTATACAAACTTTTAAATGCATAGCAGTCCTAAACAGTCCAAAATCACTCTAATTTACCTCATAACCACCCTTTAGGTGCAAATAGGTGTACAAATTTTTAAAAAGCCTACACCTAAAGAAAAAAACACTAGCGTTTTTGCTAGTGTTTTAAAGGGATTTTAAGCATAGAGCACAAGTTTGTATGTTTTTGAGTTTAAGTTGGTAAGGTGGAGGTCACGGGTTCGATTCCCGTTATCAGCTCCAGAAAACTTGCTTATGCAAGTTTTTTTTATTTGCTTTGCAAATAAGCAAAAGTTTTCACTTTTGCCTGGAGCCTATCAGCGCTCGCCGTTCCGTTTCAAAAAAACACCCGCACGGGTGCTTTTTTGTTGCTTATTTTTCTGCAAATATAGGCTCTATTATTTTAATTTTGAATAAATATATTCTCGGATTTTTTGCTGTCCCCGTTGCCAATTATTTGATATATCAAAAAATTTTATTCCTGCTTCTTCACACTCTTGCTCTATTCTTAAACTGTAAATTTTGCAATTTTCAATTAACCGAACTATTCGCTCGTCAGCCATATGCTTACAGTAATCATTCTCATAAGAAAAACTTTTGATTTCCCCATGTTTTAATGAAATGTCTTGATTCGGAAAACCCACTGACAAAGTTATGAACTTATTCAAATCTAAATGTTTACTAACTTCTTTTGGAAAAACATGCCAACCTTCAATCACAAAATTAGTGTTAGGATAATCATTTTTCAATTTGATATATAACTGGGCAACAAACTTTGGAAGATGTTCAAATTTGTAATCAGTATTGTGATGTCCTATACTTACATCGGGTAAAGCTTTTTCAAAAGCATCAACAATACTGTCTAATGAAATGATAGAGTAACCAAACTTATCATGAAGTTCAGTGGCCAATGTAGTTTTTCCACTTCGTGGGCATCCAAAAACAAATATATCTTTCATAATTTATATCACCTTCACTTTTATATTTTATTGTTTATTATACAGTTCTTTATAATAATCGTTTTCTTCCAAAAGTTCCTGATGCGTGCCCTCAGCAACCACTTGTCCATTTTTAATGAGTAAAATGCTATCTGCATAAGTTATCGTCGACAATCTGTGAGCAATTATAATTATGGTAAGTTGACTTTTAAGTTTTTCAATCACCTGCATAATTTCGGTTTGACTTGAATTATCAAGGCTGCTTGTAGCCTCGTCCAAAATAAGCACTTTTGTGTTTCTTGCGAGGGCTCTCGCTATACACAGTTTTTGCCTTTGTCCGCCTGAGAGTTGGCATCCCCCTTCTCCGATAATGCTATCAAGGCCTTGGGGCAAACTTTTTACTAGTTCAGTCAAGAGAAGCTCATCACAAAGTGACCATATCTCTTCATCAGAAATATCACTTTTTATCATTTTAAAATTATCGCGAATACTGATATTAAAAATATATGGAAATTGATTGATTACAGCAATGTTTTCTTTAATAAATTCTTTATCTAAATTATCTATGGACATTCCATTAAACAAAATTTCACCACTGTCTTTATAATACAAATGTGCAATAAGTCCAGTTATTGTTGTTTTTCCACAACCGCTTTCTCCAACTAGGGCAATAGTTTTTCTGGGTTCTATTTTAAATGATAAATCTTTCAGCACAGGTATTCTGTTTGCATACGAAAAACTCACATTTTTAAATTCTATCCCCCCATCAAAAGTAGATACATTATTTTCCCCGTAAACATCCACCATTTCTTTTGAAGGATATAGTAATCGTGACAGTCTTTCAGCATAAACCTCACATTCAGAAAGTTTATACTTAAATTCCCTCATGTTAGTTGCAAAAGAAAGTGTATGGTCTTTGTATAAATAACAGGTATAAAAAACAGCAGCAGTCAAATTGTATTTAGCCATTAAAACAATACTTAAAACAATAAACGCAAACTCTAAAACTGCACTTGTAAAATCAATAGCCACGCTGATACTGTTTCCAATGTACCATTCGTGTTTATCTCTGCGAATAAATTCATTCTGCTCCTTTGCAAGCAGTTTAAGCGTATTATCCTCACAATTTAAGGTTTTGATATCTTTCACACCACGCACAACCTCTATAATTCGTGAACTTACGACCTCTTTTTGTGCCTTTACTGCTGGTTTTAATTTATGAAGATAATGAATGCGAATTTCATTCACAACTGAAAGGACAACAACACATCCCAATGTAAACACCGCAATTCGCCAGTCAAGCAAAAACAAATAAACAAGATATGCAACTCTGCGAAGCATGTCCACAATTAATGTTGTAAGTGATTTAAATCTTTCAGAGATGTGGTCTATATCTGAGGTCAAGCGATTGACAATAACACCTGAGCCTATTTCATCATACACATCCATCTTAATATTCAAAGCAGATTGAATGACTTTTTGTTGAATGTCAAAACGCACATTACTTTCAAGATTTTTAAATAAATAAACATTAATAAGGGAAAGAATTTCACTAAAAATATGTAATGCAAGTATATATACGCCATTCATAAATCCTTCATAGAAATTCCCTGCCATAAGGAAGGATATAATATTTGCAAGAAACATTGCACTTAAGAAAGATTTAATCGCTTTCAAAACCAGAACAATGCAATATCCCACATAATATTTTAAATGTTTTTTATAAAAACCTAATATTCTACCTAAATTCTTTTCTTTCTTTTTCTTTAGTTTAACCAAGTTATCTCCTTTTCGTAAAACCCGTTTTCAAATAGTATCTTATGTAAATCCAAGTGGCTATTGCTGGAAGTCTTTTCAACATAACATCTGCTATATTTAATGAAATCTGAAAGTGCCAAATATTTTGCTTGCCCCTGCAGACGACTTGGAATTTTTCCTCCATACACTTCTGTGAGATAGCCATTATAGAACCCTTTTTTTAGGCCCAATTCATCCTTTAGAAATTTTGTTGTAAGATTATACCTAAAATTTATGATTTCATAACTATAACAATAGTTCTCATTGTCGATGATGTAAAGGTTATCATTCTTAACCATTATGTTTCCCAATTTAATGTCAGCATGAATAAGCCTTAATGGTTCCTCCTCAAAATCCTTTGAAAATCTTTCCAGCATTGATATAAGTTTCTCTTTACTTACAGGCATAATAAATTTCGTTTCTTCGTTGTCATAAATCAAATTAAGACTTTCTAAATTTTCCTTGTTAAAGTCTTTAATTGTGGACTTTGATATTCTTTCTTCCTTAACATCTTGAAGTCTATCAAAATATTGCGCTATTTTCCGTCCGCAAGCCCTTCCAGTTTCATAATCTTCCAAAGGTAGAACTTTGTCCCAAGTCTCCCCTTCAATAAATTCAAACAGAACAAAAATATATTTTTCATTCAAAATTCCACTTTCAAAAACTTTTGGATTTGGTATACCATGAGAGTTAAGCATGTTATAGAAACACAGATACTTTTCTAATGTCTTAGCACCTCTTGGCATAACTTTCAACACATACTTAGTGTTTTCACAATAGCACTTAAAAATAAGCGCATCACTATAACTACCTTTCATTCTTCTGATCTTTTTTAAGTTACTTAGCGTTTTTATCTTAGAAATATCAAAGGTAAAATGGTAACCTATTTCCCCATTTTTGAAGGATGCAAATGCACCTTGTAAATACAATGAAAACTTTTCTGCATTTCCCCTTTTTAAATGGGCAAAAGCTTCACGAAACAACATAAAGGCATAGATACATACGATTGCTTTTTTAACGCAGTCAGGAATATTAAACTGAAAAAGTCCCTCTAAATATCCTCGGGCAAATGCATAGAATTTACCTTGACGCTCTTGCTCACTGCTGACAATGCCCCAGCGTATCGCATTTGTTATTTCCACATACCCTGTATTTTCAAAATCAACAGCAATTAATTCATCTTTTAGCAAAAAGTTGGAAGGATGAATATCTGTATTGCCAAACACCATTACACTGTTTTTGATATCTTCTAGGTGTGAAAGAAAATAGTCTTTTAAATAAATAAGTTTACTCCACTCTGGTGTCTTTTCAACCTCTTTGTGATTTTCAATAAATTCTTTATAGTCCCGCATTACCCTGTCAACTCTTGCTTTTATAGAAGAAAAAGCTTTTTCGTCAACCTTTTTATCAGGATGATACTTTCGCAATTTGGAGTAGCGGGAGCCCATGTAAAAGCCTCTCTCATATATATACTTTTCGGATTTTATATCAAAACAATCTTTAAAAACAGGAGCGTTGACATATTCTTCCACCAAAAAATAGGTACCATCATCGATTTTGCCACTTGCAAACACATTTGCATGAGGAGCTTGCACAGCCGTTAAAATTTCATCTATTGTTTCATCAATTGCTTGGGATGTTATTTTTACGAAATAAAACTCTCCATTATGCTCAACCTTAAACTTGGCAATTGCACTATGTCCTTTGTTTATAGGCTCAAAATATGTGTATCCTTTCAAAAAGCCAATTTTATCTAAATAAAAATTTGTCATTTGTTCACCTCAAAAAAATAATACCATAAAGTTTGGCACTTTGGTATTATTTTCTGCTTATAATAGTATAAGTTTTTCTTATATCACCTTTTAACAATTTTAACAATCTCTTTTGCCACCTTGTTTGCCGAATTATAACAAGCGTATACAACCCTGTCTACCTTCTTAAAACCTTCAACTTCAACGCTCCTCAATTCATCATTTTCCAAGAATTCGACTGGGAAAAGTCCGATGCCAACGCCTTGTTTTATCATTGACAATAAAGCGAGATCTTCTTTGCAAATTATCGTTCTAGGGAAAGAGTATTCCATCCATGTACTATCGCTTCTCTCAGTTCGCGTTTTAACAATTATTGTATGTTTTTTAATATCCTCCAATTTTACGGTTTCTGGAAAAGAATAATATAACGGATTATAACAAATTTTATAGTGCAGTGTCATAATTGGCTTACACTCTATTTCTTTAATGGCAAAGTTTTTATCTGATTTAACAAAACATAAATCAACTTCTTCTTTTTGTAAAGCCTTTACAACATCTTGCTCTAAATAGTGCTTAACAAATTCAAAATTTAATTCTGGAAAAATTCTTAAAATTGCTCGCATGTGTGGATTTAAAAAATTTTCTAACACCCCACGTGAACAAGATATTTTAAAATTGCTTAAAAGTCGGAAATTTGCAGTTTGCTTTGCATCAACAATTGCTTTTCTAAAAAACCTTTCCCCTTCGCGTGCCTCTTCATACAAAATTTTGCCTTCTTCCGTGAGAACAACGCCCCTTGTATTTCTGTTAAAAAGCGATACCCCCAAGTGCTGTTCAAGATTTTTCATAGATTGGCTCAATGCACTCTGGCTTATATTTAGCATGCTCGCCGCTTTCGAAATTGAGCCATGCTTTGCTATAGTTAGAAAATACCGAATGCTATCAAAACTTATATCCAGCAAACTTTCCATTTCAATTCTCCTTGATTAAACTAAGCTCCTCATTTGGCTTGTAAGAACATCTTTCCAAATCATTAAATATCTTCTCTAACGCATTTTCAAAAGTGGCTTTTATTTCGACCATTTTCGACATTCAACCTTACAGCCATTTTTAAGCCATGTCTATTTTTTATAAAAACTTCTTTAATCATGATCTCATTATAACACAATTTTTCCAATTTTTATTAACATTTTAATTATTTTTTTTAAATGACTGAATCAAATTTAAACTGTCTTTAAACTTACTTGATGATTTGACACAACCAAGTATTGTTTTCATTTTTCCATCAAAGGTTATTAAAAACTCATTTTCATCTCTATAGTAAAGTTCTCGTAAAATTTCATAATCAATAAAGTCATTTGGTTTCATTTTGGCACTCTCAACTAAAATAGATTCGATATTTCTTTCCAACCAAACCTCTTCAAATTCGTTTATAGTTTCACTATCAGCAAAATAAATACTATTTAGGATTTTTGCTTTTAAAATTTTCTTGGCTTGTGAAGGCTTTATATTGGGTAGACCTTCAATTTCTGGCAATTTATCAATTAAGATCTTGCAAACACTTAAGTATCTAAAGTCATAACTAACCTTTGCGCACAATTCGTCTTTTAATAGCTGCTTATTTAGTCCTTTGAAAATTTTTATCAGCTTGTAATAGGCTTGTTTATCCTGTTTTTCAAATAATATTTTTGCATGTTTGAGCCACTCATAATAATATGTCATCAAATTTGCAACCATTTCAAGCATTAAATTTTGAACATTATCAGCATTATAAGCATCTTCATATAAAAGTATAGTCAATTTCTTCTTTACAAGTCTGCGAATATGTCTGTCTACATCATGTTGCAGTATAACAAAATGCTTCCTAAAATAAAGCTTTTTATCAGACAATTCTCTTTGATAATGGTCAATAAAAATGGTTGCACTGGCATACGCATAACTGACTATAAAAAACGCTATATTGTTCGATATTTGATCAATTATAAACTCTCCATAAATGTGTTTTAAAGTGATATAATAACTTTCATCCTCTGGTTTATGTGATAGAAATTTTACAATTTTTTCTTTGATTGCGTCATTGTATTCAATTTGAATATCGTTTCTTGAAAGCCAATTCAAAACTTGTAATTTCTTTTCATATGAAACGCTAGCATTAAGTATTTCGAAATATGAATATATTGAGCACATACATTTATTTTTATCAACAAGAGCTTGTAATCGTGGAAGGTCAACCTCTTTATTGACCTCCGTCCCAGACAAATAATAAAACACATTTGTATCCAGAATAACCATATAATTCTCTCCCACCTTTAATATCTTATCATAAATCCAAAAATTTGTAACCTTTGCTGCCAACAATTTATAAAACCAAGCACAAACATGTGCTTGGTTTATTAAAGACTTGTATTTTCATCAACAGAGAAAAAATTAGGTTCAAAGGTTATAGCTTCTTCTTTAAAAAGTTCTTGCACTTTGTCAAGCACCATTTTCCATGAATTTACGATATTGGCGGACTTCGACATTTTAAACTCCCCCCCCCGCGTTTTTAAAGAGCCTTTAAACATAATCGTTTTAGCACCAACCTCTTCAACTTCCTTACAGTTTCTTTGAAGGTCATCAATTAATAAAGCTATATTATTTTGAGCAACGTATGCCGATTTATTTGAGCAGCCCATTATCAACTTGTCGTAGCTTACATTGTGTCCATTAAGCCACTCTTGTAAGCTTGAAACAAAAGGTGCAAGAACCGGACGACTGGTTATAAGAAATATCTGATTCCCCTCCTCATGAAGTTTATTGATTGTGTCAATAGCTGCCGGAAATTCCTTATATTTTCTGGGATTAAAGAAGCTAAAAGCATACTTCCAAATTTTGTTAACTTTGACATCTTTTCTATAGGGTATCTCGCTAAATTTAAGCTTATTTTTCGAGGAAGAAAATTTAAGTTTTGCTGCTATATTATAAATTATAGAAGGACAAAAAAACAAAGTGTTGTCTATGTCTATCCCTATTTTTCTTTGTTTTTCCATCTTTCCTCCAAAACGTACTCATTTTAACACATAACTCAAACATTTACAATATATTTTATGTAAAAACAAAAAATATTTTAACGATTTAACAAATAATATTCTTTAAATTTACTTTACTTATTTTTTTTAATATATCATAATATAAATAAGGAGTAAAAAATGAACGAAGAAACAATTGAATTTAGATACGATACCCAACTTTTAATTGAGGGCAAAAATTTAAATGAGGATAAAGTGCGTGAATATTTTGAAAAAAACTTTGTTGGTGACTGCCTTATTGCAGTTGGAGATGAAGAACTCATTAAAGTTCACTACCACACTAACGAGCCATGGAAAGTGCTTGAATATTGTGCAAGCCTTGGAGAAATCTATGACATCGTTGTGGAAGACATGGTTCGCCAAGCAAACGGTTTACAAGGTTAAAAAAAACATTGCATAATGCAATGTTTTTTTATTGTTCTTCCTCTCCTTCAGCTTTTTTCTTTTTATGTTTTTCAAATTCAATACTATTAAGCACCCTTCTTCTCGTGTCGCTGTCAACCAAATTGTCTTCCGATAAACGATAGAAACAAACATAATAATGAGCATAAACACAGTCCTCTTCAATGCCGAATTTACCAAACCCCTTGTAATCATGAATGAGCGGCATCATTTCATCATAAACAATTTCAATTGCATCAAAGGATTTTATAAAATTCAATATATCCATATTTATCTCTCTGATTGCACAGTCATATTTTGCGGTGGACATATTGTCTTGAAGTTTAGGCTCTGCAAAAGCATAAAATAAATCCCTCGAAAGTGACTCAAGTACTGTTTGATAGGCTGAATCTATATGTTTTTTTGACATTGGCAAACGCAGACTACAAAAGTCTCTTTTTTGCGTCTCTGTTCTTGCGTCTTGTATTTGCAATGGTACCAAGTTAAGCTTAAATGTATTCTGCTTTGAATTTCTTCTTTTAACATCAATCAACTCGGGTGAATCTTGAGTAAAACGGGTATCTTTATATGCAGTGATTGAAAAAGGTTTGCACAATTGCACATTTTTTCTTACGTTCATTTTTTTGAATTCTTTGTCATTCACACTATGAATCACTGTTTTGCACATACGATAATGAAATTTTCCGCTTCGGATTTCTTTAACAGATTCTATTTTTGGCAATACAAACATCTTATCTGCTAATAAATTAGTTATGTCTTCCATGGTAACTCCTTTTTAAACGTGTCTAGTATACCATCTATTATTAATTATTTCAATATCTTTTTTATAAAAGCTTAATAAAATTCAAAATAAAATGCACGACTAAAGATTTAAATATTTAATTTCCTCAACTAAAGTTATATTTTTTTCCTTTAAACACCTCTTTTTTATATAGTTTATAAGTTCCCTCACATCCTCACTTGTTGCATCGCCAGTGTTAACAATTATACCCGCATGCTCTCGACTGACCATTGCCCCACCAAAAGTCACTCCTTTAAATTTCATCTCGTCCAAAAGCTTGCTTACAATAAGCCCTTCTTGTCTTTTAAAAATACTTCCAAGACTTGGCTGTTTTGGCAATTTTTGACGCTTCTCCAAAACTTCTCTTTGGCGAGATATTAATTCTTCCTTATCCCCATATTCAAGCACAAAATCAGCAGCTAATATTATATCAGTATCATAAAAGCCGCTTTTTCTATATTCAAAACCACAATCGCAGTTCTCTAAAGAGATAATCTTTCCGCCTCTAAGAATGGTAACCCTCTTTATCACCTTCGAAATTTCAAAATTAAAGGCTCCTGAATTCATCTTAACAGCACCACCCACTGTGGCAGGAATGCCTGAGGCATCCTCAAGCCCTTTTAATCCATTTTCAATCGCAAAATTAATAAGGGATATAAGCTTAACTCCACTTCCGGCATGAATTAAATTTTCTTCACGCGCCAAAGAATTAAAATTATTAAGTTTGATTATCACGCCTTTATATTTTTTGTCGGGAGGAAGCACATTACTTCCATTCCCAAGGATAAAATATTTTTTATGTTTTTTTGAGAGAAATTCAATTAACTGTATAAGTTCCTTTTCATCACTTGGAAACGCTACATATTTTGCCGTCCCTCCCACTCGCATTGTGGTCAAATTTTTAAAACTGACATTCTTTTGTATGTTTTTACATACAGCGTTTAAAGTTTTCATGATAATTTTTTATGCATCAAAAAAGATTTAAGTTAAAAATCAAGAAAAATGTATTTTTATGTTGAAAAGACTAAATAATTTATTAGACTAAAAAATTTTGCTATGTTATAATTAGCAAAAAGTCAGATAAACTATGAAGAAACTATTTAAATATTTCAAGGGTAACAGAAAAGGAATGGTTCTTGCTCCGCTTTTCAAAATGGTGGAAACAGCAACTGACATCATCATTCCTATGCTGATAGCAAATATGATTGATATAGGCGTTGCAAATCAGGACGTCAAATTTATCATTGTCTATGGCAGCATAGTTATTTCTTTAAACATTGTTGCAATTGTCTGCTCTCTGATATGTCAAAAATTTGCAGCAAAATCCTCCTCTGGCGTTGCCTATAATATAAGGAAAGCCATGTACAACCAGATCAACACTTTTTCATATGCTGAAATTGATAAATTTGGAACTTCTACTTTAAATAACCGCATTACGCATGACGTTTCCCGTATTCGTATGACAATAAGTTCCTTCATACGTCAAGTTATGCGTGCTCCATTTCTTCTTATTGGTTCAGCTGTTATGGCAATGCTGATTGATTTAAAACTATCCCTTATATTCCTTATCATCACACCTCTCACAATCGGAGCTGTTTTCCTTATCTTGAAGGTGACCGAGCCGCTTTATGATAAAACACAAAAGAATCTTGACAGACTTTCCGAGGTATCACGTGAAAATCTGCAAGGAACAAGGGTTGTTCGTGCCTTCAACATGCAAGATTATGAAGAGGAGCGTTTTAAAACTGTCTCAAAAAATCTTAGAAAATCTGCAGTAAAAGTTACCAATGTTTCCGCACTTTTAAATCCAATCACTTCAACCATCGTCAATTTCGCTATAATTGCTGTGTTATGGTTTGGTGGATTTCAGGTAAATATTGGATCGCTTTCACAAGGCCAAGTTATAGCCTTTGTAAATTATATGACTCAAATTTCCTTTGCCCTTGTTGCAATTGCAAATATAATAATCTCTTTCATCAAGGCTATCAACTGCGCAAAGAGGGTCAATGAGGTTTTGGACACCAAGCCAAGCGTTGTGGAAACAAACACGCAGCCTCTTAATCTTGTGTTAAACTCACAGACACCTAAGATTGAGTTTAAACATGCCTCGTTCGCATATCAAGGTGCAAATAAGGAAGCAATTAAGAACCTCAATCTGACCATCTATCCCGGCGAAACCATTGGAATTATTGGAGGAACTGGAAGCGGTAAAAGCAGTATTGTCAACCTCATTCCTCGCTTCTATGACACCACCAAGGGTGAAGTTTTTGTGGATGGCGTAAATGTAAAAGAATATTCTTTTAAAGAATTAAGAAATAAAATTGGTATTGTACCACAAAAAGCTGTACTGTTTAAAGGAACTTTAAAAGAAAACCTCAGATGGCGTAAAAATGATGCTGGTATTGAGGAGCTACGAAAGGCAATTAAAATTTCTCAAAGCGAGGAATTTGTCAGTGAATTTCAAGACAAGTATGATCACAAAATACAGGCCGGCGGAAAGAATCTGTCTGGTGGACAACGTCAAAGACTTACAATCGCAAGGGCCCTTGTCGGCGACCCAGAAATTCTTATCCTTGACGACAGTGCAAGTGCACTCGACTTTGCAACAGATGCTGCTTTAAGAAAGGCAATAAAAGAAGAAATTAACTCCACTGTTATAATTGTATCACAAAGAGCCAATACGGTTCGTAACGCAAATAAGATTGTGGTGCTTGACAACGGGAACGTTGTTGGAATAGGAAAACATAATGAATTATTAAACACTTGCAGCGTCTATAAAGAGATTTACGACTCTCAAACACGATAAAGGGGAAAAGTTGAAAAACAAGAAAAAGAAAATCATTAAGAGAACAAGAAAAGAAGAAATTGAGTTTAGAAAGTTACAGAAGGCTATCGCCTCCCTTCCTAAGCCTTCTTTTAACAATCCTGAAAAAGTTCAACCAACCTCGGATGTCATTGTTCCAACCGCTGTGCCAGCAACCCTGCAAGAAAATACTCCAATCTTTGTCTCCCCAGAAGAAAAAGAACAAAAGGTTTTAGACAAATCAATTATTCTCGACACAGTTGGGCTAAGAATAGAAAAAGTTGCAAAAATAAAAAAGACCAAAAAGAAATCTACAATCAAACGTATTTTTAGATATCTCAAACCAAATATATGGTATCTGGTAGGTGCAATCGTCTTTGCACTGATAAACTCTGGCTTTGAAATATTAATTCCCCTCTTCATAGGAAGGGAAATTGATTGCATAATTGGAATTGGAAGTGTTGACTTTGATGGTCTAACTAAATATAGTATTTTCCTCGGATTATCCATTGTAGGCTTTGCTGTTTGCAAATGGCTGACAAACAAGTTTTCAAACACCCTGTCCTATAAAATTGAAGAGCAGCTTCATAATGATATCTTTAATAAGTTTAATAAAGTTCCTTTAAAATATATTGATGGCTCCAGTCATGGCGACCTACAAAGCAGAATGATTAATGATGTGGACAACCTGACTGACGGCTTTGTACTTGGATTGACTTCCTTCTTTGACTGTTTAACAACAATTGTACTGACAATAACATTTATGTATTTAATTCATCCAATCATTGCCACCGTTATCGTTGCCCTTACCCCCATTTCAGTACTGGTTGCTTTCTTTATCGCAAAAAAGACAAACAAAATGTTTAAAAGACAGGCAAAACAACTCGGCGATATGTCAGGCACAATTGTAGAAATGCTGGGCAATCAAAAAATTATCACCGCTTTCCAATATGAAGCAAACTCAATAGAAAAGTTTGATGATATCAACAAGAAACTTACTGACAGCACAGAAAAAGCAGAGTTTTACTCCTCTACAACAGGTCCTGTATCAAGATTTATCAACGGCCTTATCTACGCTATTGTCGCAATTATGGGCACCATTTATGCCATCAATTCGGGAATGAGCATCGGCTCAATTACCACCCTACTATCTTATGCAAATAAATACACAAAGCCATTCAATGAAATTTCTGAGGTGTTTACTGATATTCAATCCGCCTTCGCTTCAGCATCAAGAATATTCAATGTCCTCGACATAGAGAATGAGGTGAGCGATAAAGGCATGCTGCAGCTTAAACACAGCAAAGGGAATGTCGAATTTGAGAATGTGGATTTCTCCTACTCACCAAACACAAAACTTATCCAAAACCTCAACGTGTCGGTTGCAAAAGGGCAAAAAGTTGCGATTGTTGGGCCAACTGGTTGCGGAAAAAGTACAATTATTAACCTGCTTATGCGTTTCTATGATGTCGATAAGGGGCAAATTGTTGTCAGCGATCACCCTATCAAGACTGTTACGCGTGCAAGTTTAAGAAGTCATTTTGGAATGGTGTTGCAGGAAACATGGCTATTCTCAGCAAGCATACGTGACAACATTGCATATGGAAAACAGGACGCAACTGACAAGGAAATACAAAAAGCAGCTCGGCTTGCAGGAGTTGACCATTTCATTCAAACTCTGCCAAACGGCTATGATACAATCATAAATGAAAATGGGGACAATCTTTCACAAGGACAAAAACAGCTTATCTGTATTGCGCGACTTATGCTTACCAAGCCATCAATGCTGATTCTTGATGAAGCAACAAGCAATATTGATACAAGAACTGAACTTGCAATTCAAGCTGCCTTTAACAAGATGATGGAAGGAAAAACAAGTTTTGTTGTTGCCCACCGTCTTTCAACTATAACCTCCTCTGATATAATTCTCGTTATGAATAAAGGCAATATCATTGAACAAGGTTCACATAAAGAGCTTCTTGCCAAGCAAGGATTTTATTACAATCTTTACAACAGCCAATTTAGTAAATATTAACACAAATAAAAAAAGCCGTTTCGGCTTTTTTATTAGTCTTCTTTATCTTCAATTACAACATCATCTTCGCTATTTTTGCCTTCAACTTTAAGATAAAGCAAGTCTATTATCTTGCCTATACCATAGATTACAAGTAAGTTGATTACAGCAGTAACAAATCCGCTTACAAAAACGCCAAAGCTGTGTGCTTGTGCTGCGGTAACTATTGCAAGAATAAACAAAATCACGCCTATAACAAGTGCAGAAATTTCGAAGATGTAAAATAAAGTTTTCCCCACATTGTTTTTACAAACTGGCGTAAATAAATTATTTTTCATATTATTTCCTCCTATAATCATAATATCGCGAAAAATTAAAAATTGCAACTATTAATTTCTTTTTATTAGGTTAATTATAAGTTTTATGATAAACTTAAAAAACGAGGTGACTAAATGACAGATATTGAGATAGCAAATTCAATTAAACCTAAAAAAATTTCCTCTGTTGCAAAGCAATTAGGTTTAAAAACTGAAGATTACAGCACATACAGCGTTAATATTGCAAAGCTTAATTTTTTGCCTAATAAGCCAAAAGGGAAATTAATTCTTGTAACATCAATTAATCCAACAAGCGCTGGGGAAGGCAAAACCACCCTTTCAATTGGGCTGGCAGACGGGCTTAAGTTATTAGGAGAAAAAGTTTGTTTGGCCCTTCGAGAGCCATCTCTTGGTCCTGTTTTTGGAATTAAAGGTGGGGCAACCGGCGGCGGATACTCCCAAGTGCTTCCTATGGAAGATATTAACTTACACTTTACCGGCGATTTTCATGCAATAACCTCTGCCAATAATTTGCTTTGTGCAGCAATCGAAAATCATATTTTCCAAGGCAACGAACTCAATATAGATGAAAATAATATACGTTTTCACAGATGTCTTGACATGAATGACCGTGCATTGCGGAATATAACAGTGGCACAAGATGGACTCAGAGCCAGCATTCCGCATAGCGAAAATTTTACAATCACAAGTGCTTCTGAAATTATGGCAATAGTTTGCTTATGCAAAGATTTGGAAGATTTGAAAAACAGACTTGGCAATATCCTTGTTGCCTTTAGTAAAACCGGTAATGCAATCTTTGCACGGGATTTAAAGGCAGAAAATGCCATGGCTATACTACTTAAAGAGGCAATCAAGCCCAATCTTGTCCAAACATTAATAGGAACTCCAGCCATGATTCATGGTGGTCCATTTGCAAATATAGCTCATGGATGTAATTCAATTATTGCCACACGTGCAGCTTTAACATACGCGGATTATGTTGTCACTGAAGCTGGATTTGGTGCAGACCTAGGCGGAGAAAAATTTATTGATATAAAATGTCGCGAAGCGGGACTTAATGCTGATGTGGTTGTGCTTGCACTGACGGTGCGTGCAATAAAACTTCATGGTGGGGCAAATAAGGAAGAACTTACTTGTTCCAACCCTATCCAAGTTAAACAGGGCTTAGACATGGTATTAAAACATATCGACAACCTGCAACAAGTGTTTAATAAGCACGTTATTTGCGCTTTAAACCGCTTTGACAGTGACAGTGAAGAAGAAATTGAATTAATTAAAAACACCCTTAAATCAATAAAAATAGAGCTTATAACGACATCTCCATTTCAAAAAGGCGGAAAAGGATGTAAAGAACTTGCTTTTGCTGTCACTCAAATTTGCAACAAAAAAAGGAAACCTGCCAGATATGCATATAAACTTGAGGACAACATAGAAACAAAAACCCGCGATATCTGCCAAAAGATATATGGAGCCAAGGATATTCACCTATCCACTGAAGCAATTAATAGTCTTAAACAAATTCAGCCGCTTGCAAAGGATTACTATGTATGCGTGGCAAAAACGCAATATTCATTATCAGATAATGCAAAACTATTGGGCTGTCCAAAAGATTTCGTTGTGGAGATAAAGGATTTTGAATTGCGTAATGGAGCAAAAATGGTTGTAGCTGTGGCTGGAAATATCATGCTGATGCCGGGCTTGTCCAAAACCCCTGCCCTAACCAATATGAAAATTGACAAGAATGGCAAAATCTCAGGCTTGTTTTAAAAAAGACAGATAACAAATCTGTCTTTTTTACCAATCAATAATCTTGTGAGTGTGACTTTTAACGTCATCATAATAATCGAAATACTGCTTTTTGAATTGTGAGGAATTTTTCTTAGATATTTTCTTTTTATTTTCCATGCTTTACCTCTTTACATCCTTATAACCAAGATTTCGCAACTGAGCTTGGTTATCTCGCCAGCCTTCTTCCACCTTTACAAAAAGTTTTAATAACACTTTTTGTCCCAAAACTTCCTCTGCATAACATCTTGTTCTGCGGCCAATCTCCTTCAAGTTTACTCCGCCTTTACCGATAATAATCCCCTTATGTCGTAGATGCTCACAAATTATATCCGCTTCAATAATAGTGATTTCACTTTTCTCATCAAACCTTGTAATATCAATGGCAATTCCATGTGGCACTTCTTCACGAAAGAAGTTTAAACATTCTTCTCGCAGCGATTCTGCTATCAAAAATTTAATGCTTTTATCTGTATAATAATCGGAGTCATAGATAAAATTCTTTATTTCGCTTTCAGGCATATCATCTATAAGTCTTTCTTTAAGTGCAGCAACGCCTTCTCCAGTTAAACTTGAAATTTGATAATCATAAGGGCCATCAAATTTGTTTGGTTTATCAATCTTGGTCTTAACAATAAGTACCGGCGTTTCTCCGCTTTTAAGTTTTTCTATGTACTCTTTCTCCTCTTGGTCAGATTGTTTACTTCCATCAATTAAATAGATAATCTCGTCCACACCACCTATTGCCGATCGCACATTTTTCATCATATACTTATCTAGTTTGTTTTTTGAATGATGAATGCCTGGAGTATCAACAAGAATAACTTGATAATTTTCACCATTCATAATTCCAATTATATTATCGCGTGTGGTTTGCGGCTTAGATGAAACAATCGCCACTTTTTCCCCTACAAGTGCATTTACCAAAGTACTTTTTCCTGCATTTGGTTTGCCAAGCACTCCAACATAACCCGTTCTATACATCTTTTCTCTCCAAGCCAAAATTTAAAAGAATGTTCTCTGTAAGTTTCATCATCCTTGCCTCTTCTTCTTTTTCCATATGGTCATAACCTAATATGTGCAAAAATCCATGCACTATCAAAAATGCTAGCTCACGTTTCAAACTATGGCCATACTGTTTTGCCTGTTCTTTTGCACGTGGGACACAAACAACTATATCCCCTAAATACAGCTCGCCATTTGGAGTTCTCTCGTCACCAAAGGCCGATAGTTTGCTTCCCTCCTTTATATCCAGCATAGGAAAAGAAAGCACATCGGTAACCCTATCAACATTTCTGTGCTCTTTGTTTAGAGTTTTGATTTCCTCACCACCAACAAAACTCACTCCAGCGGAGACATTGACTTGATTATTTCCAGTCAATAATAAAGTTGTGTCAAAAAGTTTTTTAATTAAATGATGCTGTTTTAATGGTACATGTTTAAAATAAACCACTTACCCTCCTACTATTTCACGACTAACAGTTATCACATACGTCACTTCACTTACTCCACCCACTATGTTAACCGTGTAATTTTCCTCCTTTATTATCTCATACTCAGCAAGTTTTTGCAAGGCATTTTGATGTGCATTTTCAATTATCTCATCTCGTAAATCCTCAAATTTACTTTCTATAAGTTCGGTTTTAAGTTCATAATAAACTTCTTTGTGTAATTTAAAAGGCAAAATATTATTTTTGTTGAGATTTTCTTGTTTACTTTCCATTTCAAATTGCTTAAAAGGGACCTGCCCACCATGTGAATAAATCTCCATACCAAAAAGTAAAATTCTGCTTTGTTCAAAGGTTTTTCCAGTACGATATGTGCGGTAGTAACTTTCAAAATGCTCGCTTGTACCAATTATCCAGACATCCGCCCTGATTTTTGCCATAGCTTTAACCTCACGCTTCTGCCCTTGTGAATCTATTATATAAGGATAAACAAGCACATCACCTTTGCGAACAATATCCCCTTCATTGACAGCCAAAGTCCCTTGAATTAATTCAATATCTGTAATACGGCAATCTTCATTACATATAATTGGCTGAAAATCTTTAACCACTTCATCAGGAAGGACACTTTCATTGATATTTACAACAAGGCATTGTCCAACAATAGCAACACTTACTGAACTTATACGCTCAAACCTATCCTTTAAAAGTATTTCTATTTGTTTGGTGTTAATTTGTCCTATAAATCTGGAATCTAAATTTTCGTCAATAAATTCGGTGATTTCTCTTTCTTCAAGCTTATCGTTGCCAAGAACGCGTATTTGCCATATGAAATTCTTTTGTGCTAAAAAACCAATACAGCATAGTGTCAAAGCAAAAATAAGGCCATAACAGGATAAAAACCATTTGCCCCACTTATAAGCTCCAAAAGACTCAATTTTAAGAATTTCAAAATTATTAGACTCAAAAAATTTCTTTGTTTTCTTACTATCTTTAGGTGCAACTTCAATTTCACATGTATGTTTGTCCTCACGTACTAATTTTAAAACTTGGACATCTTTTGTAAGTTTATTAAATGCACGTTCTTGATTTAATCCCTTGATTTTAAATCGTACTCGGCTTTGAAGTTTTTTCATCAAAACGCCTCCACCTTAACAATTTCCCCCACAATTTTCATGGTATTATCAGTAAGTTCCTGCAAAATCATATTTTTGCCTTCAACAACAATACGCCCATTTTTAATTTTAAAGGAAATCATTTCTTTTGAAAGAGTAGTAAGCCCAGTATGGCCCTCTATATATAAAATTTTTCCAGATATGTTTATTATGTTGTAACTATTAAGAAGATTTGGCTGTAAACCACTTACACCTTTCTTAATTTCCTCAAAAAAATTGAACATACATTACCCTCTTAAATTAGGTTTATGCATGTTCAATTTGGTTTATGAAGATTTAGAATTTATTATCAAAATCTTCAATCTTTATCTTATTAAATAAGTCATTAAATATAATTTTTTTTACGTCCTCTGGCACGTTTATAAGTGATTTTGCAAGTTCTTTATCAGTCATATATTTGCTGTAACAATGCTCTCTGCGAAACTTATCAAAGTCATCTTCATCATTTTCTTTATAACTTTTATTCGGATTGCGATCATCAAAATTATGTCTTGCCATGAATTCACGGTAACGACGTTCATCTTCTTCATCATAATCCTCTTCAAGCTGCTTATCCATCTCAGCTTCAAATTCAGCTTCATCAAACCTATCATCTTTAATGATTTGCTCGCTTTTTTCTTGAATAGGCATATTTTCTTCATATATTATTCCGTCATTACTTTCTTTTATAGGTTCCGGCTTGTCCTCCTTAACAGTGGGGGCTTTTTGTTTTTTAGGCTTTTTTCTAGAACGCAAAGATATGAATAATATAAAAATACAGATTGCTGCGATGCCACCGATAATTAGATACATCCACCATATCATAATTATTCTCCTGTAGAGTCGTCACGAGTGATAATTGAACGCCTCATTGCAGTATCTGCCTGCAAATTCATAAGCTTGTAATAATCCATAACTGAGAAACGTCCCTCTTTAATAGCTTCTGCTATAGCCTTAGGCACTTCTGCCTCTGCTTCAAGTACCACTGATTTCATTTCTTCCGCTTTTGCTTTCATCTGCTCAGCCTCAACAATCGCTGCATTCTTCACCCGTTCTGCTTCAACTTGTGCAAGTGCTAAATCCTTTTGTGCATTCTTTTCTATCATTTCAGCACCAACGTCACGTCCGATATCCACCCTAGCAACTTCAATAGATGCAAGGGAATACATACAATCCGAAAAAATATTATCATTTTTCAAACCCATAATAATACTGCTTGGCTGGGTTAAAATTGTTTTATGATTCGGCGAAAGAGCAATATTGGTAATCACTTGTTTTTGAATTCTTGAATATATGGTATCTTCATTAAGCCCGCCGATTGCATTATTTAAATTTAATCTTAAAGTGGCCCGTACATCAACAATCATTTCTATATTGTCTTGTGTAATAGCTTTAATATTGTTAATATCCAAAGCTTTTGGTTTGATTGCTGAATCTAGGACCTTTGTTGGTTGTTGCCCAGAAAACGCAAGGGCTTTCACCATATCAAAGCTAACATCAAGCGAGGAAGTTTTTGCTAAGCTTAAAGCAGAAATAATCTCTTTACAATCTCCTCCCGAAAGATAGTAACTTTCAATATCGTTAAAACTAAGTTTCAACCCATTTCCTTTAGCCAAAATATAGAATTTTGTTATTTCCATAGGTTTACTCTTCCTAAACCTAAGGCTTGAAAGTTTAAGCATAGGAACGTGTGCTTTCGAAAACAATGCAGTAAGCCATGTTTTCATAGGTACAATAATAAAAAGTAAAGCTACAGCTAAAATCAAAATCCCAACGAGGACAATCAAAGCTATGTATCCGCCCGCAAGGGCGTTAAGTAAAGATAAATTCATCTTTCCCTCCGATTGTCTAAAGTATATCACATAATTCATACCTTGTAAATACCCTAATTTTCTAAAAAAGGTGCAATTTTGCACCTTAATTATATATTAACTTTTAAGCGTAGATTCCAACATCTATATTTCTTTATTTATTCGTTCTCATCATGAACAGGGTGTTATAATCTTTCTCCACATCGCACCTCACTGTCATCACGACCAAAATCTATTGTAGCCCGTTTGTTATCTCAGCCAGATCCTTTTATTCCGCTTCGTCAACATGACTAAAGTCCATTATTCCACTATTGTCATCTCGACCGCAGCGAAGCGGAGTGGAGAGATCTTATAGAACAGTCTAAGCACTACGCAGCAGTAAACCCGAGTGTGTTTTTAAGAAAGTTGTAAACATTGGTTGAGCCACTGAT
>CAOJZM010000008.1 GCA_948466185.1 uncultured Christensenella sp.
TCTACGCATTTCACCGCTACACTAGGAATTCCGCCTGCCTCTACTTCACTCAAGAATATCAGTTTTGAACGCTTCTATCAGTTGAGCTGATAGTTTATACATTCAACTTAATATCCCGCCTACGCTCCCTTTACACCCAGTAATTCCGGACAACGCTCGCCACCTACGTATTACCGCGGCTGCTGGCACGTAGTTAGCCGTGGCTTTCTCCTGAGGTACCATCACTTTCTTTTTCCCTCAGATCAGAAGTTTACAGTCCGAAAACCTTCTTCCTTCACGCGGCGTTGCTGGGTCAGAGTTTCCTCCATTGCCCAATATTCCTAACTGCTGCCTCCCGTAGGAGTCTGGGCCGTATCTCAGTCCCAGTGTGGCCGGTCATCCTCTCAGATCGGCTATTCATCGTCGCCTTGGTAGGCCGTTACCCTTACCAACTAGCTAATGAAACGCAAGCCCATCTCAAACCGGATTTGACTCCTTTGACCCCTGTATGATGCCATACTGTAGTCTTATGCGGTATTAGCAGAAGTTTCCCTCTGTTATCCCCCTGTTTGAGGTAGGTTGCTCACGCGTTACTCACCAGTCCGCCACTAAGTGAGAGGGGGCAAGCCCCCTCTCACTCCGTTCGACTTGCATGTTTGAAGCACGCCGCCAGCGTTCGTCCTGAGCCAGGATCAAACTCTAACGTTAAATGTTTGCATCACTATTGTGATGTTTCTATTTTGTTAGTAGTACACTATTACTAGTGCAGGCATTTTGCCTGCTTTGACCTTTTGCTCAATAACTTTTTGTAAAATTGACTTTTCGTTTATTTTTTTCAATTCTTGTACTTGTATTATTCAATTGTTATTGTTCGGCCTGCCCGTTTTGGCAAGCGTTAATATATTAACACAACTCTTCTCTTATTGTCAACGGTTTTTCAAATTTATTTTTATTTTTTTCAGTCTTTTTTTACCTTTTTTTAGCTTTTATCTACAACGCCTGCGGGTGTAAAATGATTTACAGTGCAATTCAACAACAGGTAACATTAAAATTATAAAATTAGCATAAAAAAAGTGGCTAAGCCACTTAATTTAAACCATAACTGTTATCATTAAAGAAATCGAAAGCCTTCATAATTTCAGCAAGATCATCTTTCGGATTTATTGCTTCTTTAAGGTCAAAGCCATTTGCCTGTTTGATGCTCCTTTCCTCTTTCTTCTCAGGAGAAGAAGCAAGAAATTTATCTGCTATAGTGTCATATGGATCATTTTCGCTAAGCTGCATATCGCTTACTGGGCGAATTTGATTTTTATGATCCTCTGTATTGCGTATAATTTTAACTTCACGTGGACCATCTTGTCCCCTTCTATAATCTTGCATTTTGTTAAGAAGAATACGCATTGAATCATTTTCAGTTTTTGTTGGACTTGTTATTTCTGTATTTTGTTTTTCAGCCTGACTTAAAATTCTGTCCAAATCAGTAAAAACATTCTTGAAGGTGGACATCGTGCTTATTGCTGGAAATTGTAAACATAATTCTTTATATACAATTTGAAGCTCTTCATTAAGCATTTTAATTTGTTCATAGTGAAGGATTTTTATGGTATTATTCCCTTCATCCTGAAAACGTCTAAAAGCATCCAGGGCAGACATAATATTTTTCTCCCTGCTTTCAATTTCATAACTCTTGTTTTTATAATCCAACAGTTTCTTTTCACTTTCAAGAACTTTTAATTTTTCTTCCATTAAAGTTGCCTCATGCTCAGCATTTATTCTTGCTATAAACCTGTCAACTTCTTCTTTATTATATCCATTGTATTCTGTTGAAAACATGATTAACTCCTTCTTAGAAAGTTTTTGAGTAAATACCTCAGTACAAATGATAGCACAATCAATCCAACAAAAGCAATAAAAATCCAAATAGAAACAAGATTTATTTTGTAGAAAAACCAAACCACATCTACAAGAAAGAAGGAAAAAGCAAGAACTAAGTGGAATTTTTGATTAAAAAAACAGTAAGTGAAATAGGATGCAAAAGCGAAAGCAAGCAAATAATAGACAGATTGAAAATACAGAAGGTTTAAAAATTGAACGATGATTCCAAACGCACCTATAAAAAATAATAAAAGTCCAAAATAGCAACAGGAATCAAGATGAAATAGCAGACTTTTAACAAGTAGGTGCAGCCCGACAAAAAGGCAAAAAAAGAAAAACCAAGCATAATAATTTCTTATTAACACTACACTTAGAACAGTGGAGACCAGAAAAGCAGTTATCGCAAAATAAAAACTTATCGACAGAATCGTAGTTTTCTTAAGTTTAAAGACTCGGCCTTGCATAATTAAATTATTAACAAAAAAAGAAGATTTAATCTTCTTTTTTGTTGTCCTCATTTTTCTCTCCTGTTTTGTTTTCAGCCTTCCCTTTTTTCCTAAAGAATTTTACTTCTCTCTTTTTAGGATTCTGCTCTTCAGGTTTTTCAATTAAAATTTCGCCTTTTGTGCTGTCTTGTTTTTGAAAGTTATATTGCACCACTTTCTCAGGATGCTTCTTAAACCAGAAATAGTAAAAAAGCAAAATAACAATACCCGCAACTATCAGAATAAGACTTAAAACCAAAGACACTTGCACTGGTCCAATTCTTATACTGTCTCCGCCTTCGCCACCTCGTAAAGCTTCTATCCACGCACGGCCAACACCATATATAATAAGATACCAAGCCGAAATTGCTCCCCTCTGTTTAATCTTAAATTTTCGCAACAGGAGCATCAATACAGCAAACGTCGCAAAATCCCAAATGCTTTCATAGAAAAAGGTTGATAAATGCCACTCGCCGTGGAGAAATGTTGATAAAGGAAACCATTGAAATTTAGGATCTGTCACCACCATTCCATAACAGCAACCTGCGAAATAGCAGCCAATTCTGCCAATCCCTTGCCCTAAAATGAGTGAAGGAACAACCACGTCTGCTATATCAAAAAAGTTTTTCTTGTGAATTAAACTGTAAAGGCCTACACCAAGCGTACCACCGATAACCCCACCATATATTGCAAGGCCACCCTTCCAGATTTCAAAAATTTGCCAAAAAGACGTATACATGTTTAGATTTGTAACAAAATAATAAATCCTTGCACCTATAATAGCAAGAGGCAAAACATAACAAGCAGCAATAATCAAATCATTAGTTTTTACATTTCGAAACCTTGCATTTTTACATGCAAGCCATACACCAAGTCCCATTGCAACAGCAATGATAATACCATAGTATGAAATCCTCAATCCGAAAAATAAAAAACTATCACTAAAAAAACCAAACATTATATTTATTATAGACATAAAAACTAAAATTTGTCAAACAAAAAAGTGGCCATGCCACTTTTTTGAATGAAAGATATCCACTTAATCTGCGAAATGAGAACATACCCTCTCAAGTTCGTTTTTAAGGAACAAATCATCTTTGTCAATATCGCGATAGGTCATAACTAAGGTAATGCTTGAATTGTTACTCATAGCCCGCCCCAAAGAAATCAATTTTTGAACAATAATAACTGCTTTAGTTCTATGACCATTCAGCATTTCACTATCTGTAAAGCATTGATCAAGAGTATTGAGTAAAGATATAATATCATTGATAAACAGGACACAATTCTCACCATTGTTAAAAAGTCTTTCGGTAAGTGCAATAGTATCTACAACCTTATTAAATCCACTGTCATATCCTGAGCCATATACTGTTGTCATATTGATAATATTAGGAATTTGTTTAAAAAGGATTTGGTCCTCAAAGGAAGTGTTAAGTCCAAGAGTTATTAAATTTACACCTCTAAGGTCACAGTCCTTTGCAAACTGATTAAATCTTTCATCCTCAAAAAGATTGCCTTTATAAAGGACAAGGTTTCTTCTTCCACAGTAAAGATTAAAATCCCCATATGCATATTTTTCACTTGAGATTATTGGATTTCCCTCGCCAATATCTCTTATCTTATATTTTTTGAACTCTATAAAATTTATCTTTTCAACACTAACAAGAATATATTGATTGTTTGCATTAATTTTCTTACATTCAGCCTCGATAAAGTCGCCTTCTTGAAGTTTGAATTGTTCCATTTCTTTTTTGGCTATGAATATTTTTTTACCTGTTGTAAGGTCAATAAAATAGGCTATAACTTCAGATTGTCTTACAACGCCTTTGCAAGAAACACGTTCTTCTTCCACATCGCTAAACACTGGAACTTCCTGTGCAAAACAAATAATATCTTCATACTTAATCGGTTTCTTAGGCAAAAGTAGTGCGTCGGTGTTATCACTACCCGTCATTTTGGACATAATATCTTCCAAATTGGAAAGTTTTTTAAAAGGTCGACCTTTTTTTGTCAACTTAACAACGCTGGAATCGGAATTATATATTTTATCAAGAATGAGATCAATAAGTTCGTCACGTTTTTTTGTGGTTGGCGATTGAACTCCAAGTTCTCTTCCTAAGGCACGCAGTTCAAAAATACCCAAATTTTGAACTAACATCTCTCTATGTTCACTGCGGTCTTGTTGCCTCTTGGCCATTATATTAATATCCATAAATTTCTCCTTTGTAATGCTTAGCGTAGTTTATCAAGTCTAGTTTACTTAAATTTTAACATCAATTTGTACAATAGTCAATAAATTTAAACAATATTAAATAGACTTGTTAAAATCCCACATGCCACTGCTAAGACATACAATAATATAGTTATACCTATATTATTCCATATTTTTTTCTTATTAATCATGAATAATACAATAAGCCCAACTCCTGCACCTGCACATAGCCCACCAACCAATGCAGCAAACTGGATAACACCCGCCATGTACAGTTCAACTATAAAAACTGAAGCTGCACAATTAGGAATTAACCCAATAAGACAAGCAATAAGGATTTGAGTGTATACATTGCCTGTAAAAAGTTTCTGTAAAGATTCAAGTCCTGCATATCCAATAATAATGTTGATAAGCAGTGTTGCAACAAACACGTACGCGACAATAATTGCGGTATGTTTTAAGGCATCAAGAAAAATGTTTTTCGCACAACATTCCCCGTGTTCATGATGATGAGGCTCATGGTATTTCTCCAGCTTTGGAGGTTTTCTTCTTTCACATAGATAAACGATAAAGTCAATTAAATAACCGATAATAATTGCAAAAGAAACTTTAAAAACAAGCAAAAGTAAAAGTTTAGGGATAAACTGAGGCTGTGATATCATCAAAGGAATCGCCTCATCAGAAGTGGCTATAAAAACTGCAAATAAGGTACCCAGCGTAACAACCTTTGATGAATATAATTTACTCATGACGGAAGAAAAACCACATTGTGGCACACAACCCAAAAAAGCACCAACAAGAGGTCCAGCCTTTTTTGTATGGTGCAAAATTCGTGCGTATTTTTCATTGTTGTTATGCGAAAAATAGCCCACAATCAGATACGCAAGGTATAAAATCGGAATAACAAGTGCAGTATCTATGCAGGCGTCTTTTAATGCATCCAAAAATATGTCCATATATCTCCTAAATTATTATTTGGTTTTTGCATTATCGGAAGAAACTTCGAGTTCCTCCATTTTCATTTGTTTAGTTTTTGTTTTTCTTTTAGGCTTTTCAACCTGCGTCTCCACTTTTTCTATAGTTTCAACAACCTCGGTTGTTTTAACTGTTTTTACTTTTTCCTCAGTCTTGGAAGACGCTTCCGCTTTTTCACGTTTAAAGTCATTCATTCTTTTTTCGCTTTCTTTTGGCGAATACAGAATTAATGTTTGTTTATCTTGATAGCCAATCTTGCCGTCCATATTTGCAGAGATAATGGACTTGCCAAGCATTTCTCCAATCTCCCCTTTGTTAAAAGTTGAAACTTCGCTGGTGTCGGCAAAAAGTTGGATTTTTCCATTATTCATCGTGCCCACCTTACTGTCGTTAAGAAGGTAGGTAATATTTCCATCAAGCATACTAACAAGAGATGCATTATCAAGAATACCCGTAATTTCACCAGTAATCATGGTGACAATTCGTGCCTTATTACGAACGAACATAACCCTGCCTTGTGTAATTGTCGCAAGTTCTGCCTTATCGTCAACAAAGCGAATAAATCCACCATTCATAGTGCCAACAGTTGCCTTTCCTCGCACATAATCAATGGTGCAAGTATTGATTGTTGTGATGGATGCTTTTCCAGAAATTACAGTTATAACGCCGCTTTTAAAAAGACCAATCTTGGCTTTGCCAGAAACAGAATCAATGACTGCATTTTCCATCATTTGAATTTTCGCCTTACCAGAAATTTCCTTAAAGGTACAATCAAAACTTTCAAGAACAACAACATTGCCGTTCAAAGTAACATTATTGCACTTATTTAAAATATGCACACCGCTTCCAAGGGTAAAATTTGATTCCTCATCATGAATAATAGGATCAATAACTTTTTCTTTTTTCTTAAACAATTTCATGTTTTACCCCCTTTTTCTCACAAAAAATTAAACAAGTGCATACTATAAGATATTTATAATATAACACAAAATATGTCGCTATGCAAATATTTTTTTGATAATTGTAAAAATTTTGGAGATAAGAAACTTTTTTATAATAGTTGACTAAAAATTTTCATGGGTTTATACTTAGATAAGAGCTTAAAAGTCGCTATTGACATACAAAATATGGCGTACGGAGGAATAAATATGGCAGAACTTGAAATTAAAGGATTAAATAAGTACTATCGTCTTGGAAACAAAACCAAATTTCACGCTTTAACTGATATAAATTTAAGTTTTGAAAAAGGAGAACTTGTTTCAATTGTTGGTGAAAGTGGAAGCGGAAAGTCCACTTTTATGAATCTTATTGGAGGGCTAGACTCTGATTTTGAAGGTGAAATAAAGGTAAACGGCGAAAATATTAAAAATTTAACCGATAAAGAACTTGACGAATATCGTAAAAAGAAAATTGGCTTTGTTTTTCAATCCTTTAATCTTATTCCTCACCTTTCTATACTTGACAATGTCACCATCGCATTGACTCTTTCAAATGTAAAAGAAAGCGAAAAAGTAAAAAAGGCAACAGAAATACTTAAAAGACTGGGACTTGAACAGCAGATAAAGAAGAAACCAACCCAACTCAGCGGTGGCCAAAAGCAACGTGTTGCCATTGCAAGAGCACTTATCAACGACCCAGAGATAATTCTTGCTGATGAGCCTACTGGTGCCCTTGACAGCGAAACAACCTCCCAAATTCTTGAAATTCTTAAAGAGATTGCGGACGAGGGCAAACTTGTGATTATGGTCACCCACTCTGAAAAAGTGGCAAGCATATCTTCCCGAGTTGTTGAAGTATCGGACGGCAAAATCATTAAAGACGAATATAAATCTGACTATAACAAAATAACAAAAGAAATAAAAGAAGATAATAAAAAAGAAGAGGATGATGCCAAAATAAAGCACAAAAAGAAAACCAATCTTTCTTTCATATCCGCAGTTAAACTATCCTTTCATAACATGTGGGCAAGCAAAGTCAAAAACTTTTTAATTGCATTCGGCGTTGCAATAAGTCTTGTCAGCTTGATTCTCATGCTCTCCTTTGGCTCAGGGTTAACAGACTACATATCCGGTCTTGCTGACTCTTACACCAACCCACTCTATGTTTCAATTTCCAAGGTGGCAAAAAATCCTTTAAAAGATAATACTGGTTTCAATGACCCTGAGGAACTTGACAACTTGATTGCAGACATCAACAAACAACTTGAAGAAAATGATTTTGAATTTAGAGCTGATGAATCCAACATTACCTATGGTTTTAATAAAATGACATTTACTTCCGCACAATTCACTTTTAAAGCGGATGAAGACAATAAATATGATGAAAATGGAGAAAATGTTGTTACAAACTTTATTTATTTCGTGTACTCCACTCCTCCATATTACGACGAAACAAAAATGATAGCAGGGAGTATGAGCGGGCAAAATGAAATTATGTTTTCAAAAGCAGTTGTAAGAATGCTCGGCTATGATACTTACGATGACGTTGTTGGAAAAGTAAAAGTTACAATCAATATCCCATCGCTCAATATAAACACTGAAAACATGATATCTGAAGAATTAAACCTTACAGGAAACCCTACAATATCGGGCATAATAGACGTTTCAGTTATGTTTGAAAATTTCCCAGTCATCTATGTTGATTATGATTACCTAACAAGTTTAATCAAGTTTGCAGGAAAGGAAGCAGACTTTGCACCTTCTTCAATTTATATTAAAACAGACTCTGAAAAAACAACAAACTTTATAAACAACTATCTCAGTTCCTTGGAAGGTTACTCGGGCTCAGTTGAAGAGCAAATGGCGGGAATGTTCAACGAAATGATTTCCACCTTCTCCACTGCCCTTGCAGTAATTGCAGGAATCTCTCTTATCGTTGCAACAATTATGATTTTGGTTGTGCTTTACATGAGCGTAACTGAAAGGACTCGTGAAATTGGCGTACTTAAAAGTATCGGGGCAAGAAGAAAGGATATCAAACGTATCTTCTCCACCGAGAGTTTCCTCATTGGTGTACTGAGCGGGATTGTCGGAATTGCATTTTCATTAATTTGCGGACTTATCTTAATCATAGTACTCAAATCAATTCTCGGCTTTGCACCAATCTCATTCAGATGGTGGTATTTCTTCGTCGCGCTTGGAATAAGCATTGTAATAAGCGTGCTTGCCGGACTATTCCCAGCAGCCAAAGCAGCTAAACTTGACCCAGTGGAATCACTCCGACACGAATAGAGATATTGACTTTCATTCATAAATATGCTATACTCATTAATGTAAGGAGATAAATTAAATGAAAAAAACAACATTTGGATATGCTGTCATGCAAGAGCATAATGATATAATTTTTGGAGTTTATACCGACCCATTCCTAGCATTTAAAAAGTATTTAGAGGAATTAAAAGTTTTTTCTTGGAATCGTTCATTCTATGTTAGAGTTATTCCAATGGATACCGATTTTGAAATAAACACAATGACACAAACTTCATATAGCATGACCAACCCGCAATATAATGAAATTAAAAATTTGTCAGAAGAAGAGCTATTAGAATCAAATGTTTATTTAGCTTATCTTAAAAGTTTAATAGCAATTCAAAAAAGCACATATAGTGAATACTGCAATGAAGATGAAGAAAATTCATAAAAAAAGAAGGTTAACAACCTTCTTTTTTTATTCTTCTGTTTTATCTTCAATTTCACCAACTTCTTTGCTTTCAATCTCGGAACTATCTTTGCCCTTAATTTTACGGGTTGTAAGTTCAGTTTCAATTGCAGGGATACCTAAATGACATTTTGTAAACTTGCCAATCACAAAGTGAAGGAAGAAAATCATTGCCCCGCCAAAGTTGCAGAACATATCCTTGATTGTATCCCACAAATGTGGCAGGCCATGGCCAAACTCTTGACATATTTCACCCTGCATGGTTGAACCGAAAAGCCTATCAATAATCCATTCGCTAAGTTCCCAAACAACTTCAACGCCAAGTGAGAAACAAACGCAGAACACAATCACAAGCCAAGGACTTAATTTTTTGTAATCGCCAAGCCTTGCAATGATAAACAGGCCAAACATACAAACGATGTATCCCATCAGAACGTGTACAGGAGTGTCAAACCAAGGGATAAGTCCATAGCCATTGGCCGCTGAGCCAAACAGTCCCGCAATTGCAAGATAGACTTCATATCCAAGGAAAACAACCGAATTGAAACGGAATCTGAAAATATATTCAAGCAGAAGAGGAATTACGCATGCAACCAAGATCACAACCGTGCTCATTACCCTCTTTCCGTCTGGGTCATTGCCGAGTGCATAATAAATAATAAGCCCAACACAAGCCAAAAACATCAATGCCGTTATAACAAGATTTATAATACGGAAAATTTTTTGATTCTTTGTTAGTTCATTATATTTAACCATTTTTCTCATAATTTTTTCAATTCTTCCTTTAATTTATTCAAAAGTTCTTGATTCTTTTCAAGTTTTGCCTTTTCTGCGTTAACCATTGCTTGCGGTGCTTTATTCACAAAGCCGGGGTTTGCAAGCATTTTATTTGACCTTTCAATCTCAAAGTTCACCGCTGCAATTTCTTTATCAAGACGTGCCCTCTCTTTATCCGAGTCCACAAGTTCTCCCATAGGAATGTACACATTTGCAAGTGCTGACATAACCTTTACTGATTTGTCCTTGCACTTCCCTTCAATGATTTCATTTCCATAACCAAGTTTGATAATATCAGCATAGCAAGCTTTGACAAGTTTATCTTTGCCCAAAATTTCAAGATAAAGTTTTGTACGCTTGTTATCAGGCACATTAAACTCTGCCCTTGCACTTCTTATACGTTTAATCAAATCTATTATAAGTTCAAAATCGTTTTTTAGTCTCTGAACAGGGACTTTTTTAGGAAATTCGCTTTTCATTATTGTTTCGTCATGGGATGGAAGTTCTTGATAAATATATTCTGTAACAAAAGGTATAAATGGGTGGAACAATTTCAAAATATCCGTGAAAACATAGAAAATAACGTTTTGAACAGTATGTTTTCTTTCTTTATCCTGACCATACAAGTCATTCTTTGCAAGTTCGATAAACCAATCGCAGAACTTTGCAGTGGTAAACTCAATAAGGTTGGAAATTGCAACACCAAGACTATATTTCTCGATATTCTTTGTGACTGACTTTATCGCCTTGTCAAGTTCAGACAAAATCCACTTATCTTTTTCGGCAAGCTTAAGTTTTGTGATATCCTCAACCTGTATTCCCTCAATATTTTGAAGAACAAATTTGCCAGCGTTGTAAAGTTTGTTGATAAACACTTTTGCGTCTTTTGCTTTGTCCTCACTATATTTTATGTCGGTACCCATGCTCATACCACTGACAAGGCTGAGTCTAAGGCTGTCAGAGCCATATTTTGCAATAATATCCTGAGGGTCAATTCCGTTGCCAAGATGTTTTGACATCTTCACACCCTTTGCGTCACGCACAATACCATTTATAACAACATCTTTAAAAGGTGCTTTTTTCATAAATTCAAGCCCAGAGAAAACCATTTTTGATACCCAGAAAGTGATGATGTCATAAGCTGTTACCAAAACGCTTGTTGGATAATAATATTCAAGGTCTTTTGTTTTGTCTGGATAGCCTAGCACTGAGAATGGCCAGAGTGCAGACGAGAACCAAGTATCAAGCACGTCATTATCTTGACTAAGCTTCCTGCTTCCACATTTAACGCAGGTTTTAGGCTGAGTTTCGCTTGCAAAAACATGACCACAATTCTCACAGGTGTAAACTGGGATACGGTGTCCCAGCCAAATTTGACGAGATATGCACCAATCTTGTGAATTTTCCAGCCAGTTGAGATAGGTCTTCTCAAAACGCTTTGGCACGAAATTTACTTCCCCACTTTTTACCGCTTTGATGGCAGGTTTAACAAGGCTGTCCATCTTAACAAACCATTGGGTTGAAATCTTAGGTTCAGTGAAGGAGCCACAACGCTCACAAGTGCCCACCTGATTTTTATATTTTTCTTTTTTAACGAGGTATCCACCCTCTTTGAGTGCTTTCTCAATAAGCGGACGAGCCTCAATTCTGTCAAGCCCAGCAAATTGCCCCGCATTTTCATTGAGTTTTCCGTCATCATCAATACAGGTTACAATTTCAAGTTTGTGGCGAAGTCCAACCTCATAATCATTTGGATCATGTGCTGGTGTGATTTTAACCGCACCAGTACCAAAGCCCATTTCGCAGTATTCGTCACCAATAAGTTTAATTTTTTTGTTTACAAGTGGAAGAATAAGCTCCTTTCCTATCTGCCCACTGTAACGCTTATCCTTTGGATTGACAGCAACCGCAGTGTCGCCAAAGATGGTCTCAGGACGAGTTGTTGCCACAGTCACATACCCGCTTCCATCTGCAAATGGATAGCGAATATGCCAAAGGTTTGTAACTTGGTCAATGTGCACGTTCTCATTGTCAGAAATTGAGGTTTTGCAATGTGGGCAATAGTTTACCACTCTTGTTCCCTTATAAATAAGGCCCTTATTATAGTATTCAACAAAAACGTGTCTAACAGCTTTTGAAAGGTTTTCATTCATTGTGAAAGCAAGCCTGTCCCAATCACAAGAAATGCCCACCCCTTTAAGTTGGTCTATTATTATATTGCCATAATCTTTATACCACTTTTCACCAAGACGCAAAAATTCCTCTCTGCCCACGCCATCCTTTGTTTTTCCTTCCTTGCGAAGATGTTTAACAATCATCTCCTCGGTGGCAAGAGCGGCATGGTCTGTTCCAGGCACCCAAAGTGCGTTATACCCTTGCATACGCTTGGTACGAATAAGAATATCTTGAACCGTGTTATTAAGTGCATGACCAATATGAGCCTTGCCAGTCACGTTTGGTGGCGGCATAACAATGGTGTAACTAGGTCTATCATCTGGGATAGAATGAAAATATTTTTTGTTTAACCAATTTTCATAAATCTGTTTTTCAAAATCTTCTGGGTTGTATTGTTTATTCATGTTATCTCCAATAAAATCAATTAAAGTATATAAAAATATATCAAAAAAGGCAAGCAATAAAACAATAAATTGTAACTTTGCATCTTGATTTTTCATAACATGAATTTTGTAAGGAGGAAAAATGCGATATATAAAAAAGATTTCTCTTTTTTGCATGTGCCTTTTAATAGGGCTTACAAGTTGCCTGTTTTTTGCATGTGGAAAAAATGAGAATGATATAAAAATAAACGAAGTTACACACAGCATCTTCTACGCTCCATTATACGCCGCAATGAATCTTGGCTATTTTGAAGATGAAGGACTTAATGTAACCCTTGAAAGCAATGATGGCTCTCATACATCCATGAGCGTACTTCTCAGCGGAAACTGCGATGTTGCTTTAGTCGGCCCAGAAACAGTTGTTTACACAACCGCAACAAGTGATCACCCTGTTGTGTTCGGTCAACTCACTCAAAAAGATGGCTCTTTCATTGTAAGCAAAAACCAAATCGAAAGCTTCACTCTTGATATGCTTAAAGGCAAAACTATCATTGGTGGAAGAGCTGGCGGACTTCCTGCTATGACCCTTCAATATGTTATTGAAAAGATAGGCGGGCTTACAATCGGCACTGGTGAAGAAGAAGTAAACCTTCGTACCGATGTTCAATTTGCGAACATTGCAACCGAGTTCCAAACCTCAGATAATGAATTCTGTACACTGTTTGAACCTACCGCAACAACAATCGCAAACAGCAATGAAAACTATGATATTGTTTCAGCTGTCGGCGATTTCTCTGGCAAAGTGCCTTACACCTGCTTTGTTGCAAAAGATAGCTATCTTAAAGCAAATCCAGAGCGTGCAGAGAAGTTTTTAAGAGCGGTTTATAAAGGCTACCTTTATATAACAACTGAGGATTCAAGCAAAGCTGCTTTGGCACTTCAAAAATCCTTCACTGGAATGACGGTGGAAGAACTCAAAATTGCTGTTGAACAATACACACGCATTGAGGCATGGTGCTCTGACCCAGGAATGACCGAAGAATCATTCAACAAGCTTGTTGAAATCATCAACAATGCCACTGGCGAAAATTATGCACCAGTTTATAATGATTGTGTCACACTCACATATGCACAAAACATGCTTTCAAAGCTTGCAGCATAAAAAGCAAAATTATCGTCTTGCATTATAAAAAGAAAACCTAAGCCTTTATTTCGGTTTAGGTTTCTTTTGTTTTTTCACTGGTTTCAAAAGTTATATACAAATCCCTGCTTTTTTATTTTCTGGATACCCACCCAGTTTTAGTAGTAAAAATCTTTAAAATCGTCTTTCTTAGGTTTTTCTTTTGCAGCTTTGCCTGCTTTTGTTTTGCCACCCACAGTGCCATATTTTGCCGCACCATGTTTGTATCGTATATTTCGTATCACAAAGAAGAGCACTATCCCGCCAATAAGCAAAACCCCAACAACTGGAATCAAAATCCAAAGCCAAAGCAGATTATTATTATCATCACTTTGCATTTTGTTTGAATAAACACCTATTGCAATTTCATTAGAGGAGCCAAGTCTATCTTTAATATATTTCATATTCACAGCAAATTTGTATTCAGTTTGATTGTTCTCATTGACGTTTGCAGATTGAAATACGGTGCTGGTATCTTTATCGCCATACAATTTTTGTATTTCTGCGATAAGTCTATCCATGTCAAGTTCATAGCCTTCATTCACTGTGATTAAAAGTTCCACACGTTGTGAAGTTGATGAAACCTTTATGCTTTCCTCTTCGCAATTTATTCCCCCCAAAACAACAGAAGAAACATTATCATCACAAGTCACCTTCACCACAAGAGCTTCTTTGTCAGTAAAATTGGCAACTATTTTAAATTTTCTATCAAAAGGCTTTGTTCCAAATTCAATAGTAAGTACCGGATTAAAAGAAAACTCATGGCTTTCAAGGGTCCATTCTCCATTCTTGAAATAATACAAGTCCCAAGATGCAAAGGTATAAATGCTTCCTGGAGTTGGCTGAGCCACAACAATTTGTTGATTACTTGCAAGCGTTAAAGGTAGAGGCAAGCTCTCCTTAGCAATATATCCACCACGGAACATTAAGCCGCCCTGTTCTATATTTGATGTTTCAGCCACACAATCAAAAGTGATTGGGGATATATCAAAAGAATAATATCCATCTGTCATAGCTGAAGCAGATAATGTGATTTGATAACCCGATATCGAGCCATCTAAAGCAGTGGTTTGCTCAGCAACATATTCAGTTTTAGATAGCGTATTTGCGTCAAGCAGAATTGAACTCAAAGAATAATATCCTTGACAATTTGATTTGAATGCAATATTTATAACTACATTCTCGCCATATCTATAAATAACGCCTTCCTCGCCTTGCTTCCCGCCCACGAAAGTTGCACTTTCAATAACTGAGCCAGTATCAAGTTGAGAAGAAAAATTGAATATAAAAGATTTAAAACGTTGCAAATTTAAAATTGTGCGGTTATCACGAGTACTTACCACGAATGTTCTTTCAAAATCCCACTCTGGATAAAGCGAATGCCAATTTTCTTTATTCATGAAGAACTGCCCCGAAAGTTGTGAAACTTTTTTAACGTTTTCTGGATTAATTATTGAAGCATTCTCACACTTACCTATTCCAACAAGGTCAGCATTTGTCCAGTAGTCAAAACTTATTCCACCACTTGCCGGATATGAAGTTGAGGAAATTGAGCCTACAACCGCCCCATTATAGAACCCAGCATAATTCTCGCCTTCACCTCTTACGATATTCCCGTTAAATGCATTGTTGACAACGCTTGTTATGTCGCCTTCCACTTCACCAACAATTCCACCATTATAGAAGGTTATATTTGAACTATTTGCCGCAAAACTTATATCGCCATAATTGGCACAGTATCTTATATTAGAATTAAAACATCTTCCAACAAAACCACCAACTTTATTAATCGACTCTGCTGACAAACTGGAAGAGATATGTATATTTGAATAATTAATACAAGATAAAACATTAGAGCCATTTTCAACAGCACCCACAATAGCGCCATAAGTAATCTTGGTGGAAAACTCTAAGCCATTAACTTCTTCTGCAGTAAAAAATGATGTATCTTCTGCAATTTCACAATCAGTGATTGTAACGTTGTCACCATATCCCAGCACAGCCCCCATAAAAATCTGGGTGCTGGTGTTTGCCAGATTATATTTTATTTTTCCGCCAAATCTTACGTTTTTGATTGTCGCATCATGAGCATCTGTAAACAAGCCATAATTTTGATTTACTGATGAAAAGGTAATGTTGTTTATAGTAAAACCATTTCCATCAAACACCCCAGAAAAATCTCGTTGAGTGCTGTATAAGGAATTAAGTTCATTTTCATAACCTGAAAAATCTAGGTCTTTGCCAAGGATTATATTTTTACCGTTGTAATTTGAGTCGTTTGATAACTTAGTTATAAAGTCGTCTTCATTTATAATTATGATATCTTCAAACGGTTCTGCAAATGAAGTTGAAAAACTATTGAAAGCTCCCACTCCCAATAAAGCAAAAATTGAAACAAATAAAAAAACATTAAACTTTTTCATTTTTCCTCTATTTTAATTTAACATAATAATTTATTTTTTCCAAATAAAATACAAATTATTTTAAATATTGCTATCTTTACATAAAATTTTTATGCTTAATTTGTTTAATTAGGCGTTCCTTGTGTTTTTGCACATCATTTTTTTGTATTTTTTCAATATTTTCAGGTCTACTCATAATAAAATAGCGTAGTTCATCCATTGCGTGATCATCTTTTTTAACAGGACTGTCATCATTTCCCCAATAATAGCCCTTGATTTCGCGAATCATGTTTGGACAGTTTCGAAATATAAAAAGTCGGGACTTTCCTTCTGCATTTCTTAAATAACTTTTGACGCGATTTATTCCAGTAAATACATCCTTATTGACCTTTGTATTAACAAGCACGCCATTATCATAAAACAGTTCTGCCACGCTTTTAACGCCGGCAAGGGTGTGCTGATTTGCAGCAGAGTCAATAAGTGCTTCAATCATACCATTGTGACAAGTGTGCCAATTAAGCCTTTTACATATTTCTTTAATGCTTTGAACATGCTGCTCAACCGACTTCCCTCTATCGTAATATTCGGCCACAACATAAATGTTCCCGTCAAAGTCCACAGCGTACCAATGCACAGATGTATAGTTATTAAGCCCCGGGTCTATTGCAATGTTGCATTGCCAGTCAAACGGAACATCAAAGGGGTCAATAACATTGATATTTTCATCAAACTCAGGATAAACCATTCCGCCATACTGGATAAATTTACCATATCTTCGAGCATCAAGTTCCTCCTCACTCAAGCGTGCACTCATCGCTTCTATTTCATTTTTGTTAAGATAAGGATTGTCTGCCCACTCCATTTGCTCATACCAAATTTCTGGGTCATGTTTTTCATTAAGATAAATATCATTGTAAACCCACGTAAGCCCCTTAAGTGGAGTCATTGTACCAAAAATGCAACCGCAACGGTCCAGCACCCGCATTCGACACTCGGAATAAATATCAAGAGGCGGCTCCTCATCAAACCAAACAAAATCCAAAGATGAGCCTTGAAATTTTTCTCGCCCTTGGTCGCAACTTTTAAATCCAATCCTTCCCTCGCCTCCAAGTTCATTTCGGACAGTTATAAAATCGATTATACCGTTGTCTGCACTATCCTGCCTACCACTTGACATAACTATATTTAAAATTTGGTCTTTTCTTAAATAATGCAATATTTTTGCTTGTGCAACGTCACGTTGCACCTGCCTAGTCAAACTCACCACCCAGCATGATATATCCTTTTTATTTTCCCGAAATGGATGTATCCCTCGCGCAAGCCATACCGTTTCCACAGCACCACATTCAGTTTTACCACTCCGATTTCCGCCAAAAACCCACCTATTCTTTTTTAAACATTTATGAAAAGCCATTTGCTTCAAATGTACCTTTTCTTTATTATATTGGGCCAAATTATCCTCATTTTTGCGTTTTTTTAATTCATTTTCGATTAAACTAAGTTTATAAAGATTATCTTTCATTTTATCTCCGTCAAAAATTAATCAAATTGTATAGCATTTGACAATTTAATACTTTTGTTTTTAGAATAGTTAAATTAAAATAAAAATTATGAAAAAGATGATTTTGTTTTTATCCATAATTTTATTTCAAAATATGTTCATATCTGCAACTCCAACCTTTGCAGAAAATGAATATTATGCCAAGATTGAAAGTTCTGGTGTTTACTTTTATTCACAGGCAGATGATAATTCAAAACTCTTTGAACTGCCTGAATCCTATTTTGTGAAATTGACAAACAAGGAAAATGAGGATTTTTATAAAGCAACATACCTCAATGTAAGCGGATATGTAAAAGTGAAAGAGGTAACAGCTATGGATGGTCAACCTTCACATCCATATGCTAATGCAACTCTAAGAGTTTTTGCATTAAATGGTTTGGGGTTATATTCTGCTCCAAGTATGCTGACGTCTGGTCTGCTTACAAATATTCCTTACCTCACCTCTTCAATAGTATATTACGGAAAAGTAGAAGGCGAAAGCATTCCAAATAAAAGCAATATATGGTATTATTGTAATGTAATTGAGCCAAGTGCAGTACATCAAGGATATCTTTATTCAGTGTTTTGTGATGAACTCAGCTCTATTCCAAAAAATGAAGAAACTTTTCCAATTATCTCTGCCCCTCTTTTTAATCAATCTAATAGTGCAGGGCAAGGGCTGTCAGATATTGCCAAAACTTTTATCGTTTTAGGTGTAAGCTTGCCTTGCGTGCTGGTTATTTATCTATTAATCAAACCAACCCTGTCAGGCCAGTCTTTAAAAACAAAAAGAAGGCCAAAGAAAAGACATGGCGACTATTTCGAATTTGATGAAAATGATTTAACATGAAGCCAGTTTTTTTAGAAGTTTTTCCTCAATCGTCACCTGCTCGCCACCCTCATTTATCTGCTCATAAAAAATCATTATCCAATCCTCCGTTTTTAAAAGAGAAAGAAGTTTGGTGTCAGTATACCCTTTCCTTGTCAACATGATGGAAAACTGCCTCAATCCCTCATCAAGTTTACGAAAGTATGTACGGTTTGACATTTGATACCTTTCTGAAATTTCCCGTGCTTTATCTCCATCTATGTATTTTTGAATCAAAATTTGGGCGAGGTCTTGACCGCACATCTCCAAAGTATCCTCAATCAAAACCTTAGTATTGATAAGTAAAACTTTACGTTCACTTAAATCAATTATATTATTTGCAACCACTGAGGTGCTGTTAGACAAAAAATTTCTACCAGTGACATAAAAAGAATTTTCAGCAATCTTATCAATCTGATTATCAATCCCCTGTGCAATACGTTCCAAATACCTATATATTGTCAACAATGTTTTGGCCCAAATGTATTTTTTCATCACTTCCTCCTATATCATGTACAAATTATAAATGGAAAAAATAAGATTAGTCAATAAATACTGCCAAAAAAAATTATATTTTTAAAATATTTTTACAAAAATCGTGAAAGTGACGAAAATATTGCGTCACTTTTTCGTCATTTTACGATGTTGCTCGCCCTTCTAGCCTTAAATAATTAAAAAAACGAATTAGAAACTGCATTAAAAATAAGATAAAATTTCAATAAAAAAATATTTGCAAAAATAAAATATATATGGTATATTAAAAATGCTTGAAAGTTTTTAAGCATTTATGCATGCTGGTGTGGCGGAATGGCAGACGCGATGGACTCAAAATCCATTGAGGGCAACTTCATGTGGGTTCGACCCCCACCACCAGCACCAAAATAATCACAAATATACATTATCATTTTATTATGAAACGTTTATTACGAATAGGACTAAGTACTCTTATACAATCTTTCTTCCCAATACTATGCTGGTTTTTATTGGGCTTAACCATTGATTCAAGTTTAATCAATGTTTTTTCTATTACCTACCCAATGGCGTTTATAGCAAACATTATTAAGGAAATCTTTGGTACAGGTGCAAATATAAAAGCCGCAAAAAAAGACAATCCCAACTCTGTTTTAAGCGGAATTACACTTGGTATAATCTTGGGGGCAATCATCTTTATCCTGCTTACAGTTTTTGCTGAACCATATATCGCATATATGAGCATGGATGTTGACATTTATCTGACTTTTGTACGCTATTCATTTATTGAAATTTATATATCAATGGTGTTTCAATTAATCGTTGAAAAATTATACTATGAGGACAAAGACAAAATTGCTACCATTCACTCTATCATATTTAATTTCATCAATATTGTTGTGCTGATATGCACATCATTAATTACAAAAAATCAAGTTATCATCATTGCTGTCACGCTTTCTGCTCTTGCCATCTATACCATTGGACTACTGATTTGGCAATACCACAAATTCAAACTTGACTTCAATATTTGGCTTAACATAAAGTATGAATCAAATGATATAGTCGCAAGTGTGTTAATGCTTGTTTCCTACTTTTTTGGTTTCAGCAATGTCTTTGCAAATGGCATTGAATATGCAGCTGCCATAAACTTTGTCGCAATCATCACTGACACACAATGGGATGCTTATGATGCAGTCAGCACTGTTGCCAAGCTTGACATTATAAAAGAAGATTTTAATTTAAAAAGGCATCTAAAAAATGGTTTAATTTTTGTTGCGATATTGGTTTCCAGCATACTTATTTTGTTCTTCTCATTATTCAGCGTTTATGGCGTAAACATGCAAATAGGAATATACTTTATGCTTTTCCAAATTGCAGACTTCATCATTTGTCTGCCAATGTACACAATATCCCCATACATCCAATTAAAGCACTCTGCACTCAAAAATACTGCAAATGAAATTATATGTTATGTGATTAGAGCAGTATTAAGTGTAACCCTTCCTACCGTGTTCTGTATGGATATAGGACAGGTTTCAGTATCTGTGTTATCAATAGTGTTCTATATAATTATTATGAAAAAATATTTCATAGTCAACAAAAACGGTTTTATAGAAGCAAAATTACGCCCTCAGAAAAAACAAAATGATAATAGCTTAACCCAGTAATTTATTTGATTTTTTATATATTTTTTGATATTATATTATTAATAGGGGCAAAAAAATGAAATATAAATTTGTTGCAGATGCATCTGTAGATGTGCCAAAAGAATTTTTGGAAAGGTATGACATTCATATAATTCCAATTGAAGTTAACTTTGGGGAGGAATTCTTCCCAGAAGGAATGCCAACCAGAGATTTCTATAAAAAACTTGCAAACAGTCCCGTAATTCCTAAAACTGCTATGCCAAACGCATATAAATTTGAGCAGTTTTATAAAAATTTTGCAAATCAAGACGATGTTTTTGTTATGACATTGGTGATTTCTATGGAAATGAGCCCTACTAAACTTCAAGCACAAATGGCCGCCGACAATCTTGAAATGAAGAATGTGTTTATTGAAGAATGCGCCTGCACCACCGTTGCTCAAGGTGCACTTATATGTGACCTTTGCAGATATATTGACAAACATCCAGACATCACCCCTCAAGGCCTTATTGAAGAGTTTTATAGACTACGTTCAAAAGTAAGGCTTTTTGCGGTTGTTGATGACCTAAAATATTTGAAGCATAGCGGCAGACTTTCCTCCACTGGTGCAGTGGTTGGTTCCATGCTCAAAGTCAAACCAATTGTAAGTATTGTTGATGGCAAGGTGGTCAATGTGGCAAAAATAATGGGCGTGCCAAAAGCAGAACAATTTTTAAAAGATAAGTTATTAAATAGGGACAGAAATTTGCCAATTTATACTGCTCACTCTGATTATGAAGAAGCTATGAAACGTCTTATTGAAAAAAGCAAGGACGTTATTGATGGCGATGAAGTAATTTTTAATGAAATTGGCTATGTTGTAGGCTCACATGTTGGTCCTAAATGCTATGGATTTGTATATTATGAAAAAAATTAAGATGACCAGTGTCATCTTTTTTTGTTACCCCTATTGACAACGAAACTAATCAGTGTTAATATTTTGAAAAGGAGTAAAGATTTTTTGAAAGAAGATATATACTTAGAAATCAATAATAAATTTAATTTCGCCCACAGAATAATAAGTGATTATTTAAAAGAACTTTGTAAAAACATTGTTGAAGGTAAAGCTGAAAAACAATCTGCACATGTTCTTGAACTATTGAGTCAAAAATTAATAACCTTGAATGAGACACGTAACAATTTCAAAAATGCTTTTGAAAACAAAGCAATGGAATATATAAACAGCAAATTTCTTCCCGAAGGTATTTTATTGGGCTTTATTTCAGCCAGCAAATCAAATTATTGGATGTACCATAGTAAAGCGATATATATTAACCCAAACCCTAGCACAGATAAAGAGCTTATCATCCTAATCCCCGCTTTTTATCATGCAAATAAAGAAACTCAGAAGCGCTTAAAACTTTCCGAAAAGCTTTCTCTTAGGCAGATTGGCTCAAAATTAAATAATACAACATTTTCTATTCAGGAGTTATATAAAATAATGGATGAAAATGACCATTTATTTTTCCTCAATAGAAACCTTGCAGCAAGTGCAGTTGATACAAGTTATTGCTGGCTGGACCTTAATTTTGACTACAACAGCGGAAAAATTTTGGTCAACCCTTCTCGCAACACAAAGTATAAAGAAAAACTTAATCTGTCGGTAAATGATTGCTTTGATAAATATTTTAAAGAAAAAGAAGTTCTTACACGAGATTATGATGAATTAGCAAACTATTTTATTGACCTCGCTGGAGATATAGCGAAAGAAGACATAAACTCAATATTAAAAAAAGTGGCTTAGCCACTTTTTTATTACAATTTGGGCAGATATCCAAAAGGCCGAACCCGCTTTGCTTCGATTTCAACTTGAAATAAAAGTTTTTCGCCACTTTTTTTACATCGAACATCGATTGATTCGGTGAGTTCAATATAATTTGAAATAATTGGCGACAGTTCCCCTTTCAAAATCTGACATATATTTTGTGGATCATTATATTTATCACGTTCTAAAACCGAATTTAACCTTTGCTCCATAACCTGATATTTCATCACTTACACCTTCTTTTTAATATTTCTTTTAATATATCCAAATAAACCTCTATACTTATATGTGCAATCAAATATTTTTTTCGAACCATTATGAATATTCTCAGAAAGCAAGGTAAAAGCTCTTGCACTTTCTGCTGATTTCATATAGCCTCCAAGTGAGCAAGAACTTGAAATTGCATCATCTTCGGGTATAACTCCCAAAAGCGGAACATTAAGAGAGCGCACTATACTTTCAATATTCATAAGTTCTCCACTCAAAAGCAGGTCCCCTCTCATACGATTGATAACAAGTCCTTTGCTTTGTATATCATACTCGCTTAAAAGACCCAGCACCTTGTCAGCATCACGAAGGCTAGACAGATGAGGTGTGACAACAACAATTGCCTCGTTTGCAGAAAAAACCGCTCGGTGAAAACCAGCTTCTACACCTGCCGGACAATCAATAAGGATATAATCAAAGCTTTTATCCAGCACGTCTACCACATTTTTGATATGTTCTCCAAGTATTTTGGTGCGATTGTAAGCATGGGAAGAAGGAAGAACATAAAGTGAGGAAATGTTTTTATCCTGAACTAAAGCCTGCCTTGCACGACATTTACCCATAATAATATCAGTTATATCAAATATAACCTGATTTTCCACTCCCATAACAACATCCAAATTGTTAAGTCCAATATCTACGTCAATAAGCACCACCCTAAAGCCAAGTTTTGCCAGATTTGCACCAAGGTTTGCACAGACAGTAGTTTTACCAACTCCGCCCTTACCACTTGTTAAAACAATTTTTCTTGCCATAACTAAAACTCCTGCTTTTAGTCTACCCCACAAGCCTATTCAAAGTAAATGCGATTATTTAAGAATAAGCGACGGTTTTGTCAAAAAATAAAAGAAGGATGCACTCCTTCTTTATATTATTTATACTAAATTTATGACTTAAAAATTTTCAACTATTTTGGCAAGTAAAGTTTGGTCATTTAAGAGTTTACCAGCCCCCAATATTGCAACATTATCAGCATCATCCACGATATAATAAGGAAAGCGGAAATGTTTTTTAAGGTAATCGTTCAGTCCTGCAATTTGACTTACTCCCCCTGCAAACATAACGCCAGAGTTGATAATTTCAGTTGATATTTCGGGTGCAAGTGAGGTGATAGTCACTTCAACAGCCCGCAAAATTTCAGCAAAGTATGGTTCTAAAACTGGATACATGTCGTCAGATGTGATTATATATGCTCTTGGAATTTTGGTTTCTATATCCACGCCAGCAATTTCCATATTGAGAGAATCATTTGTAAAAAGACTTCCAACTTCATTCTTTAAGGTCTCAGCTGTGCCAAGTCCAATAACAATCCCATGGTTGTATGCAATTGTGTGTGCGATGGCACTATCCATTGCTCTTCCACCAACTCCAAGTGTTGCACCTTTTACAATTGAATTCATGTTGATAACAGCGATATCCGTGTTTGCCCCACCGATATTGACAGCCATAGTTGTCTTTGTGGAACTGATATTTTTCCCTGCACCAATACATGTACAGATTATAGAAGGAACCAAACATACATCCTTGCAGCCAACACTGTGGAGAAGGTTTAGATATTTCCTTTTTTCTTCCTCACTCAAGCCACAACTTATGATAACCATGACATTATCACGCTTCTTTTTAAAATCCACTTTAGCAAAAAGGTATTCAAGGAGTTTCTGACAATATTCAAAATTCTCAATAAGTCCGTTGGTTACTGGGCTAAATACCTCAACAGCGTCAACGGTCTTACCCATCAGTTTTTTAGCTTCTAAGCCTAATCCTAAAACCTTATAACCCTCTGGTGTAGGCTCTGCAGCAACTAACGTTGGCTCACACAAACTCAGACCACAATCCTTCACATAAATCTTTGTATATGCACCGCCAATTTCAATGGCATACCTATAATTTACCATTTTTTCCTCCTAAAACTCTATCGTAAAGCTTCTTGATTGCCCATTTGAAAACGTCCCGTAAATATTAATTCTTTCACCACTATTGCAGTTTAATAAAAAGTAGATAAGGTCGTTTCTTGTATTAATATCCACGGATTTAAGGTCATTCTTATCAGCTTTTGTAATTATAAAATCCTTTTGAAGTTGAGCAAATCTTCCGACATTATTTAAAATATATACTCCAGTTCCATCAAACGCAAAAGCCGAAGCATACTGGGATTTAGGATAAAATACTCCATCCATATAATATTGAAGGCTTCCATTAACCCCCATTACCTGCTCACCAAAGTTTGTAGCCTCAACACTGTCAATAACTGTCAATCCTAAATTATCAAAAGTATAAACTCCTAAATCTATACCCCCCTCATTTTTAAGGATCAACTTGTTTAAAACAAGAGTTGCTGGATAAATTGAAACCATAAAATTCATGGACGCAGTTCCAGAAGATGTGTAATCCTTTCCAAGAGTTGCAAGCCCAATAAGATTGCCATATTTATCGAAAACTCCCCCACCAGAATTACCATTTGTAATATCACAATTCATCATGACAACGTTTTCATAGATGTTATCAAGCACCTGATGTGTTTGATAATTATAGGTAGGAATGGCTTCTTTATCGGTTGTATATTTAAAAACGCCGTTAGAAGTATAAGTATAAAGTTCGGTGGCAGTTCCTTCCACCATTTGCAAGTTGTTGTTGGAAATATTACCAAGAGTCAAAGTGTTTTTATATTGAATATCAAGTGGCGTCCCAATAACAAAAATTTCATCATAATTGATTTTATCCGCACTATCACAGGCAACCACCCTATCCTGCATCTCAATCCAGCCGATCTCTAAACTCTCATCACAGTACAAGATTGCCATATCTAAATCTTTATCCGCCCAGAGCAGATTGGCTTTGTAGCGGTCTGAAGACCTATTAAGTTCTATTTTTATCTCTGTGGTATAATTCTTATAAATAGGGTCAGATGCCCAACTGATCACATGATAATTTGTGACAATATAACTACCCTTTGATGCAACGTAGTCCTCATTCACGCCGTATCCTTTTGAAGCAATACAAACACCACTGCCTAAAGCCTGATAAGCGTGGCTATTTGTTGGCGAGGTTGTTTTTACAATAACTGACACACAGGAATCGGTATATAATCTTGCTATATCAATGCGGCTCATATCCTCAGTTACGCGATCATTAAGGCAAAAACTTTCTGAATAAGTTTTGGGAAAGATATTGTTCCAATTCAAAACGAAGTATACACCAAAAGATGCACACAACACAATTGCCAAACTGATAATAACTGCCGTTAAGCTTTTCTTCATTCTTCCCTCGTTAAATAATTTGCAAACTCTTTTTGAACACTTTCTTATAGTCAACAGCAACCTTCATTCCTTCAAGGATTTCAAAAGTCGCATCACCTTCAACCACTGTTTTCATAATGATTGAGTCACCAAGAATATCACATACAACATCAGTAATAACCAGTTTTTTTGATATATTCAATGCAACAGCAAGCTTAACTATTACCCCAAGTTTTCTTACAGCATCAAGGTCTTCCTCTGTTACAATGTCCTTATAAAGCATCCATTCACCAAGTGAAAAGTTATCGAGATCTTGACAAAGGCAGATAAATGCAGCAATCAAAAGCTCTCTGTGAGTTGCCCCATTAAGCCCTGAATAAAGGATGGTGTTAAGCCCATGTTTTGAATAATCATTATAGTTGACATTTTTACCACTATCATACAGCTGTGCTGCGATTCTTAAAGGTTTAACATAATATCTTGGAAGCTTATGCATAACTTTAAGCTGCTTAAACAAAATCATAGCCATTGAGTATACTTGTTTGTTGATAGAATAGTCGTCATGGTTAAATTCATAATATGAATCAAGTGAATTTGCAAGAAGGTCGTTAAACTTTTCCTGAGCAGGAACGGTTACATTTGAGTGAATCACCCCTTCCCTAACATTAGCCTCAGAAATAGTAATCTCATTTGCATTTAACACATCATAAAAAGCTTTTATAATTGCAAGTGCTCCACCAATGCTGGCCGCTTCACTTTCTGCAATTCCTTTAATTTTCTTGATTCTGTCTAGGTCAATTCCTTTAATAAAATTGATAGTTTTTTCCATTAAATCTTTTGAAACAACATAGTTGTTGTCAATGTCAAGAGGATATCTTGCAATTTTCTTTGCAATATGCCCAAAGGAAAGGAAAGGATTTCCAGTTCCAACAAAAATACTGTCATCTTCAATTGTTGCAAGGATTTCCATCTTTTTGATTTCAGCTGTCACAATTTTAATCATGTCATCCATGCTTCGAGTGTTTCCAGTTTCATCTGTCAAAAGGTTTACTGCACCGATATCAATCGTATTGCTTCCAAGGATAGTACGTCTATTGTATTTGATAAAATTTGTTGTGTAGTAACCAACATTGATTATATATCCCTTTGAGTTGTCTATCGAATTGATTGTGGAAGCATAGATATTTTTGATTATTTCTTCATTATCCATTATTGAAAAGCTTATTCCCGTGTGGTTATAAACCTCTTCAATAAAGCCATGATAATTTCTTGCTTTAAAAAGTATACTTGAAGCAAAGGCAATGATTTTTTGCACTTTATATCCTTCAATCATTTTTCGATAAAGCTTTAACACATCAACAAGGTCTGTTTTTGTCTTAGGTCTTAAAAGTTCCTCAGCGGTAACCTCCTCTCCGATTTGGAAAGGCTCGCTGATTTGTTCAATTAATTTATATCTTCCATTACTGGTGTTAAAAATTGAAAGTTTTAATTCTTTTTCATTAAGTTCAATGATCGCTATATTTACCACTTTTTACCTCACTTATTAAGAGTAATAGCACTGACAGGACAACTTGCCTCGCATGCTCCACAATGTATACATTTTTTTGGATCAATTTTCGCCTTGCCATCTTTATCAAAGCTGATTGCACCCACTGGGCATATAGCCACGCAAGTTCCACAACTGATACATTTATTCTTATCTACCATTTCTCCTCCGTTTGAGGATATTTTAACACAAAATTTAAGTAAAGTAAACTATTTTTTTAATACTTTAATAACTTCTATCACAGATAATAAACATAAAAAGACTCCAAATGCGATCCTTAACACCTTAGATGGAAGATAGGTTGCAACTAAAGCACCAATTGCTGAAAAAATTATCCCACTTATAATTATAAAAAATATCCCCTTGGTTTCTATAAATCCATTTTTTGAGTGGATCACCAAGGCGAGAAGTGCCATGACTAAAAAGGTTATTAAATTGATACCCTGACTCAACTTTTGGTCAAACCCTAAAAATATTGTAAGCAAAGGAATAAGGAGGGTTCCTCCGCCCATCCCAAGCCCACCAAATATTCCTGCAATAAAACCAAACAGTATCATTAAAAATATCGTCATATTATAAGTTTTATCCCTCCTGCAAACATTACAATTGCAAATATTATTTTTATTGCTTTTGGCGGCAGCACCTTTAATGCATAAGAGCCAAGCACCCCACCGGCCACAACTCCCGCCCCCACGATAAGCAGTGGTTGTGATTGAAGAAAACCGTTATAAACATAAATGGATGCAGATATTAAACTTATTGGAAGAATTACGGCTATAGCGGTGGCATGAGCATGCTTGCTGTCAAGATTCAAAACTTTTTCCAAAATAGGCACGCATACCATACCTCCTCCACCACCAAAAAAGCCATTTAGCAGGCCAATAATGGTTCCGCTAAGAATTAAAAATAAATATTTTAAACTTTTTTTGTTTTTTTGCTTGAAAAATTGGAAATAACCTTTAGAGCCGAAATTACCTCTTTTCAGATAGCCAAATCTTTTTTTTACCATTGCCTGCACATTGTTTAAAAAGGAAGATACGCTCCCCCTTGAATACTTATAAGTTTTAGCCGCTTCCGCTATTATAGATTTCATATTTAATATTATAAATAATTATGTAAAAAATATTTGATTATTGGCAAGAATTGTGGTACACTCTTTAAGTACTATAAAAATATTATTTTGTAAGGTGAACTATGTTAAAAAAGACTAAGAAAAAATTAAAGACATTATGTATGATGGCAGCACTACCCCTCGCTCTTACCGGAAGCATGCTTGTCATTCCTTCAACAAATGCAAGTGCCGAAGAGAACTCTGTTTTTATCAATGATTACAGTGAACAAGTTTCAGTCAACAACAATTCATTTGCTGGAATTTCTGGTACTTATGCAACTGGACATAATTTTACCGGCTGGAGTGCAATTGACACTTCAAGCAGTGCTTCAGGAATGATAATTGATGTTGGCTCTTCCTTCTCAACCTATAGAAACACCTATTATCTTAACGGCAACCCAAACAAATCTGGAAAAGATGATAAAATTTTGATGATAAATTCAAAAAGTTCCTCTTCAGACAGTGCCAAATTTGAAAAACAAGGTTACAAGTCAAATGAAATTACTCTTGAAGCAAATTCATATTATAAGTTTTCGGTTGATGCGTTAACCACCCTTGATGGAAGCACCACTGGCGAACATTCTGCATATGCATCAATTTATATCAGCGGCCTGCGAGACATGGAAAATAAGCCTGTAGAAATGAGTTACGAAAATGTCAACAATCTATCATGGAAAACTTATTACTTCTTTATTGCAACTGGAAGCAACGCTCAAACAGTTACCCTTGATTTATATTTAGGGTCGGAAACCACCCGTTCAAGCGGCGTCGTTTTCTTTGATGAAGTATATCTTGAAAAATACGCTCCAAGCACATTCTACAACACCACATTAAGTTATGGCTATAATTTCCTAGACAACAATGATGGAAATGATAACACAGCAAAAGCAAAATTCCTTGTAAGCGGCTTACAAAATAAAAAATCCACACTGAACATGGACGGTTATAATTTTGATTTTGAAGCTCCTATCACCAGTTTAAATACACTTGGTGAAGAATGGGAAAAACTGCCTGAGGCCTCCAGTGTTAATGGATATGCACAGATTATGCCAGTTCATAGAAATGTACAATCACAATATTTCAAGGAACAAACAGGCTATGATTTTGTAGGCAATGACCTTAGTTTCAACTTTAATACTCGAAAAGAAAATCAACAAGCATTAGTTCTTTTCACAACATCCCCTTCTGCCGTGGCAGTTCAATCAAAGGATTTTGAAATTAAAGCACATGGCCTATATAAAATATCTTTTAAAGCAAAAATTTCGCAAATAAAGTCTGGTGACTTTAATATAACTGTTAAAGAGAATGATACCATCTATTCTAAATATGAAATCAGCAAGGATAATTATACTACTAAAGAGTATACCAAGACTGGTTCAAAATCAAATGAAACCAATAACTTTACTAATAACTATACCACTTTCGATATCTATGTTAAAGGGCATGACTATTATGACACAAATGTTAATCTCATCTTTAGCCTTGGAAACAAAGAATCGAATGCAGAAGGTTGTGTAATAATCGACAATATAGAAATATCCTATGTTGATTATGAAACCATATCGGCAGCAACTGACAAACTTGAATTTTCTGCATACACAGAAAGCCCAACCTTCACAAATGGATATTTCAATGTAACCGAAAATGAGGAAGCTGAGCTGGCATACCCTTTAAAAGCAAAAGACTGGGCCAGCACAAAACAAGAAAATAGCAAACAAGAAAGCGGTGTTATTTATCTTAAAGACGCTGAAACATATGAAAATATGTACAAGGATTACAACTGGAAAAGTTCTTATCCAAGGCATCCAAATGGCACAGACTCACCAAACAATATGTACATGCTATATAATCCGACTCCAAGTTATCAATCAGTTAAATCATCTGCATATTCACTTGGGGCGAACGATTATCATAAATTAACATTTGATTATAAAACCCTTTCGACAAGCACTGCAAAAAATGCGACCTTCACACTTGAAATTGAGGACGGAAATGGCATCACACTCTTTAGAGAAAGCGGATTTTCTGCAAATGACTGGGGATATGGAAAAATGGAAGTTTACTTCCATACAGGAGTTTCCATGCCTGCAAATATTGCAGTAAATGTAAAGTTCGGTGAAAAAGACGATGAAATGATGGGTTATTTATACCTTGACAACTTTGAGGTCTCTTCTGGAATTTCACAAGCAGTTTATGAAAATGCAGATTATACCGTTGACCTTACCGACTATCTGTTAAATCTTGACCCTAAAGGAACAATTGGTTACAACCTTTCAGAATCTCAGGCATATAAGCTCAGCATTGATGACAATTACTCCTCTTCAGTTGATAAAGCAACCATTGGCGGAATTGTGACAGGGAAAGAAAACGAATTTGGCATTACAGTGGAAGATTCAAATATATTGGTCCTTTCCTCAGCGGCAAGAAGCAAATCAACATTGACTTCCAATTATACTTTTAACATAGAAGAAAATAAATACTATAAACTCACCTTTGATTTAAGAACAATCTTTAATGTTGATGAAGATGCTATAAAAGCTAATAAAGAGCATGAATGTAAATATGGTGTAAGCGTTGGATTGTCTGGATTCAACCTTGCAAGTGAACTTAAGTCCAACGATGACTTTACTAAATATGCAATTATCTTTAAAGCCACGTCATCATCTACCCCTAATTTCACATTCACACTTGATTGTGATTGCAATGAAACTTTAGGTTCAGCTTATCTGACACATATCGAATTTGCTGAGGCAAATGAAAACGACTATACCTCTGCAAAGGATAACGAGAATTTTAATAAGACATTGTTTACTTCCACTGAATTACAGGCAAAACCTGAAGAGCCTGATGATGATAAAGAGGACAATGTTCCAACAACAAATGAAAACAATGAGTTATGGCTTATTATTCCTTCAGTAATATTCGCTGCTGCACTTCTTATTGCAATTATAGGATTCTCACTCAGACGTGTAAAGATTAAGAAACACGAAAAACTTGAAAAAGAAACCTATGATAAAAAGATTAATGTTAATCATGATTTAATCCTTATAAAAGCACAAGCTGAAAGGGATAAGGAAGCAGAAGAAATTCGAAATTCCATTAAAGCAGTTATCGAATCGCGTGAAAATCTGATTAAACAGCATAAAGAAGACGTTCGGGCTGCAAGAGCCAACGCAAATGGCAAAATAAGCAAGGAAACTGAAAAAGAATTTAAAGCTTATGCTGGAAAGATTGCTCGTCTTGAAGAAAAAGAGAATATCTTAAAAGAACAACTTGACACCACCCTATCTGCTGATCACCTTATTGAAATTGAGAATCGACTTGCAGATGAAGAACAAAAGATGTTGCGAGAAATGGAAAAACTTCAAGCAGGAAAAACCAAACAAAAAGACGACAACTCTGACAAAAACATGAAATAATAAAAAACCACGATTAATCGTGGTTTTTATTTGGTTATAATTTTAATAATTACTGTTCAGCGATTCTATTCATCGTCGTCATCATAATCGTCGCAATCGTCATAGTCATCATCGTCGTCAAATTCTTCTTCGTCCTCTTCATCATCAAACTCTTCGTCGTCAAATTCAACTTCGTCTGGGTCATCACCAAAATCAATGTCTGGAGTAAGGTCATCATCAAGCAAGGTGGACTGAGTAAGGTCTGTCACTGTGGCCATGCCCCCAGTTTCATCCTCCTCTGTCATGATGTCGTCATCATCCTCACGTGAAACATAATCTTCCCAATCCTCACTGAGTTCTCCATCCTCTGTTTGATGTTCTTTCAAACAATTGGCACACATAATCTCATCTGATTGAATATAATTTGTTTTGCAAATTGGGCAAAGTTCCAAATCCATATCATCAACATATTCGTCTTTAGATGCAAGCTCCGCTTTACATACGCTACACATTTTATCTTTTTTTTGAATGTAGTTAAGTTCACATCTAGGACATCTTATATAAACAGCTTTTTTCATATATTTCTCCTTTCCGACTATACTATTGTAAATTCAACTCAAATTATACCCATAACTTTATTAAATGTCTATCAATTTTATAACAAATTTTAAGATTTTTTTAAATTTTTATTTTCCAGTTGTACTTCTGCTTGGCTTTTTCTGATATAGCAAGGCGCAAGAGTCCTATAATCACAAAAAACACGCTTTTTTTCAAGACTGTAAGCATATGCAAGTAAATCTTCTACATTAATATTTATGGCTGTAAAAGGCAAATTATCTTCACTCAAACATATCTTATCCTCACTCATCTTATCAAGTGACTCTATTGAAATAAGCTTTTCCTCGTCTAAAGGCTCACCCTTGGAATTAAACTTCCTCACAAAAACAAGTCCACTAAGCGCGTTAATTACAGCCACAAAGTCTTTTTCGCATTTGTTATGTTTGATATAGGTATATGCAATAAGTGATAAAGATGACAACGGAATCACTTTTTTATCTAACTTTCCCGCACAAAGTCCTTTAACAATTGAAGTGGATATTCTTAGGCCTGTAAAAGAGCCTGGTCCTACAACCACCGCGTAAGTTTGATTTTCTGCCACACATTCATCTATTTCATCCAACATCATGTCCAAAGTCTTTAAAACATTTTCTGAATGTTTACAACTTGCGTCAAGTTCGCATAATTTTCTTTTACCGTTGATTTCGACTGCAATTTGTGCCATTTTAAAGGCGGTTGATAAAACTATCATTCTTCTCTCCCAATGTAAATTATTCTTTCATTTTCACCTTTAACTATTTCAATATTAATATGAGGACAACTGATAAGACCCTTTACATTCTCAGGCCATTCAACCACAGTAATCCCGTCAAGTGTATTTGCATCAAAATATTCATTAAAACCAAGTTCCTCCGCCTCCTCACAAGAGGAAAGCCTATACATGTCAAAATGATAAATTGGAAGTTTTCCGGTTTCATAAATATTAAGCAGAGTAAAGGTTGGACTTGAAACAAGTTCTGTTGCTCCTAGTCCCAAGGCAAGACCTTTTACAAAATGTGTTTTTCCAGCCCCCAAATCTCCTGTTAAAGTGATAATCGTGCCTTTATTAAAAACACCAACAAGTTTTTCTGCCAAAGCAATAGTCTCTCCTTCACTGTGAGTTATCACTTTTATTTTCTTTGGTTTATCCATAGTTTACCTCTTTAATTGTTTTTTCGCGTTAATCCTTTTCATTACAAGATTATACACAAGAATTCCAATAAATGCAATTATAATTCCTTCTATTGAGCCCGCAATCACATCTGTCAAATAATGTTGGCCTAAAATCATTCTTGAAAAACAAGTTAAACCCAGATATAAAAACATAATGATAGGCACACAAATTTTGGTTGCTCTATGTTTTCCATATTTTATTGCCATATATGAAATAAACACCGCTATTATGGCTGCAGAGTTAGCATGTCCACTTGGCATACTAAATCCTGTTGAGCCACCAAGGTCTAATATCTTATCCCATGCGACATATGGACGCGGCCTTATAATAATATGTTTTAGGGCTTTATTAAAAAGCACGCCAAACGCATAAGTCCCTGCAAAAGCATAACTTAAACTTTTTTTTCTATAAAATACTATCATCAACGCAATTGCAAAACCCAACCAACTCCCAAGCAGTGTTACAATCCTAAAAAAGTATAACCAAAAGTCATTAATGCCAGCCTGCAAAAACATAATAATATCTGCTTCAAACTTCATGGTTATTATTGTATCAAAAAATAAAAATTTTAGCAAAGAAAATAAAATAACGTTAAAAACTTTATTAATATATTTAAATATCTATTAATAAAAAACAACCCTGTTATTTATAGGATTGTTTTATTTTAAAATACTTATAGAAAATCCGTCCTCAATTTCATAAAATTCAGTGTTAAAATCTCTATCTTGCTTAATCATATTAATAAACTGTCTCAAATTATTTACAATTGTGCGGTGCTTATGTGGAATTTTCTCCTGAGACAGCACAAGCCCTTTAAAATAAATATTATCCGCAAAAAGTACTCCACCACTGTTTAACAAACTCTTCAAATATGGAAGATAGCGAGCATATTGTCCTTTTGGACCATCTAAGAAAATAAAATCAAATTTAAAGTTATTTTCCACCAAATGTGAAAGCACATTTAAAGCATCATCCAATATAGCATTTACGCGGCCGCCAAAGCCCCCTTTTTCAAAATTCCTCACGGCTTCATTATATCGCTTTTCATCCTTTTCCATCGTGGTTAAAACAGTTTGATTGTAAGCTGAAAGCATGATTGAACCAGAATACCCAATTGCTGTCCCTATTTCAAGAATGGACTTAGGTTTATACTGCTTACATAAATCATAAAGTTTTTTTCCGCTTTGCTCTCTTATAATCGGAATGTATTCATCTTGTGCTTTTGCTTTTATTTGCTCAAACATATCCGCCTTCCTAATCAAGTGTGACGATAGTAAGAATAATTGGCCTTCGCTTTGTTCGCTTAAATATAAAGTTTGACATGTTTCTGCGTATAGATTGTTTAATTACAGCTGGTTCCATGCCACGAAGGTCTTGTTCCTTAAGAGAAGCAATTATTGTTGCTTTTGCATCTTGAACAAAGGCTTCCTGTTCGCCTTCATAAACCACCCCTCTGGTGATAATAAATGGATCACTGGTTACAGTCCCAGAAACATTATTTATATTCACACATACAACACAGAAGCCATCCTCTGCAAGTTGTTTACGTTCACGCAAAACATTGCTGTCCATATCTCCAATTCCAATTCCGTCCACAAGACGTTGCCCAGCCGTGACAAAGCCTGCCTGCTTAATTGAGTTTGGAGAAAGTTCCACCTGCATACCAAGGCTTGGAATCAAGACATTACGCTCTTCCATGCCCAGCGTCATTGCAAGTTCTTTATGAACTTTAAGATGTCGATATTCACCATGAACTGGCATAAAGAATTTAGGTTTGACAAGGCTGTGCATAAGTTTCAATTCTTCCTGACAAGCATGCCCTGAAACGTGTACGTCTGCAAGTTCGTCATAGATAACATCTGCCCCAAGTTTATATAAAGCATTGATAACTTTATATACATTCTTTTCGTTGCCTGGAATTGGAGAAGCTGAAAGAATAACAAGGTCATTTTGACGAAGTTTCAGCTGTTTAAATTCCCCTGCTGCCATTCTGGTAAGTGCACTATAAGGTTCTCCTTGACTTCCAGTGGTAAGGATCATAATTTCCTTATCATCACATTTATCAACTTTCTCAATATCAATAATGTTGTTTCTGTCATACTTTAACTCACCAAGCTTATATGCAACCTCAGTCACATTCATCATGCTTCGGCCGGTAAAAGCGACCTTACGTTTATACTTTTCAGCAAGGTCCAAGATTTGCTGCAAACGATATATATTTGATGCAAAAGTTGCGATAATAATACGATTGTCTGCATGAGTTTTAATAAGTTCATCAAGCACCCTGCCAACAGTACGCTCACTCATAGTAAAACCTTTGCGACATACATTTGTGCTTTCGCACAAAAGGAGGTTAACACCCTTTTTACCAATCTCACCAAGGCGTGGCAAATCTATCATTTCCCCGTCAATTGGTTCATAATCAACTTTAAAGTCGCCTGTGTGAACAATATTACCTGCTGGAGTTGTAATACAGAAAGCAAGTGCCCCTGCAATAGAATGATTTACTTTAATAAATTCCACCGTAAAATGACCCAGTTTTAAAACATTGCGAGGTTTAACGGCGATAGCTTTTAATTTTACATTTGGATGCTCTTTCATTTTATTTTCAACAAGTGCAAGCGTAAGCCTTGTGCCGTAAACTGGAACATTAAGTTGTTTAAGAACAAAAGGGAGTGCTCCAATATGGTCTTCATGACCATGAGTTAAAAGTATCGCTTTAACTTTATCCTTATTCGCAAGAAGATAGGAAATATCTGGAATAACGATGTCCACTCCCGGAAGTTCGTCATCTGGGAAGGTAAGACCAGAGTCAATGACAATGATTTCATCTTCATATTCAATGGCAGTCATATTTTTACCAATTTCACCCACACCGCCCAAAAAGGTGATTTTTACTTTACTGTTATTCAATTTTTTATTGCTCCTTTTAAAATTTTACATAAAATAACATGCTGAAGATATTTCAGCTTTTTTTTGCTTATTTCAAGGTAATCCCCTTGATTAAAACATGTATTTATCTTTTGTTTATGTTACAAAAGATACTTAGCGTCTTCAATTTTATCAACTTCTTCAAGTTTCTTTGGTGAAAGGATTGTGTCAGAATCCACATAGAATCGCATGCCTTGACTTGAAAAAAACATAACCATTTCAAATATATCAAAGAGTGGGAAAATAATAGGAAGAATTATGATAATTGAATATAATCCAAGAATCATAGCAAGCACAAATGCCAATAGGTAGATAATAAAAGCTGTTGAGAAAACTCTTAATCCCCTTCTTAAACTTGCCACCATCCCTTTTGGATAAGCACGAAAAACATTATAGTCATACACAATCATACTTGGTGCCCAGCCGGCATTGAATGTTTCCTTGAAGGCATACAAAATAGAAGGCACAAGAACAATAAGAAATGGCATTGCATACCCATATTTAGGATCTGAGATTGCAGTTAAACCAAACAGGCTTAACAAAATAAGTGCATCAAAAGGCAGGCAATAAAGGGTTTTGATACAAGCATAAGGAAGTGAACGCTTAAGTGTGCGAAGAAGTGTACTGGTAAAACCATGTTTCGAGCCCGATGCCATATAACCATACATCATCTCGCAAACCACATACTTGCCCACATTTGAAAGCACGGGACGAACAAAAAATACAATGACCATAAAATATATGCCAATTATAATATTGCTTCCAAAAAGCAATGTGACAAATTTCATGACCGCACCGCACACGCTTGTAAGTGCTGTTGCAACATTTAAGCCGTAAAAAGTACCTGAGACGAATATATCTCCAAGTTTATATAATTCCCACGCCTCAACAACGGAGGAAGAAATCACATTATAAAATGGTGCAAGCAGTCCCAGCACAATAGCCCAAGATAAAATTTGATAACAAAGAAGTTTCCAAACCTTATCAAAATTGGCACACAAAAGCCTAAAAGAGTTTTTAAACATCATAATAATCTATTTCCAACCTATTTGATATATGTATTATACACATTCATAGCGGAAAAGACAACTAATTATAAACGAAAAAACAAAAACTTATAAACGAATCCCCAAAATCTTGTATTTTAAAGCACCATGAGGCATGTTTACAGTAACAACATCCCCCTTTTTGTGTCCAAGAAGTGCCGCACCAACAGGAGAAGCATTGCTGATGATACCTTTTGCAGGGTCACTCTCTGTTGAGCCCAATATCTTATAAGTTACTTCTTCATCAAATTCTTCATCATATAAAGTTACAGTTGTACCAATATTTACAACGTCACTATCTAAGTTCTTTTTATTGATAATTTCACATGAAAGAAGTATATCTTCCATCTCACTGATTTCTGCTTCAACTTGTGCTTGCTCTTCTTTAGCAGCATCGTATTCCGAATTTTCAGAAAGGTCACCGAATTCACGTGCCATGCCTATTTTCTTTGCCACTTCTGGTCTTCTCACTGATTTATAATAAGCAAGTTTCTCTTCAAGTTGTTTTTTACCTTCGGCTGTTAAATAATGTTTTTCCATAATTAAGTCGCTCCTTTTGAAATCGTACTAGGTTGTATTATACCCTAGTCTTGTACTAAAGTCAAATATTTTAATCTTCTTGCAATAAAGTTTTTGATAATAATTATCATAAATTTGCTAATAATATAGCTAATTATTTGAAAATTTGGAGGTTTTTATGCTAACAATAATAAGTTTTTTGGTAATGTTGATTGGAGGTGTTAACTGGCTGTTAATAGGACTTCTTCAATACGATTTTGTGGCTGGAATTTTTGGCTATCAAGGCAGTATATTTTCCCGTATTATTTATATCATAATTGGTCTTGCATCAGCCTTTTTCGTGTTTAAAGTCATCAAAGGAAAAGGCACAGTTGCCATCTTTTCGAGAAGAAACAAGAAGGATATAGCGAAAAATATAGCAAAAATACAAAATAAATCCTCTGATTCACCCGCCACCGCAAATGTTGAAGCCTCCCAAGACTTTGCAGAACCAGAAAAACCAAAAGAAGAAGGCCTATTAAATGAGCATTTTAAAGACGAATAATCTTTAAATATTTATATGCTTAATCATAAATATTGTGCTAATTTGGAGGTAAATATGGCAAAATGTTCAATATTTTTTATAATTGGCGTCATGACAGCAGTAATTTTTGCCACCGTCTTTCTTTATCAATTCATTTAAACAATTTTAATAAAAGTGACTCACGTCACTTTTTTTATTTATGATAACTTGCCCCCGCGTTAATCATAAAGGCACGATAAATTTGTTCTAAAAGCATAACCCTTGCAAGATTATGTGGAAAAGTTGCTTTGCCAAATGATAGTTTTGTTTTAACTGATTGTTTAACTTTTTCACAGACTCCATAAGAGCCTCCAATAATAAATGTTAATTCGCTGGTTGTCTGTTTTTGCGTTTCAATAAAGCGTGCAAATGCTTTACTATCAAATTCTTTACCATCGATTGCCAATAATACCGAATTTGCGGTAATGTGGGAAAGAATGTCCTCGCCCTCTTTTTCAAGTATCTGCGTTGGAATGACGTATTTGTTTTGTTCTGGTAATTCAACAATGTTGCACTTACAAAATTTGGATAAACGTTTCCTGTATTCATTGCAGGCATCTGTCCAAAACTTTTCTTTGAGGTTTCCTACACAAACAATATTAATTGTTATCATATTACACCCCAAATAAAAGTAAACAGTGTTACAACCGCAGTAAGAAAGAAGCATGCCGCTATAAATACTGTGCTTATTTTGTTTGGTTTAAAATGTCCACTATCTTTAAGAAGTTCTCTATCAAGGTTGGTCATAAGTCCCATATTGATATTTTTTTCGATAAACATTTCTTCCATATTAATTGTTGTCTGCTCTGGCATAGTGCTCTTTCCATCAAGTTCAGCTTTAGACTGAGCAATATCTGAAAGATAATCTTTTTTTGCTATTTCTTTATATAATTCAACTTGTAAATTTGCCATTGCCTTGCCCGTGGTTTCCTTGAATAATTTTTTAACAAGAAAGAACAAAAGCCAAGAAAGCAAAGTGACAAGTAAAATTAAAAACAATAAACCTAAAATCAAATTATTTGATAAAAAGACTCCAACAGCCGATATCGCTTTTGCAAAAGGCAATTTATAGAATGCCGAAAATCCAGAGTATACGCCCAGTGCATTATTCATAAAGTGAATTATCATCGCCGGATAAATAGAATCGCAAATTACGCTTAAATACCCCATAAATAATCCAATTATGGTTGCATAGAAAAATTGTTCAATGTTCATATGCATAAGTCCAAAAAGTAACGCTGAAATGATTATTGCATATTTCTGTCCAAATGCCGTACTACCCTTAAGAAGCATACCCCTATGAGCCGTTTCCTCACAAACAGCAGGAAGCACAGCTGTAAAAATTAAATTTACAAATAACATATAGATAGGATAAGATTCAACAGGAGCTGCTGCGTGGAATTTATAACCAAGCATGGATAATAGCACATCAAAGAAGGTGGCAACAAATATATTCAAGAAATAAACAATTGCTCCAATCACCACTGTGATGAGCACCGCTTTCCATGTAATCTTTTTATAACCATAAAAAGCGAATGTTGTTTTAACCTTTTGTTTTTGAAGTCCAGAAAACATAAAAATAGACAAACAAAAAAGTAAACCAATCTGCACGACAATGTTAAATACATATTCGCCAGCCTCTCCCATAAAAGCCAGAAGACCAAAATTGGAAAGTGCACGAATAGTAACGAAAGCCACAATTATAACAAAATAAGTGATAAAAGTATTTTGAGTTGTCTTATTTTTAATCGTCATTTTTCTCCTCATGTATATTGTATAGTTTATCTTTGTGTAAAATTCACGATAATAGATAAAATAAGCAGGATTATTCCGACAATAATCGAGATCCAAATAAATATAGATAGTTTTGAGCCTACAAATTTTTCTTCTTCTCGCTCATTTTTATGTTTAAAGTAAAATCTATCAATGACAAACATAATGAAACCTGTCACAACAAGAAGCAATATGGCAACAAGCCATACCCACCAATTTGCAGGATTTAACCCTATGCTGACGCCTGTGACATTTTGAATAAATGCAATAAGCACAACAAGGAAATTATTTGTAAAATGTATAATCATGCTTGCGAAAGTTGAACCTGTACGTGTGGCCACCCACGCCAAGATTAAACCAAGTAAGAAGGGATAAATAAATTGCTGCAAACTTGTATGCATAATTGCAAACATAAGTGCAGATAGCACAATCGCCATGGAGTCGGACAATGTTTTTCTCAATCCCTGCAAAATTATCCCTCTAAAAATTATTTCTTCAAATATTGCAGGAAGAAGTGCAACGAGCAAAACATTAACCACAAGCCAACCAACATTATCAAGAGGAAGTCCCAACAAATCAAGTTTGTATCCAATATTAACCAGCACAAAGTCCATGCATGAAATAAAGTATTGAATACCGAATAATGCAACAATTGCAATTGCCAAACAAATTAACGTCGTTTTCCAGCTTATTTTAGGACGAAGATTTATTGCCCTATAACTTATCTTTGCAACTTTGTTATATATTAAATATACCGAGCAAAATCCAATTGGAGCAACCAAAAGACACAATATCATATACCAAATCTGATTTCCAAGTTCATCTGCAGGAATGTTGTTTATTGATGCAACAGCCCCGACAACCAAAGCTAATAGCAACGAAATAAGCGTAGGGCCTAAAAGAGCGGCCAAAAAAACTTTACCACTATCGTCACTGTTATAATAATTTCTCCTAAAAGTATTTTTTTGTATTTTCTCCATAGCAATGATTATATACTAAATCCTTGAAAAATACAAGAATTCTCTTTACAAAGTGCTATAAATTCGCTATCATTATACTAAACTCGACAAAAAAAGAGGGTAAAAGAATGACCGATTATATGTTGGAAGCAATAAAAGAAGCCCAAAAAGCCATGAAAAAGGGAGAAGTGCCAATCGGAGCTGTAGTCGTTAAAGATGGCAAAATTATTGGCAGAGGGCGAAATAAACGCGAAAAAGAACAGAATGCTCTTGCACATGCAGAAATTGTTGCAATACATAAAGCCTGCAAGAAACTCAACTCGTGGCGGCTTGACGGTGCTGAAATTTATGTGACATTGGAGCCCTGCCCTATGTGTGCAGGTGCAATTGTAAATGCCAGAATAAAAAAAATCATCTATGCCACTGGTGATACCACTTCAAAAGATAAACTTTGTGAAACCATATGCGAAAGTTTGCGTCTTAATCATAAAGTTGAAATTGAAAAAGGTAAGTATGAAAAAACCTGTAAAGGATTATTAAAAGAATTTTTTAAAGATAAACGAAATAAAAAAGCCGACTATTAAAGTCGGTTTTTTACGCAGTTGTGAAGCCAAGGTCCACAAGTTGACTATATACCTGTGCCGATGTTTGCGAACTTGCAGAACTAACTGTTAAAAGTGATTTCTGCACCGGATACCCTCGATTTATATTCGCATTAAACATCCAGTCTCCAAAATTAGAAGACGAACCATAGATAGTTTTATGAACAACCATATTCTCCCCTGTCTTTGCGATTGACACCCACGCATATGAAGATATAATTGATGAACCCGCCCCATTTTCTGTAAATACAAAGTCTGCAATATCAGAGTCATCAGTTGAAACATTATATATCTTTACATTAATTGCAGAGCAGTTTTTAACTGTAAGTGTTACACTGCACACACATGCTAAACTTGCTATATTGGAGCCAAATCCTGTATTCACTTCACGAAGAGAAATACTGCTATCTTTGAGTACGGTATTAATAATAGTTCCACCATTAGCATATCCAATAACCCCTGCAAGCCCCACACAATCACCACTTACAGAGATCGTTAACTCCTCCACTATACAATTTGAAACAGTGCAGTGCCCTGCATTAGCAATCAACCCACCAACAATCGTTACCTCATCATATGCATATATCGTACCACTGCTCAAAACTAGATTTTTAATCGTTGCACCTCGTGCGCTTCGAAAAAATCCAATTTCGTTATAGGCAACATATGTATTTACATAAATATTCATTCCATAAATTGTATTGAAATCCCCATCTAATGTTCCCTCAAACGCATCAATACCTTTCCACAAATATGCAGATAAGTCGATAAAACTATTAAGTTGATAATATTTCCCGCTTAACGTACTGCTTCTTTATTGTTTCGCAAGTAGTGCCAATTGCTCTGCATTATAAATTATGTATGGATTTGACGAAGTCCCCGCACCACCTGCATATGCACTTGCTGCATGGTTATCCCATGTGTCCATGGTTGAGGTTGCTGCAATGGTCTCCTCTATGCTAAGTTGTTCATTTTTGCCAGAATCAAAAATCCCCCCCCCGCCAAGAGTCCTATTATTCCTCCTGACAGAAGGGAAATCAGGGATATTATGACCCCGGCAACTTTTGTTGCTTTCTTCATAATTTCCTTTCTCCTTTTTATTTTGTTATTTGTATTATATAGCACTTTTTTGTTTTTACCAAATGTTTTAAAGCAATTTAAAGAGTTCGTCTTTAAATTCTTCCTCGGTAATCAGTCCTTTATCACGAAGTTCACGCAAAGATGCAATTTTACGCTCCCTCGTTTTATCGGACATCTTGTTCTCTTCTTTTTGTTTCTCCTCTTTCTTTTCAAAATACACATCATCATGAGGTTTAACCCAAACCATATCAGACATAAATAATGTTATAACCAAAAGCACGGAGGAGACTGAAAACAAACTCATGCAAATCGAAATTGTGATTGCAGCATAATAATAATGGCTTCTTTGATTAAAGAACAACCCTTTATCCTTGATTGAATAGATAAGAAGTCCAGAACTAGCAATAAATCCCAAAACTGAAATACAGTCATATACAATTGTTACAATGTCCCACTGGGTCATTTTTGAGTACAAAAAAGCATTTACAATGAAATAGACATTAAGTGCCGCATTGAGAAAATTCAAAATAATTACAACGATTAACATTCCCCGCTTTATATTGTTCATAAAAATATGCTAACACAGTAAGAATTAATTGTCAAATCAAATTAAAAGCGAAAAAGTTTGATTTTTATATTTAATTAGTATAATATTAGAAAATAAGGATGAAAAGTATGAACATAATTATCACAGGCGGCTCAAGTGGAATTGGCAAAGCCCTCAAAGAATACTATCAAAACAAAGGAAACAAAGTTTTTGGCATTTCAAGAGAAGCTGATGACTACGAATGTGATGTTACCGATAGAAATGGTATGGAAGCCGTTTTCAAAGATATCGCCACCAAAATTCAAAAAATTGATATGCTGATAAACTGTGCAGGGTTCGGCGGCTCAGGTGCGGTTGAACTTATGCCAATAGAAAAGGTTCAATCAATCTATGATGTCAATGTGATTGGTACAATCAACGCAATTCAACTTGCTCTGCCAATTATGAATGAGAAAGGAAAAATAATTAATGTAAGTTCTGCAATGGCACTTTTCCCAATCCCTTTCAGAGCCTTCTATGCTTCCTCTAAAAATGCTATTATTTCCATCACCGATGCACTTCGAATGGAACTCAGTCGAACAAAAATACAAGCGTGTGCAATTTGCCCTTCCGATATCAAAACAAATTTTACTAAAAACAGAGTTAAGAACTACGAAACGAATGAGCGTTATGGTGACTCAATTGCCCTGTCCACGCAAGCTTTGGATGCAAAAGAAGATAAACGCATGAGTCTTGAAAAAGCGATAAAGATTATTACCCGCTGGACAGACCGCAAAAAACTTAAACCAATGTATATCATGACCTTCAAATTCAAACTTCTTTACTTTGCAAAGGGAATCCTTCCAAAGTCTCTGTATCTACGTTGTTGCAACAAATTTATGAATAAGAAAAAATAAAAAAACATGCAAAATTGCATGTTTTTTAATATACATCCGCCTGTTTTGGCTCGGTTTTGTCCTCAATTTCAACAACAATAGCCTCAGTTGTAAGCATTGTTCCCGCAACAGAAGCGGCATTTTGAAGTGCTGAACGAGTTACTTTTGTTGGGTCGATTATCCCTCTTTCAATCATATCGCAATATTCATTTTTAAGGGCGTCAAACCCATATGCTTTCTTGTTGATGTTTTCTTGTATATTATTTACCACAACTCCGCCGTCAACACCTGCATTCTTCGCGATCTGACGAATAGGCTCTTCAATTGCTTTAAGTACAATCATAGCTCCCGTCTTTTCATCGCCGTCAAGGCTGTCAACAAGTTGGGAAATAACCTTGCTTGTTTTAAGAAGCGCAACCCCGCCGCCTGGAACCACACCTTCTTCACTGGCTGCTTTTGTTGCTGCAAGGGCATCCTCAATACGAAGTTTCTTTTCCTTCATTTCAACTTCGGTTGCTGCTCCCACTTTGATAACAGCAACGCCGCCAGCAAGTTTTGCAAGACGGTCATTCAGTTTTTCAAGTTCGTAATCGCTTGTAGTTTCCTTTATCTGATTTTTTATAACTTTAACGCGATTTGCAATTTCCTCTTGACTGCCACTTCCTTCCACAATTGTTGTATTATCCTTATCCACTTTGACAATCTTTGCTCTGCCAAGCATGTCAATTGTGGCAGTTGAAAGGTCAAGGCCAAGCTCCTCACTGATAACAGTGCCGCCTGTAAGCACAGCTATATCTTCAAGGAGCGCCTTGCGCTTATCCCCAAAGCTTGGCGCCTTAACAGCCACACAATTGAAGGTCCCGCGAAGTTTATTAAGTATAAGTGTTGTAAGAGCCTCACCTTCCACATCATCGGCAATGATAAGAAGTTTTGCACCCATTTTAACAATTTGTTCAAGAAGAGGTAAAATTTCTTGAATGTTTGAAATCTTTTTATCAGTGATAAGGATATAAGGATTGTCAAGCTCGGCAATCATCTTTTCTGTGTTTGTGGACATATATGGAGAAAGATAGCCTCTGTCAAATTGCATACCTTCCACAACGCTTAGTTCCGTGTGCATTGTTTGTGCTTCTTCCACAGTGATAACGCCATCACTTCCAACCTTTGCCATAGCCTCGCTGATAAGCTGGCCAACCTGCTCATCCCCCGCAGAAATACTTGCAACCTGACTTATCGCCTTGCTGCTTTCAACAGGTTTTGATATTCTTTTAAGCTCCTCTGTTGCCTCTTCAACCGCTTTAAAAATGCCTTTCTTTAATATGATTGGATTTGCACCAGCCACAAAGTTTTTCATGCCTTCACGTATGATTGCCTGTGCAAGTACGCATGCCGTGGTTGTTCCATCACCAGCAACATCATTGGTCTTGACACTGACTTCTTTGATAAGTTCAGCCCCCATATTCTCAAAAGGATTTTCAATTTCAATTTCTTTCGCAATAGTTACGCCATCGTTTGTGATAAGCGGAGAAGCATACTTCTTTCCAAGCACAACATTGCGTCCCTTTGGTCCAAGTGTAATTTTTACCACATTCGCAAGTGTGTTCACACCATTTTCAAGTGCTTTCCTCGCTTCAATACCTTCTAAAATCTTTTTAGACATATTCCCTCCTTAGTCAAGCACAGCCAAGATGTCTGCTTGGCGTACTATAACATATTTTTTGTCATCATGCGTTACTTCAGTGCCTGCATATTTTGAATAAAGCACGCTGTCTCCAACACTAACCTGCATTTCGACTTTGTTACCATCAATCATGCCGCCTTCCCCAACCGCAACAACTTTAGCGATTTGAGATTTCTCTTGTGCTGCAGTTGGCAGAATAATACCGCTTTTTGTTTCCTTTTCATTTTCTTTTGGCTCTAATAATACTCTATCAAGCAATGGTTTTATCTTCATATTTCCTCCTTATCTTATGCCTTAATTATACGACTTGCAACTTTTTTTGTAAAGCAAAGTTTATAATGATTTTGCTCATAGATTGCTTTAATTTGTCATACACTTTATTGTAATACACCAAAAAAGTTAAGGAATCAAGGAAGTATGACAAAAAACAAAAAATTTATATATCTTTCTATGGCTTCAATATTTATTTCTTGCGGAATTGCACTTGCTTGCGTCATTTCAAATGTCCTTTACACGCCTGCAGTATCCGACCCAGCAACAGCGATTACCTCTCCAAGTTTTGAAATACATTTTATCTCACTTAATAAGTCACAAGTAGAAGGTGGAGCGAACACACTTGCCCAGGACGCAAGAAAGATTGGTGCTGGCGGTTACGTGTGGAAAATAGAAGATTATTATTATGTACTTTCCAGCGGCTTTGAAAATCGAAATGATGCTGTTTTAGTGCAAAATAATCTTTCAAGCACACATAATATCGCAAGTGAAATTATTACTATAAAATTCGATAATTTCACACTAAATGGCAACTTTGACGCTGATAGTAAAAAAGTTTTGGAAAAAGCCGTAAAATCCTTCCAAGACGGATATAAAAATCTGTATGATATCGCAATAAGTGTTGACACCGCAGTTTATAATGAAATTTCAGCAAGGCTGGCAATCAATTCAGTGCATTCCCAAACAGCAACAATTAAAGCAGATTTCGACACACTTTTTGCTGGGAGCGATAACTCCGCAATAAAAAGTTTGGCTGCAAATCTAAATAAACAAGTAAAACTTACAGAGTCACTTTGCTCAGGAGTGCCAATATCAAATGGGCAAACATATGCCTCCCTTATCAAATACAAATATATAGAACTTCTCAGCCTCTACCAGTCTTTATCGGAAACAATAAAAGGCAGATAACAAATCTGCCTTTTATTGTTGTCACAGCCATAGAATTGTGGGCCAGCCCGTATATCCTACTGTGTACAGCTCATAGGAATTGCTCCGCCATGGTTGAAACCAGTGTGAGTCCCTCTCCTGTCATGCTGAGAATCCATTTTTGTCATTTCGACTGAACCCCCAAAGCGCAATGGAGGTATAGAATATGGAGAAATCTAATAGTGCAGTCGAAGAATCTATCAGTGCCCTATGCAGCAGCAAAGCCAAGTGTGTTTTTAAGAAAGTTGTAAACATTGGTTGAGCCACTGATTCCTCCAATTGCAAAGAGCGGCTTCTGCACTGGATATCCTCCATTTAATGCAGAATTATATGTCCAATTGCCCCATGCGTTGCTATCTCCATACATTAACTTTGTTGCTGTGCCATTTACTGTCCCTTGTCCATAAGTAGAATTTATAGTTATATTCCATTCATTATGATTATAAAACAAACTTGCTTCTGCCCCAGTTATAACTGCGTTAACAACACTACAATCTTCTATTATTAAACTTCCTGTCCAACCTGCTATTCCTGCAACTCTATTCCCTGATATTGATCCATTTTTTAATATACAACTTGATATCTTCCCAGAAACCACACTAGCAATACCAGCTGCACGGTCTGCACTCTCCACATTTACACCATCTACTATACAATTTGAAATAGATGGACTACCATCACCTAATATTGCTCCTGCTCTATCAGTCGCTTTAAATATACCTCCTTTTATAATAATATTACATATAACACCACTTGAATTCTGAAATAATGCAGCACAAAATGGAATATAATTATCCACACTGGTTTTAATGTCGCTAATGGTAAAAAGGTCACCATCAAAACTCCCCATGAATGACACACTATTAGCATCGTCTCCGATCCCTGTCCATATGTGTGCTGATAAATTAATGTTTGAGCCGAGTTTATAATATACTCCCCTTAATTCATTCGTCTTACTATCTTTGGAAAGTTTTCCTAACTGCTCCGGCGTTTTAATTATGTATGGATTCGATTGCGTCCCGCTGCCACCCGCATAACTTGATGCAGCATAGTCCTCCCATGTCTTTGTGCGAAACTTTAAACAAACTATTCTTCTTGATGTGCCTATTGTTCCACTTAATGAACTTGCCGTTGTACATGCATTATCTGAGTACACCCCCACATACGCTTTATCGTTTATGCATTGTATATTTTTAATCTCATATGTTGAGCCATATGGATGTGAAGTACAATAGTCTGATACCCCTGTTGCCACTTTACTTCCATTTATATATACATCAAATGTTGCATATCCTGACGTTCCACCTGATACCGCTTCATCTAAGTTGCCATTCACATCTAATTCATAACTATTTACTGTCCACTGTGCTGTCAGCGTTGGGTTGCCATAGCCATTTTTATAAGATGTTGTT
>CAOJZM010000009.1 GCA_948466185.1 uncultured Christensenella sp.
TTACACACTTTCAGATTTCTCCACTCCGCTTCGCTCCGGTCGAAATGACAGCATGGCCCTACACTCATTATGTCAGTAAGGTATTGGGCGTTGTCATCTCGACCATAAATGTAAATCCCCGAGTGCTGCCTCACTAGTAGTGTACCAAATCCCCCCCCCGCGTCAAGCGTTTTCGCTTTAATTTCTACGCCGTTTTGGAGTATCTTCGAATCTAGCCCTCTTTATATCACTTTTTTACTATCCGCCGCTTTCCGAGGGGCATTATGCCCCATTTAATTTGGGTGTGACTCGGGTAAAATAATCAGAATCAAAAAAGCGGATTATCCGCGTGGCTTTGCCACCCTCCTTTTTACTTCAATAAAAGATAAAGCTAATACATAGAAAGTGTATTAATCACAAAAAATCGCCAAATGGCGATTTTTTATAATAATTTGCTTCCGTCGTCAGTGTTGATAACTTTAAGGATGTTTTCTTCCTCTCCAGTTGAAGCATTGAAATAGAAATAGAAAGTATCCTCACTGTTTATACATTCAAATTCATAACAAAGCACTTCTCTATTGTAATCCAATGGAGCAAGAACTTTACGCTCTCCAACTATTGTAAATTGTTTTGGAACCTCTCCCCTTACATCTGCAAACCCAACTGAAGCCCCCGGTAAAGATCTTTTTGTATGATTTGTGAAATAAGTTGTTGAATCATATCCTATTACAGTGCCGCTGTTAAGGTCGACCTTAACTTTCACAAGGTCTGGATAAAGCACAACACCATTTTGTATTGGTGCGATATTGAAGTAAGCATCATTCTTGATGTTATCTTTCCAAACAATATTTGGATTTTCAACACCATTGTTTTTCGCAAATTCAAGAGCAATTTTTTCTGCATCTTCCATCTCAATGCTTTGAGCCGAATTGTTTGCACTTGCACCGCTGACAGTTAAGATATGTCCGCCAATTTGAGATACTTGAATATAAAGAGTTTGTTCATCAGAGTTTTTAACTCGGAAATTGTATGTTTCAAACCTACCATTAGTGTCACCCTCATGAGAAACACTGATGATATTTGTAAATCTTTCAGAGATATTTTTGCTTGCATCCTCCCTGCTGACTTTACTGCCTGACAATCCTTTAACTGAAGAGTTTACCACGCTGTCAGAGAATGGTCCATCGTATATCATTGTAGGATAATCTATATTTACATCATGAAGTTGTGCCATTTGAATTGAGAAGTCACTACCAGTATCAAGATTCATGCTGTTATCTAAAATGTTGTATCCAGCTTGAATTTTTCTTGCAAATTTGTTAAGTTCCGTTTTCATTGTGAGAACATTTTGATAAATTTCTTGCAGTGTAGCCATTTCGCTTACAGTCAATGACTCCCCACTTGCAAGTTTATCAGCAAGTGTGGATGTATAACCCGAAATTTGATTTATCATCCTTATATTATCGTTAATATCACTTTGTGAAAGTGGAAGCGCCGCTATACTTACCTCTGCGGCTGTGGTGTTTTGTGAAATTTCTGTAAGCAGTCTTCTTTGATAAGCAGATTGACTTGAATTTATAACTTTTGATAGTTTAATTTCTGCATTATTTACACTGTCAACAAGATCATAGAAGTTTTTTTGATATACATTTTCAAGGTTCGTTCCATAATTATCTGCCCTTGATTGCATAACTCCATAGCCAATTCCAAAACCTATTGTACTAAGGCCCAAAATTCCTGTAGTAATTGAAAGGGTTATAATTGCCGCTTTCATTCCTTTTTTATTGGAGCGATGTTCTGTTTTATTGTCGCCTTTCTTTTTCATATAATAGTTATCCTCTACAGCAAGGACATCTTTCTTTTCTTTCATGTCGCCCTCCTATATTGCGAACACGTGTTTACCTATTGTAACCACGGTCTTTCTTGAATAAATCCACTTACTTGTGGCTGTGCTTGCATTATAGTAATAGAGCGAGCCATAACTTGGGTCCCAACCATTAAGAGCATCTTGGGCAGCCTTATATGCTGAATCATTTGGCGTATAGTTGATTTGTCCATCATTTACTGATGTGAATGCCCAAGGTTGATAAATTACGCCTGCAATTGTATTTGGGAAGGATGCACTCTTTACCCTGTTAAGTACTACTGCTGCAACAGCCACCTGCCCAACATATGGTTCCCCTCTTGCTTCTGCATATATACATCTTGCAAGCAGGTTAAGATCAGAACTAGATTGAGTTGAAGATGATGTCGAGCCTAAGCTCATGCCAAGTGCAGCTGCTGTCTTAGGTCCAACAATACCATCCGCTGCAAGTCCATTTTTACGTTGAAAATATCTTACAGCTTCTTTGGTTTTTGGCCCATAAATCCCATCAATTGCACCTTTGTAATATCCCCATTTCTTTAGTTTTGTTTGCACAGTTTTATTTTGTGCAGTTGTCAGCGTATCTACAACGCTTGCATCTTCGGTTGGCTTATTAAAGTATGTAAACCCTACAGCAGTAAGCCCAAAGGCAAAGCAGAAGAATAGCGTGAAAGCAAGTATAAACGTTTTTTTCATAATACCTCCAAAATTTATCTTGATACGTTTTTAAGTATCTCCCAAATTTTAGAAATATATACAATATTGTCGAAATTTTTGGTTTCAGTAAAACAAAATGCGGGATAAACCACACACCACCAGTTATTTCCGGTGCCGGAGCCCAATTCTAAAATAAGTGCATCATAATAGCCCTCTGCCAGCGTTAAATCGCCTTCTTTCATTTCATAGGTGCGGGTGGGAAAGTATTCATTATTAATCTTAGCATGAGCAGTATAGAAAAATCCCTGCTCTTTTAACACCGCATTTGCCACAGACTCAATATAAGGGAAATTGGCCTCCATAGTTTTTTCGGCTTCTTCTTTTGAATGAATATCACTTAGAATAGGAATAAGCGCTTCCACCACGGCATCTTTAACAAGATATTTCACAGCTTGGTCTGCTTCCGAATTGGAATTCGCACGGATATGTATTCTTAAATATTCAACTTCTGTGCTGGGTGCAGAACCGCCAGTCACACCGAAAACAACCAATATTACCGCAATTGCTAAAGCCGAGAAAATTGATATTATATATTTCATAATTTTACCTCTTACAATCTTTATTGACGTTATATTGAAATTTGAAACATAAATAATGTAAAAAGATAAAAAAAGCGGGAAAGCACCCGCTTTTATTCGTATTTATTAAAAAATTCTATTAATTTATCTATATTATTTAAATTCTCTTTAAATGGCAAATGAACAAAAATGATCTTTGTATTCTTCCCTTTGATATAATTTAATACAAAATAATAAACATTGTTGCAGTAAGAAGTCCCTGCATTTTCGGAATAATAATATTGAATATCTGCATCTGCAAGCCTTTCCCCCAGTTGTTTATAATCAAAATTAGTTAAAAGCTTTTTAGTGTCACTCTTAGCAACTAGCTCTATACTTATCTTGTTTTTTAAGAGTGGCTTTTGTCCAAATAAAAATATTAAATCAAAGTTGCAATTTTCTAATTTGGTAAACAACTGCCGACAGGAAATAACCTTATGATTTTTTAAATAAAGTTTGTCAACAACATTCAATTTATCTACTAAGAGTTTAGATGTATTATTTTTACCTTCAAACCCTGCGAATAATATCTTCATAATTTCATTATAGCATAAAAAATCGCAGTTTACTGCGATTTTATTTTATTATTGTTCTTTTTGATAGAAAAGGATTAAGTTTTTATCCTCAGCGAGAGGGAACACAACCTCTGGATTTTGTAAGATAAGGATTTCTTCATTTATCCTTGCTTCCTTAGCAATGTCCCAAGCTTCTTGCCCTGCATGAGCGAACAAGAGTTCCATTCCATAATCCTTCTCAGGATATGCTTCAAGTGTCTCTGCCTTTGATATAACTCCTGATACAATATCATGGCAATAATTTACGCAAGCTTTAACCTTTGCGTCATAATAAAACTCTCTTCCCTTTTTCACAACCACATCTACATCAGATACCACTGCATCCACATTTAATATCCCATCAATAATTTCATTATTGAATTTATCACTTATAACAAATGGTACATCAATTTGAACACTGTTCAAATTGTTAAGCTCATCATTCAGATAAACCACTGTGGTGGAAGCAATACCTTCAATGAAAATTTCTCCATCTTTCAAATAACTGTTGCTTACAACAACGTTATTGCCGCCTACAAACATAATCTTATCCACACGAGGTTGATTTTCATCAAGAGTGAGCGTGCCATCAATTTTGCTTTCAACAATTTCCATAGGACAAACAGTTGTCATGTCAAAACTTTCAGTGCTGACTTTGATTTCGTTAGTTGTACTGTACAAATCTTTTACAACTATAACAGTGGCTTCTTCATAAGCTTTAACCGCAAGAAGCACTGGAACTTCTATATTTAATTTAACCCCTTTATCGCCTTCCTCAAGTTCAGTACGCACGCCATCATTTTTCACAAAGCCGTACCCCTCAACAAGACTTTCACGTGTTGCACCCTCAAGTTCAACTTCTTCTTTGAAAGTGTCGTAAACATAACCCGTTTCAAATTTATCATTTTCGGTCAGGCAAAGTACTCTTGTGATAACTTCACCACTTACTGAAACAAAATTAACTCCACTTTCAACATTTTTGAGCATAACTTGACTTTCTGTTAAAATAAGTTTCTTGACTTGTTCTCTAACAGAAAACTCACTGCTAACTGTGATGTTTTCAGTTGCCTCACCAACAAATCTGATTACATTTATTTCCTCTGTTTTACTGCATATGTCAGAGGCACTTGACTGCACTGAATGAATTTCATTGCTTGAAATCAACACCCCACTTTGTTCTAAGCTGACAACAAGCCTGATATTATCGGATGACAAACTTTCAAGGTTTGTTTCCACAACCTTAACGCTTATCAATGCTTTTTGTCCGTTTACAATATTTTCGCCCACAAAACTTGAAGTGAATGGACAAACAGAATTAGTTGTACCTATTTCGCCGTCCTCAGTCATATAAACAAGTTTTACATCAATATTTCCTGCGTAATTGATGTTGCCATTTAAAACCTCGCTACTTACAACACTGGCTGAAGCAGTTGCAGTAAGAATTTTGGCACAGGTTACTGCAATGTTACATTCAACATTAAATTGTCCCTTTGTAAGTTTGGTTTTCTTTACAACATTAAAATTGTTTTCTTCAAATGTCATTTTATTCCCCCTCTCAAAACGATATCGATATATGTTTACTCGCTCGCAAGTGGAAATATGACTCAAATGTTTAATTTTTTTTCATTAAGGCAATAAACAATAAAGGAGTGGGTTTATGAGAAAAATAAATTTAGGACTTGACGAAGTCAAGCAAAAGATAGGTGCACTTAAAGGAAGTAATGTAGAAATGAATATAAACAGAGGAAGAAAAAAAATAGACACCATAAATGGTGTCATAAAGGATGTATATCCAAGCGTGTTCACTGTCAAGATTGAAAGTGGCAATCAACAGCTTCAAACATTTTCATACTTTGATGTACTCTGCGGGAATGTGGTTATACTTTAATCGCTATTGTCCTTAGCCACGAAGAGTATTAATTGCTTTTTCGCGGTCTTGGGACTTAAATACATAGTTTCCGCTTACAAGCATATCTGCTCCCGCTTCTATAAGGCTTTTTGCATTGTCCTCATTCACTCCGCCGTCAACTTCAATTTTAAAATTTAAATCGTTTGCATCTCGAAAAGCAGCGATTGTTTTTATTTTTGAATAAGTGTTAGGAAGCATTTTCTGACCACCAGCACCTGGCTCAACACTCATAATCAAAAGAACATCAATATCGTAACAAAACATTTTAATATCTTTAAATGGTGTGCATGGTTTAAATGACAAGCCAACAAGCGTGTTGTTCTTTCTGATAAATGCAAGGGCTTTGTGCAGTTCTTCCTTATCCTCAAAAGCTTCATAGTGCAGGGTTAAAATGTTTGCACCTGCCTTGATATAACTTTCAAGTTTATCATAAGGCTCTTCCACCATAAGATGAACATCCAGCATATTAAGTGAGTTTTGATTTATGTTGTCTATTACATTTGCACTATAGGTTGTTCTAGGAACAAATTTTCCGTCCATAACATCGCAATGGAGCAGATCCGCCTTACCTTGCACATCTCTTGCAAATTCAATTATCTCTTGATAATCATTAATTGGAAGAGTAGACACAGATATGTAAACATTTTTCTTCATAACCTTCTCCTATTTTAATTCGCTTAGAATCTTCAAGTAATTTTGATAACGAATTTGATTTATTTTTCCTTGCTTTACTGCTTCTATTATACCACAATCTTTCGCATTGTCATGCAAACAAGAGCGAAATTTACAATTTGGTATAAACTTTATAAAATCAGGATAATATCGTGACAATTCTTGCGGGGTTATATTCAAAACAAGTTTTGCATCCAGTAAGGAAAATCCCGCCGTGTCCGCAATATAACCTTTGCCAAACTTGTATAAAGATGTTAGTCTTGTTGTCTGCTTGCCTCGCTCCACCTTTTTTGATAGTCCTCCAATCTCAGCTTCACGACTTCCATATATGGAGTTAATAAGTGAGCTTTTTCCCACCGCGCTCTGACCAGCAAAAGCACAAATGCCTTTAATCTCTTTTGTAAGAGCGGAAATATTGTTTTTCTCCGCTGAAACAAAAATCAATTTAACCACACCTTTATATATTTCTTTAATTTCTTTGCAAAAGTCTTTTGGTAAAATATCCTCCTTATTTACAACAATAATAGGTTCTATCCCCTTGCAAAGACAATAAAGAATAAGTTTATCCGCCAGCACCAAATCTGGTTTTGGCACAAAGGATATCACAATGAAAAGCCTATCGAGGTTTGCAAGCGGAGGTCTAATAAGACTGTTCTTTCGCTCATAAACCTTAATTATACTTTCACCGACATCAACATAGTCGCCAACATAAACACCACTTTTTTTGACATTGCCAGACGCCTTTACCGAAAGGATTTTATTGTCAATTTCCACATCATATAAGCCAGCATTTTTCTTTAAAACAAGACCTTTCATTTTGCACCTGCCAAAACTTCGTTTCTCAGTTGACCGCAAGCACCTGAAATATCTTCCCCCATTGTTCTTCTCACAGTAGCACTAAGGCCGCCCTTTTCAAGAATCCCCACAAATTTGTATGCTTCCTCACGGATAGCTCCGGTAAGACCACGCTCTTTGACATAATTAAGTGGTATAACATTAACATGACAAAGTCTACCTTTAAGCAGTTTAATCAGCTCATTTGCACAAGCGTCGCTATCATTGACTCCTTTGATAAGGGTATATTCAATCGCCACACGTCTTTTGGTTTTTTCAATATAATAGTCACATGCCCTCAAAATTTCAGCAATCGTATAACGCTGTGCAATTGGCATGGTTTTTCTTCTGATTTCATCGTTTGGAGCATGAAGTGATATGGTTAGCGTTATATTAAGCCCCTCATCCGCAAGCTTGTAAATCTCTGGCACAAGTCCACAAGTTGAAAGAGAAATATTTCTTTCGCTGATATTAAGTCCTTCTTTACTTGTCACAAGTCGCAAAAACTTAATTACATTTTGATAATTATCAAGTGGCTCACCGCTGCCCATAAGCACAATATTAGTTATCTTTCTTTCTTTAAGCGTTCCACCTTCGCCTTTATTAATAAGAACAACTTGTGATAATATCTCCCCGCTAGTAAGGTTACGCTTTAAGCCATGAAGACCTGATGCACAAAATTTGCACCCCATGCGACACCCCACCTGAGTTGACACACAAATTGTGTTTCCATATTTATATTTCATTAAAACGCTTTCCGCAATCTCGCCATCAGCAAACTGGATTATGTATTTTTTTGTGCCATCACGGCTTTCAAGTTTTTTGGTTATCTTTACTTGAGGATAATCGTTTTGAATAAGAGCTTGTACATTTTTTGGTATATTTGTGATTTCATTTAAAGTCTTTCCGCTATATATGGCGTCAAAAAGTTGATTACCTCGAAAAGCAGGCAATCCCAGTTTCGTCACATATTCACGCATTTCATTAAAAGATAAATCACCCAGCATTTATTCCCTCTTTCAAATGATAACCATTAAGAAAATCGCGGGCAGGCAGCATCTTTCCCGATGGTGCTTGAGCAAACAGAATTTCAACAGCCCCTCCGCTGCAACCAATCACAAAACGCTTTTTAAAAAGCAAAACTTGTCCAATGTTGCCCGAAAATTCTTCACTCACATCTTTTATTCCGCCAATTTTAATTGTATCCTCTCCTATGGTCAAATAGCAACCCGGCTTGCTGCCATAAGCACGGAATTGATTGACAAGCTCTATTCCCGTTTTTGAAAAATCAAGTTTGCCATCTTCCTTATTTAAAAGTTTAACAAATGTCGCCTTTCTGCTGTCTTGACTTTTAAACTCGGCTTTCCCATTTTCAAGTAAGTCAAAAGCATCAACAGCCATTTCGCCTCCAAGAGTCCCAAGTTTTTCCATAAGTCTGTCAGTGTTATCGTCATCCACAATTTTATATTCGCTCTGCAAAAGTATATCTCCAGCATCAACTTCTTTAACCATTTTCATGATTGTCACACCAGTAAGCTTATCTCCATTATATAAAGCGGTTTGAATTGGAGTTGCCCCACGATACTTTGGAAGCAAGGATGGATGAACATTTAGACAAGGTCTATTAGACAAAAACTCCTGTGACAAAATTTGGCCAAAGGAGGCGGTAAGTGCATAGTCATAATCAATTTTTCTTATCTCATCCATACTGCGATTAACTCTCTCAAAAGTAAACACAGGGATTTGCTCAGCAAGAGCAAACTCTTTGACTTCACTCATCTGCAGTTTGTGTCCACGCCCCGAAGGTCTATCTGGCTGAGTTATCACAGCCACAACTTCATGGCTTGATAAATGTAACTTTTCAAGCACAAGGCGAGCAAAATGAGGAGTCCCTAAAAAAAGTATCTTCATATCTATTTCCCTTTCTTTTCAAGCTTATCGGTAAACAAAATTCCATCAAGGTGATCACATTCATGGCAGATACACCTTGCAAGCCAAGATTCCCCCTCAATTGTAAACGGATATCCATAGCGGTCAAATGCCTTAACCTTGATTTTGTATGGACGTTTAACTCTTCCATGAAAACCGCTCACACTTAAACAGCCTTCCTCTTCAACTGCCTCACCCTCTTTATAAATTATTTCAGGATTAATAAGTTCTGCTTTAAGACCGTTTACATCAATGATGATAGCTCTTCGAAGTATTCCCACCTGAACAGCAGCAAGCCCCATACCATCAAAGGCATACATGGTTTCCCACATATCATCAAGAAGCTCGCCGAGGTCATCATCAAAGTTCTTGACTGGCTTACTCTTTTTTCTTATCAATTCCTCATCTTTTTTCACAACATTTCTTACTGCCATTCTTTCTCCTGTTTTACTTTTTATTTTGAGATTGTTCTCTCATTCTTTTTAACACAAGTTCTTTAGTACTTAATTCTTCTTGTGTTGAAAGTTGAAAATCTTCTTCAAGTTCTTGTTTTTCTTGATTAACATGTTCAACCATACTTGGTTGGTCTTGCTCTATTTCTTCATTTTTCGATATTTCTTGTTTATTTTCTTTTTGTTTAATTTTTTTGTGCTTATGTTCTTCTTGCGTATCAGAAATTTCAGCTTGTAAAAGTTGAATTGCTGACTCTTCTTTCGGCTCTTGATTTTCTTTTTGGACCGCAGGTTGTGTCATTGCACTTTCATCAATCCCCGCCTCAACTATCAACGGGCAAACAGTTTTACATGTATCAGAAACGCCTTCATCTTTAATCGTAGACGTTTCAGTTTTAACTTCCGTTTCTTCCTTCAACAATTCTTCTTTTTGCTCATTTTGAGTAACTTGTTGCGAATGAGTAATGGCGGCAGTTTTATCTTTGTCTTCATTTTCAGTCTTTAACAAAGCTTTTATTTCTCTGCGAGTCATAAACCTTACAAATGAAATCACAAAACAAACAATAAGGCCAGCAATAAAACTTGAATAATGTGCTAAATTATGTATTAAATTATGAGGATACCAAGTGAACGCAAACTCAGCAAGACTTTCATTATAACAGGTTGCAAGATAAATAATGACAAGGACTATTCCACCAAAAATGGTATTAAATTTGTTTCTCTCTGTTTTCTGAAAAGAAAATAGATAATCAATGATTATGTAAGCATAAAGAAAATAATTTACACCTGAAAATCCCACTGAACCAACACTTAAAGCATTTGTTGTTATGGCTAGTGCTGAAATAAAAGCTGCAAAAACAACCAAAAGTATCGTCGAGATGCTTCCCCTTTTTCTTTCAATGTAAATCCCAGCAACCAAAAAACAAAGCATGTTAAGTAGTACATGTTGCCAGCTTGCATGAGAAAAAGAACTGAAGAAGGTCAATAATGTTGGCGTAAAGTAAAATATGTCATTCCAGTGATCACCTCCCTCAACTTTAAAAAGATTAACATACCAATCGTTAGCAAATGCGAATATTAATAAATTTGCAGCTATCACTAATAGCGCTCCGATAAAGAAATAATTTCTGTTCCACCAATTAAGTTTTTTCTTGCTTTTATCGTCTATAACTTTCATACTTTTCTCCTTAGGATAAATTCGTTGGGTTTATTTCAAAAAATACACTGTTTTTTGAGGCTTTGTCCACAATTTCAAACAAATCATCTTCAATTTGGTCGGCATAAGGAAGTCTAACCCTCAACAAAATTTGATAACGATATTTATTCTGCATACGTTTAATTGGCGACTTCATAGCGTCCATATAAATGATTTCGTTTGGATATTTATCCTTTAATTTTATAGCACTATTATAGCACACTTTCAAGAGGTCTCGCACATTATTTTCATCTATATCCGCAAAAAGCACGCGAATAAGCCTCGAAAAAGGTGGAAAGTTTGCAGTTTCCCTGATATTTTCTTCTTTTCGAAAAAATCCTTTGTAATCATAGTTAGACGCAAACTTATAAACATAGTGCCGTGGCGCATATGTTTGAAGCACAACCTTACCCTCGTTTTCGCTGCGACCAGCACGCCCAGACACCTGAGTTATCAGCTGAAAAGTCCGTTCAGTGCTGCGGTAGTCAGTTTGATAAAGACTTTGATCGGCATCGACAATTCCGACAAGCACAACATTCTCAAAGTCGTGCCCTTTTGCAATCATCTGCGTGCCAACAAGTATACCCGGCAATGAGTGTTTAAACTCATTTAAAATCTTTTGATGTGCATTTTTGGTTGAGGTGGTGTCATTATCCATTCGCAGTATTTTTACGCCCGGAAAGATTGCTTGTAGTTCACTGACCACCTTTTCAGTGCCTACCGCACCATGCTTGATATTCTCACTGTGACAATGCGGGCATCTGTCCAGCACCTTGAATTGTTTTCCACAATAATGACATTTAAGACGGTTGTCCTCCCTGTGATAAACAAGGCTGACATCACAGTCGCTGCATTTTGCAATATACCCACAATCACGACAACGCATAAAGGACGCGTAACCACGGCGGTTAATAAATATCATCGCTTGCTTTTTATCATTCACAACATTTGCAAGGTCAGAAAGAAGTTGAGATGAGAATATTCCGCTGTTACCCATACGGATTTCATTAATCATATCAATAATCTGAATCCTTGGCATCTCTCTGCCATTTGCCCTAACAGGAAGCTCAACAAGTCGGTACTCTCCCTTTTTCGCTTTTTCATAACTCTCAACACTTGGAGTTGCACTTCCAAGCAAAAGCGGACAACAATTAAATCTCGCCCTAAACTTTGCAATATCATGGGTGTTGTATCTTGGGTTGGATTCTGAAATATAACTTTGCTCATGCTCTTCATCAATAATGATAATTCCCAAATTTTCGATAGGAGCAAAAATAGCAGACCTTGCTCCAATCGCAATTGTTGCCTGTCCTGAAAAAAGTCTTTTCCATTCGTCAAAACGCTCGCCTGCCGATAACCCGCTATGAAGCAGTGCCACCTTGTCCCCAAACCTCGACTTAAAGTTTGACATAATTTGAGGGGTAAGTGAAATTTCTGGGACAAGCATAATCGCATTCTTGCCCTTGGCTAGTTCCCGCTCAATAAGATTCATATATACTTCGGTTTTACCACTCCCCGTAACACCGTGCAGTAAATATGTTTTATGTTCTGTCACAGTATTAATTGCATTTAATTGAGATTCATTTAGGTTTACTTTTTTGTTATTTCCCTCTATCACGCTTGGCGTGCGGGATAACTGCTCTTTTTGTTTTAAAATTATTCCTTTTTCAAAAAGCGACTTGACTGCACTCCCACCAAAGCGTTGAGTTAATTCAGCAGATGTAGCGATTTCATTTTCTTTCAAGAACTCAACTATTTCCAGCTGCTTTTTTGCATTCTTTGAAACCTCTGCCTGACACTCACGATTCAAAACATACTTAGTAATAAAAAGCTCTTTAACCTTTCCCTCTCTCATTTCGCTTGGCAAAAATAGTCTCAAAACTGAAGCAAGCTTAAGATGATACTTTTTGGTCATAAACTTCATAAGTTGCAACATTTCTATTTTAATGGCTGAAAAATCCTCAACTAAAGCTTGAATTTTTTTAAGTTTAGTTTGATCATATTGGCAGACGTCATTTAGGTCAATAATAAAGCCTTGAATATATCTGGCTCCAAAAGGCACAATAACCCGCATGCCGACTTTTGCCGTCATATCGTCAGGAACAATATATTCAAACACTTTGTCAAGTGCTTTGGCATCTTGGTCAATTATTACTGACGCAAACACTGCAGCCTCCTTTAAATAAAAAATCTATTGCTTTTCGCAATAGATTGTAACATAAATTTTTGCATTTGTCATTAAAATGCACTAGGTTTTACTTTGCCTGTAGCAATCTCCTCACATGCGATACTGATTGCTTTCTTATCTTGGTCAGCAAGTTCAAGCCGTCTAACGCTTTCAATCTCCTTTGCACGTTTTGAAATCACAGTACAAAGCACATATCTGTTTCCGTTAGTATTTCGTACAAGCACATCGATAGATGGTTCAATCATCATAAATCTTCACCTCAAAATTAAATTCATTAGCATTATAACATAGTATAAACAAAAAGTAAAGAAGAAATTTATCAAGAAATAAGTTTTTTATTTATTTTTTTATCTATTATTAAAAACACTGCACTATGCAGTGTTTCTTTGTGTCAACTAACAACGAAATCTTTTTTGATTTCTTCGTTTTGATTTTGCGATACTTAAATTTTTGATTAAAAATCATAATAAATCAATAATAATCAAAATTTGATTTCGCGACAGAATTTTGATTTTGCGAAAATCAAAACTTATTTTCTTTCCCATTAATAAAAATATTATTTAAGGCTTTTTCAAAAATTTTTTTGGTTTCTGCAGTGTTAGCAAGGTCATGTGGCACATTTGGAAGAAAACACAATTCTTTTTCACAGTTTAGTAAGTAATAAAGTTTTTCGCTATTCTCTAAATGACTTTCTTTGTCCAACATTCCAATGAAGATAAATGTTCTTGCCTTGATTTCGCTTATATAACTTGACAAATCATATTTCTCAAGGTCATCAAGATAGTTCTGCTTAATCAAAAAACTTTTTCCAGTGCTTTTTGAAACTTGTTCGTAACATCCTGTTTCTTCAATTGTTCTTCTGCGAGAATTATTCTTAGATTCATTAAATCCGTCAATCCAGCAAAAAGCAATAGGCAATAATAAATCTACTTTTTTAGGATATGTTCCTGCATATAACACAACGGCCTGAGCACCAAGAGATTGTCCAGCAAGTGCAAAAGGTTCTTTATAAAAATATTGCGTTTTTGCCCAAGAGATTACATCTTCCAAATCATGAAAATGTCCGGTAAATGTAATACCTTCTTCACTTTTATCACTCGCATTGTTGGAATTACAAGCATCAAAATTTACAACATTGTAGCCATTTGTTGCAAAGAAATCTTCCAATACCAGCATATGAGGATAATCTTTTCTTGCCCCAAGTCCATGTTCCAAAAATGCTAGCTTATTCCTACTTTTCTCAACATTCAGTCTTATAGATATTTTTAAACCATCTCGATTTTTTATAATTGTTTCAGTTATCATTAATTAATTATAGCACACATTTTTCAATTTTGTATTTGATTTTTTGATAATTTTTGATTTTCACGGTGGTCGGTTTTGATTTTTGTAGTTTTGATAAAACAATGAGTGAGCCAACGGCAATGCTTGCATTGGCACTTGCGAACGAAGCCGTTTTATATCCAATATTTTGCGACAGCCAATTTTTTGATAAAAAAACAAAATTTTTGGCAAAAAATCAAAAAAAAGACATTCGTGGCGTTCGCCTTCGGCTCGGCAACAAAACTTTTGTATTTTGAAAAAAGACTTGAAATTGCCAAATTTCAAATCTCAAAAATTGTCATATCTGTATGCAATGTTAAAATACTCAAAAAACATTGTATATTGTGGTTTTTGCAATGAAAAAAGCCTTTCTAAAAAAGACTTTTTATTGCATTTATTTGGTGGTCTACCCGGGGCTCGAACCCGGGACCCCTTGATTAAAAGTCAAGTGCTCTACCAACTGAGCTAGTAGGCCGCAATAGGCTGGCTTATTTTGAAGACTTATAAATATCTCCTTATATAAGTTGCGACAAATCGCCAACGCAGTGCGATTTCGTTTGGTCGCAATAAACGAAAAATTAAACCTCAATCGAGTATATGCGTCAGTAAACCGAGTATCAGTGTAAATTTTTCGTGTGGCTGGGGTGGCAGGATTTGAACCTACGCATGCAAGAATCAAAATCTTGTGCCTTACCACTTGGCGACACCCCATTGTTTTATCTTCTTGTCCCTTCGCCGCCCTGCTTTTCAAAATTGTTCTGCAAAATGCATAAAGCATTTTTGGCTGGGGTGGTAGGATTCGAACCTACGCAATGTTGGAGTCAGAGTCCAATGCCTTACCGCTTGGCGACACCCCAATATCTCTAACAAAATCCCAACCCGAAAAAATATATGGGGTGGACTAGGGGGATCGAACCCTTGACCTCCAGAGCCACAATCTGGCGTTCTACCAACTGAACTAAGTCCACCATAATCATGGTTTGGTGCTCCCGGAAGGATTCGAACCTTCGACCTTTGCCTTAGAAGGGCACTGCTCTATCCAGCTGAGCTACGGAAGCCCGTTTGGAGCAGGTGAAGGGAATCGGACCCTCGCAACCAGCTTGGAAGGCTAGTGTTCTACCACTGAACTACACCTGCACATGATGACTATGCAAGTTTAACATAGCCAAAGAAATTTGTCAAGAAAAATAAGAGAAATATTTATCATTTAATAAAAAATTTAAAATTTTATTACTTTAACCTTACCATTTTCTATGGTACAAGCAAAACTTGACTTAGAATGTTTTATACTTTTAATACAAGTTTTGGCAAGTTTGCAAGCAACCTTCAGTTCAAATTTGGTTGGTTTTGTGCCCCTTTGTAGATATCCTACTTTCACGCCCTTTATTTCAACATTCTTTGCTTCTTGTGACAATTTGTCAACAAACTGTTCTATAGGTAATATATTTTCTCTGATAATAACACAAGATGCATTGCCGAGTTTTTTGTTGTTTTTAACTATTTTACCCACCTTTTTGAAATCAATGGTCTCTTTGGAGTTTATTAAAGCGTCAGCTTCCACAATTTTTGAAGTGTTTTCCGCAATAGCATCATGTTTTCTGCCCATAACTTCAAACACACAACATCTTTCAAATGCCTGCATACTTGGCATTGTATTATACACAAAATCGCAACACGCTTTAACTGCAGTATGAAATCCGATACTATAGTCGCTAATGTCGACATCATTATCAATGGTGGCTGGTACAAAAACCGTACGCACCCCATTTGCTGCCAATTGTTTGGCACCATTAAAAGAGCCATTTCCGCCAAGTATAATCACAACGTCAAATGCTTTCGCAGTATTCAACCCTTTTTTAAAGCCTTTTGGACTTGCAAACTCAGGACAACGGGAAGAGTAGACACAACTTCCCGCCTGTTCTGCCACTGCAGAAGGATTAAATGTCGACAAAGGGTTAACGTCCCCCTCTATCAAACCTTTAAACCCTCCTTTTACAGCGTATGCATCATGCTTAAAGGCCCTATATATTTGGGCTATAAATTTATTCATACCTGGGCCATCGCCGCCACTTGTCAAGATTAAAATTTTCATTTCTTCTCCCCGTTTAATATCATCTAATAATTACATTTTGGTCCCCAAGAAGTCCGCAAAGTTCATTTTCAAGATAGTTATTGATATCAACCTTAGTGGTAAAAGCAAGGGCTTTATTGGTGGACGTACACTTACAAACCACCTCGCTAGCACCAGGGTAAGATGATATAATCTTTTTCAACCTATTGTAAACATCAATATCCTTGGTATCAAAACGTAGGTATACCTTTCTTTCCACTATATTACCTTCTTCCTCACCAACTTTAATCCAAGGGGTAATGTATTCAGCAATAATAACTGGGCTTTTCCCCGGCCGCAAAGAAACCTTACCTCGCACGGTAATAAGTCCATCCTCCACAGCTATTGTCTTATATTTTGTAAAGAGTTTTGGGAAGAGCATAACATCAAAAGTCCCATAGATATCTTCAATAGTGAGGAAAGCCATATTTCCTGACTTAGTTGAAATTTTCTTAATAGCATTTATCACGCCGCCGCACACAACACTATCGCCGTCATGCACTTGGTCAAACTCCATCGCGGTTTCTTCCTCTTCCCCCTCGCTTTCGACTTCCATTTCTTCCTCACCCATATCATCTTGTGAGATCATATCAGAAGTGAAATTGAAATCATCATATTTTGAAAGATAGTCATCAAGAGGATGTCCTGAAAGATAAATACCAACATATTCTTTTTCATATTTGAGAATAGTTTCTTTGTTAAATTCTTTGATATTTGGATATTCAATTGCATTGATAGTTTGAGCCACTTCTTCAAAAGCCTCAAACATCGAGAATTGTCCGCTGGCTCGATTTTTCTTATCATGGTTTGCTCTATCGATAACATTTTCGTAAACTGCCATAAGTTGAGAGCGGTGATAGCCAAAGGCATCAAAAGCACCACCTAAAACCAAGCTTTCCACCAAACGTTTGTTTATATGATTTATATTCCTGCTGATAAAATCTTCAAAATTTCTATATTCTCCGTTTTCTTCTCGCTCTTGAATAATAAGGTCAACAACCCCAGTCCCAACATGCTTTAATGCACCAATACCAAAACGAATATTGCCATTTTCCACCCTGAACTCAGTACGACTCTTATTAACATCTGGAGGATAAACTTCAAACCCCTCTTTACGTGCATAGTTTGTGTATTTCTTAACAAGGTCAGCATTGGAAATTCTTGTATTAAGCACCGCCGTAAGATATTCAACTTCATAATGAGCTTTTAAATAGCCTGTTTGATATGCAACATAGGCATAAGCGGCCGCATGAGATTTATTAAAAGCGTAGCCCGCAAACTTTGCCATTTGGTCGAACACTTTCTTTGCGACATCTTTATCATGCCCAAGCTTAAGTGCCCCCGGTATATCCGCTTTAATGCCATCAGGGTCCACCCAACCATTAATAAATTTATCTTCTTCAGGTGGCAAAAGTTCGGCTTTCTTTTTACCCATAATACGACGCACGACATCCGCACCGCCAAGGCTAAATCCGCCCATAACTTGAAAGATTTTCATAACCTGCTCTTGATACACAATACAGCCGTATGTTGTCTTTAAAATTGACTCAAGACAAGGGTCATCATATTCAATATGCTCTGGGTCTTTTTTACCCTTAACAAACTTTGGAATGAAGTCCATTGGTCCAGGGCGAAACAAGGAAATTCCCGCAATAACGTCTTCAAGGCAGGTTGGTTGAAGTTCTTTCATGAAGTTTTTCATACCCCCACCTTCAAGTTGAAAAACGGCCTCAGTATTACCAGAACTTATAAGTTCAAACACTGCAGGATCATCATAATCCATCTTTGTGAAATCAATTACAACATTATGGTTTTCTTTTACATACTGAATCGCTTTATATATATCATCAAGTGTTTGAAGGCCAAGGAAATCCATTTTAAGAAGGCCAAGGTGTTCAAGCTCTGTCATATCAAATTGAGTTACAACGTCTTCTCCACTCTTTGCAAGAGGAACATAAGTATCAACCGCCTCAGGAGCAATCAAGACGCCTGCCGCGTGCATGGACATATTCCTTGGCACACCTTCAAGCTTGATAGCCATGTCCACAATCTTTTTGACCATTTCATCTTCGTCATACATTTGACGAAGTTCTTGAATCAAATATGGTTTATCTTCTTCTTTACCAGTAGTGCCAAAATATGCACCAAGCACCGGCGGCTTTTTCAATGCTTTGCCGGGTATTTCTTTGGTAATTTTATCCACTTCAGAATATGGATAACGTAGTACACGGGCAACGTCTTTAATTGCATTCTTTGCCTGCATATTTCCAAATGTAACAATATTGGCAACGTGGTCCTCGCCATATCTTCTCTTGGCGTACTCAATAACCTCACCACGTCTATCACGGCAGAAGTCAACGTCAAAGTCAGGCATAGAAACACGTTCAGGATTGATAAAACGGTCAAAATACAGGTCATATTTCATAGGGTCAACCTGAGTAATCCCAGTGGTATAGGCCACCAAACTACCTGCACCAGAGCCACGTCCTGGGCCAACTGAAATATCATTTTCACGAGCAAAGTTAATATAATCCCAAACAATAAGGAAGTATTCAACAAAGCCAAGACGATGGATGGTGTCAAGTTCCATTTGTAGTCTGTCTTTATATTCTTGTGGTACAACTTTGTAGTTTCGATAAAGCCCCTCCCATGCCATACGAGAAAGAAAATCATAGGTGGTCTCGCCAGTCTCAGGAACATAAGCAGGGATAAAGTTATCATTTGCACCCAACCAATATTTTTGAGGTGCATGCGACTCACGAAGAGACTTTGTTTTCAAAGTGACTTCACATTTGTCTGCAATTTCATTTGTAATATCAAGGGCTTCTTCATAGCCGGGAAGTGCTTCCAACATTTCCTCATAAGTTTTAAGATAAAATTCCTGTGTTTCAAACTTCATACGGTCTGGGTCATCAATAGTCTTGCCCATTTGAACGCACATAAGGACATCTTGAAGTTCAGCATCCTCTTTATATAAATAGTGAACGTCGTTTGTTGCAACAAGTTTAATATTCAATTTTTGTGAAATTTCGGTAAGTTTAATTAACACTTCACGCTGCTCTGCAAGGCCATGATCTTGAATTTCAAGGTAAAAGTCATCCTTAAATACCCGTTTAAACCATAAAGCCAACTTTTCAGCCTCTTCAAAATCACGCCTTAAAATTGCTTGCGGGATATGCCCTGCAATGCAGGCAGATAAACAGATAACTCCTTCGCTATATTGTTCCAAAAGTTTATAATCAATGCGGGGTTTATAGTACATTCCCTCGGTAAATGCTAAAGAACTTAACTTAAGTAAGTTTTGATAACCTTTGTTGTTTTTTGCAAGTAGAATAAGGTGTCCTGTGTCTGCTTTATTGGAACGAGAATGCATGTCATGGCAAATATAAAACTCTTCACCAAGAACTGGCTTTATGCCATTATTAATACACTCTTCATAAAATTTCATTGTACCATACATATTTCCATGGTCGGTTATTGCAATAGCCTTCCAACCACGTTCTTTAACAATCTTGACAAGTTTTTTAATTCTGGCAAGTCCATCAAGCAAACTATATTCTGTATGAACATGTAAGTGTACAAATTCCTTCATTTTATCTCCTTATTTATCTTCTTTAGTAAGTGTTTCTGCAATTTTAATTAGCCTTTTAAAACGGTGATTTAAACCGCTTTTGGTCAGGTTTATAGTGGATAGTTTCAAAAGCTCATCCATACTTTCTTGTTGATTTGCAAGCCTAAGCACTGCAACATCTTGAAGGTCCTCAGGCAAACTGTCCAGCCCAATCTTTTCATCAATAACTTTTATCGCTTGTATCTGTCTCAGACTTGCTTCAATCGTTTTGTTTATGTTCGCATTGATACAATTCACTTGACGATTAACCACATTACGAAGGCCACGCGTGGCCATTTCATTGACAAGATTCATCACGCTTTCATTTGCTCCAACCAGAGCCAAAAGGTCTTTAATAGCCTCTGAATCCTTGAGGTATAAAACAAAATTACTTTTTCTTTCTAGCATCTTTGACACAATTGAGTATTCAGTCAAAAGAGCCTGCAAATCCTCCAAAAACAAGCGGTTGTGAGAAGAAAACTCAAGATGATATCCTGTTGTTGCATTCTGGGATCCAAGTTCACTGAACTTGATGCTTGAAGTGGAACAACCAACGTATGCCCCCTTAATAAATGCTCGCTTTGTGTCATCGTCAACAGCAACATTTGTGTCAATATGATAATTTATTTCATATCCATCCTGCCCCACCTTTATAATTCCACAATCCATCAACACCCTTGAAGAAATATCGATAGGAAACATAATTCTATAATAGGTGGTTTTGTTTATTATATAGTCATCACTGATTTCTATTGATAGTTCATCACCATAAAGCTTTTTTGCAATTTTATTTGCACATACAAAAATCTCTTTTATATCGGTAACAAGGTCGGCACGCAAGCCCTGCGAGTTTTTTGTAATCTGCCCGCAACCATGAAAAAGACCGGACAAAAAAGAGATGAGGCTGTTTGCATCCTCAAATTCTTCACTTAAAACTTCTAATTTTGACTCACGTGAAAAACTCAATTTTGTCCTCTTTTATTACTAAATTTCGGCGTTTTGTCGATATTTACCACCTGCGAGAGTGGTATTCCAAGTCTAAAAATTGTATTAACTGCATTGTTGCATTCTCCAACCCTATCTGGTTTGTGAGCATCCGAATTGACAATAAATTTTACCCCTTCACTCGCCATAATATCAAGTTCTTGGTCGGTAAAATTGATTCTCTTACCATTAAGTTCAACATATGTACCCTTCTGCTTTGCCATACGTGCCACAGCCAGAGTATCGGTAGGAAAACCATAATTAAGGTGAGTAATAACATCAATAGGATATTTGTCTAAAGCTTTTAGAAAGGCTGTTGTATTTCGATTCAATCGTTGTTTGCTTGGAGCAAATGGCGAAGCAATCATATTCACATAATTCAATGCCAATGTATCTTTACAATTGGTCATTTTAACCATTCGATGATGACCCATTAAAAGCAAATTTAAAAATTCATAATCCTCTTCACGAACATCAATATCCCCGTTTCGTGAAATAAGATTTGCTTCCACGCCAAGTAAAATATCAACACCAGTAACCTCTTTTGCGTTAAGAATATCTTCCTGCACATCCGGAATATCCTTGCGTCTGACACCATAAAATTGATGATTAAAGCCGTGGTCGGTTATTGCAATTTGTTTTAAGCCCTTATCTGCTGCAACAGAAGCGTTTTCAAGCACGCTCCCTTTGCCATGACCATGTCTTGAATATTTGGTATGTGTATGATAATCTCCAAAAAGAATCATGTGATTTTCTCCCTAGTCCAAGTATACTAGTTTAAAAAAAATAGTCAAAACAAAATTTGACTATTTTTGATTTTTAATGTTTTTATTATATTAATTTAACTTTTGCCATTTCAGCGGCATCACCACGACGCTCTCCAAGTTTAATGATTCTTGTATAGCCGCCACCCTGTCCAACTTCTTTAATTCTTGCAGCATATTTTGGTGCATAAACATTAAAGATTTTTTCGAGTAATGGATGATTAATGCCTTCTGTTCTTGCTTTGAAGGCCTCAACAGACTCTTTTGGCTTTCTTTGTTCCTGTCTATCAAAGAGGTATGCCATAATTTGTCTACGTGCTTGCAATTTCTTAGGACCATCATTTGAAACAGTTGTCTTAACTTTAACGCCCTTATCATCTTTGATTTGTTTTGGAACTTTAATAACATCTTCATATGAATTGATTGCAAGGGTTAAAATCTTTTCTGCTTGACTTCTAACTGACTTTGCCTTAGCAAGAGTGGTTTCTATCTCGCCATACCAAAGCAGGTCTGACACTTGTCCACGGAGAAGTGAATTTCTTTCTTTGGTTGGTCTGCCTAATTTCTCGTTAGCCATAATTTTCTCCTTTTTAAAGATTAATCTTCGTCTTTACGAAGTGAAAGTCCATAACTTTCAAGTTTTTGAATAACCTCATCAATTGATTTGATACCCAAGTTTTTAACCTTAAGCATATCTCCTCTTGATTTCTTTACGAGGTCTTCAATGGTATTTACTCCCGCTCTCTTTAAGCAGTTGTAAGAACGAACAGAAAGGTCCATTTCCTCAATTGGAAGTTCCATAAGTTTTACTTGTTTATCTTCCTCTCTTGAAACTAAGATGTCCATATTGCTCATTTGAGAACAGAGTTCAACAAAAAGTCCAATATGTTCAACTATGATTTTTCCTGCAAGTGCAACGATTTCACGTGCGGAAGTAGTTCCATCAGTTTCAACTTCAACAGTAAGTTTATCAAAATCAACACTTTGTCCAACACGTGTGCTTTCAACGTTAAAGTTAACCTTCTTCACAGGTGAGAAGATTGAGTCCATAGCGATGAAATCAATGTTATCATATTTAGTTTTGTTTACTGTGTTTGGAACATATCCTCTGCCATTTCCAATCATCAAATCCAAATCAAGCACTCCGCCTTCATCCATTGTGCATATATGAAGGTCTGGATTGAGGATAGTAACATCATCATTAACTTGAAAATCTTTTGCAGTAACTTCACCTGGGGTGTTTTTTCTGATGCGAAGATAGGTAACAAAATCCTTATCTTTATTATTACATCTTACAGCCAAACCTTTAAGGTTGAGTATGATGTCAACAACATCTTCAGTCACTCCTCTGACAGTTGAAAACTCATGAGCAGCACCAGCAATTCTAACAGCAATTGGTGCTGAGCCAGGAAGTGCACTTAAAAGAGTTCTTCTCATTGTATTTCCAAGTGTGATACCATAACCTTTTTCAAGTGGTTCCACAACAAATCTTGCATAACTTCCGTTATCAGTTTCTTCACAGGCTATTCTTGGTCTTTCCATTTCCATAATTTACGTCCTCCTCATTATCTCGAATATAACTCGATGATAAGTTGTTCTTTGATATCAGCATCGATATCATCTCTAGCTGGAAGTGCAACAATTTTTCCAGTGAGAGCGTTGGTATCAAATTCGAGCCATTTTGGCATAACGATTTTCATGCCTTTTAATGCTTTGAAACCTTCAAGGTCTTGTTTGTTTTCTTTTATCGCGATAACATCACCGACCTTTACTTGATAAGAAGGAATATTTACGCGTTTGCCATTGACAGTGATATGTCCATGGTTTACAATTTGACGGCATTGACTGCGGCTTGCACCAATACCCATTCTATAAACAACATTGTCAAGACGTCTTTCAATGAGGGATAACATGTTTTCACCAGTAACACCCTTCATTCTTTCAGCCTCTTCATAATAAGCTCTGAATTGTTTTTCTAACACGCCATACATTCTCTTAACTTTTTGTTTTTCACGAAGTTGGCTGCCATATTCAGAAAAAGTAACTCTTCTTCTTGAATTGCCGTGCTGTCCAGGAATAACAGGACGTCTTTCCATAGCGCATTTCTTAGTTGTACATCTTTCGCCTTTAAGGAAAAGTTTGCAACCTTCACGTCTACATTGACGGCAATCAGGTTCAATTGTTCTTGCCATTTAATTTCTCCTTTTAAATTCTTCTTGTCTTAGGAGGTCTGCAACCGTTATGAGCGATTGGAGATACGTCCTTGATTAATGTAACATTAAGGTCGCAGTTTTGCAAGCTACGAATAGCAAGTTCACGCCCGCTACCTGGTCCTTTTACAAAAACTTCAACACTTTGAATTCCATGTTCCTTAGCAACTTTAGCTGCATCCTCAACACAAGATTGAGCAGCAAAAGGTGTGCTTTTCTTAGAACCTTTAAGCCCTAACTTTCCTGATGAGCACCAAGACAGTACATTGCCTTCACAGTCAGTGAAAGAAACAATGGTGTTGTTAAAGGAAGTCTTAATATGAACTTGTCCATTAGAGATGTTTCTACTAACTCTCTTCTTAGGCTTAGCAGATGATTTTGAGTTTGATTTTTTAGTGTTTTGTGCCATATTTTACTCCTTACTTACCTTTCTTTGAACTACCAGCAACAACCTTCTTAGGTCCTTTTCTAGTTCTTGCATTGTTACGAGTGTTTTGTCCTCTAACAGGTAATCCTTTACGGTGGCGAACACCACGATAGCAACCTATTTCATTAAGTTTCTTGATGTCCATGTCGACTTTTTTACGAAGTTCACCTTCAACTATAACATTGTGTTCAATATAGTTACGAAGTTTAGCAACCTGATCATCAGTCAAATCTTTCACGCGGATGTCTGCACTAACGCCTGTTGCTTCACAAATTTTGTTGGAAGTTACTCTGCCAATACCATAGATGTAGGTAAGACCGAGTTCCAATCTTTTTTCTCTGGGTAAATCTACACCAGCAATTCTTGCCATTTAATTTTCCTCCATTTAAATTTTTTAGCCTTGTGTTTGCTTGTGCTTTGCACTCTTAGAACAGATAACCATAACTTTACCGTTCCTCTTGATTACTCTGCATTTATCACACATAGGCTTTACAGATGCTCTAACTTTCATGTTTGCTCCTTTTTAACCTTTTTCTCTCCAAGTAATCCTGCCCTTTGACAGATCATAAGGGCTCATTTCGACTTTAACTTTGTCACCTTCCAGTACCTTAATATAATTCTTTCTAAGTTTGCCGGAAATGTAGGTGGTGATAACATGTCCATTTGAAAGCTTCACTCTGAAAGTTGTATTGGGTAAAACTTCTTCAACAATTCCTTCGAATTCAATTACATCTTCTTTAGACATGTTCACTCCTTTTTAAAAATTTTCTAATTTTTGCATTGACTTTCTCTTCCTTAAGTTCGTTTTCAGTTAAAGTCAATTCTTGCCCATTACACTGTGAGATGTGTTTAAGGCTCTTTTTCTTTGGCTTAACGGCTTTAAGCCTTTCGCCATCTGCAAGGTAAACGAATTTTTCGTCAAACCTTACAACTACACAAAATTGTCCTTTTTCCTTTCCTGCTCGAACCAAAACTTTACTTCCAATTTGCATAACTGTCTCCTTGTTATAAAGTTAAGATTTCAACACCATCTTTGGTAACCAAGACAGTATTTTCATAATGAGCAGAGGGTTTTCCGTCTCTTGTGATAACCCCCCAGCCATCTTCAAGAAGCCAAACTTCTTTACGTCCCATGTTTATCATGGGTTCAATCGCAAGACAGCAATCAGCAACAACCATCGGTCCATCAGTAACCTTGCCATAATTGCAAATTGTTGGTGGCTCATGCATATGTCTACCAATGCCATGTCCAGCAAGTTCTCGAACGACGCTATATCCATTTTTCTCTGCATACACCTGTATTGCATGAGAAAGTTCTCCAATGCGACGTCCAACAGCTAAATGTTTTATGCCTTCGAAGAAAGCATTTTTGGTTACCTCAATGAGCCTAGCCTTTTCAGGAGAAATTTTCCCAACAGGAAAAGTTCTGGCTGCATCTCCGATAAACCCTTTGTAAGTTACACATAGGTCAACGCTGATAATATCCCCTTCTTTCAAAATACAATCTTTTGATGGTATTCCATGTACAACCATTTCATTAACAGAGGTACATATCGAAGCAGGGAATCCTTCATAGCCAAGACATGACGGAATTGCACCACTATCTATTATAAACTTTTCTACCATTTTGTCAAGTTCATATGTAGAAATTCCCGGCTTTATCTGCGACTGGGCGTAATTTAACGCGTCACGAGTAATGCTGCAGGCCTTTTTCATAAGAACCAGCTCAGCAGGAGTCAAAGGTTTCATTACTTTTTTCCTCCATGCTTAAGTAAAAAGTCTTTCACAGGTTTATAGGTATCAGCAGGTGATCCTAAACTAGATACCTTAAACAACCTATCACTGTAGAAGTCTATGAGTGGTGTCGTCGTCTTTTCATAAACTTCCAGACGAGTTTTTATCGCTTCCGGCTTATCGTCATCACGCTGGAAGAGTGGCGTAGAACATTTGCGACAGTTGCCAGTATAACCAGGATAGTCCATATTATCGATATCTCCACATTTTGGACAGGTGCGACGAGTAGTAAGTCTTGCCACACACTCCTCATAAGGAAGATGAACATTGATAACATAATCTATTGTTGCAACTTTTTTAAGTGCCTCTGCCTGTTCTAAGCTTCTAGGAAAGCCATCCAGTATAAACCCTTTTTTGCAATCAGGTTTTTTAATTCTTTCTTTAAGGATTTTTAAAGTCAAGTCAATCGGAACAAGTTCGCCTTTATTCATATACTCTTGCGCTTTAAGCCCGAGAGCTTCCTTTTTTGCGATACTCTCTCTAAAAAGGTCGCCAGTAGAAATTTGAACAATTCCAAAATCCTTTGCGATATTTTTTGCAAGTGTACCTTTACCGCTGCCTTGCGCTCCTAAAAGAATTAAATTCATTTAGCCTCCCCTATGCGACTTGTTTTATAACCCTCGCAATATTAGGTTACCATTACAGCAACTTCTTCTTATTTAATGACCTAAGAATGCGGTCAAACTTCAAAGCCCTTGGGGTTGAAAAGTTTTATCAAAAATTTTGTCTTCAATGCTTGATTGTTACATCAAGCATTGAATTTAATCGTCAAAATTCTCATCATAATAATTAGGACCTGGAGATACATCTTCAGCCTGCTTTATCGAACCATCAGAATTACAAGTGTAAACATCCTTGAATATATAATAGTTTGTAGAAGCCGTTATAAAGACAACCTCTACAACACAACCTGAAGTTGAAGTATCAATTGTTATCTCACTCAAATCTGCATTTTGATCTGATCCAAACATGGCACTAGAAAGTGCTTTAATCTGCTCCCCTGTTAAAACCTCTGAATTTTCTTCTATTATTTCTGCCAAAGCAGTCTTTCTTTTTAACAGTTCTTTCTCAGATACAGTGTTTACAGAAACTTTCCAATCCTTAAATGATTTTGTGTTTTTCATTATCTCTCCTTATAAATTAGTTAAGGAATCCTTTGTAATTTCTCATAAGCATTTGTGCTTCAAGTTGTTTATCAAGTTCAAGTGCCACTGAAACCACAATCATAAGTCCTGTTGCACTGAACGCGTTAATAAGGATACCTGCACTTGTTGCATCTCCGATTGCTTTGAAAGCAAGAGATGGGATAAGTGCGATAACTGCAAGGAAGATTGCACCGAAGAAAGTAATTCTTCCAGAAATCTTTCCAAGATATTCAGCAGTTGGTCTGCCAGCACGGATACCAGGAATGAAACCGCCCTGTTGTTGTATTCTCTTGCTTATATCATTTGGATCAAAGGAAATCTTTGCCCAGAAAAATGAGAATGCAAGGATTAACAATGCAGTAAGCACAATGTAAATCCAAGAGTTAGTTCCAAGCCATTGTTGATACCAAGTTGATGTTGGCCAGAAAATGCTTATTATAAGTTGTGGGAACATTAAGAATGTACTTGCAAGGATGATTGGCATAACCCCTGAGCCGTTTACACGGATAGGGATATATGTGCTTTGTCCGCCATACATCTTTCTTCCCTTAATTTGTTTTGCATATTGAACAGGTACACGTCTTTCCCCGCCATCCATGAACACAATCAAAGCAAAGATTGCGATAACTGCAACAAGGAAGATTACAATATACCATAAATAATTTACATCTCCACCAAAAACGATTGAGAATGCGTTTTTGATTGAAGTTGTAGCAGATGAAAGAATACCAACAAAGATGAGAAGACTCATTCCGTTTCCGACCCCAAGGTCAGTTATTCTTTCACCAATCCAAACCGTAAACATACCACCAGCGGTTAAGATTAAAACTACACCGCAGCCGATAAGCCAGGTTGGAGCACCAGTCCAAAGAGCGTTAGGGTCAAGATTTGCAGAATAACCTACAACGATACCGATTGACTGTGCAAGAGCAAGCACAAGTGCAGCGATACGAGTGTAAAGGTTGATTTTTCTTCTTCCATCTTCCCCGTTTTTAGATAGTCTTTCAAGTGCAGGGATTGCCACCGTCAACAACTGAATGACAATGGAAGCCGTAATATATGGCGTAACACCGAGTGCCAGCACCGACATATTAGAAAGTGCACCACCACTGACCATATCCATAAGACTGAATATAGAAATAGTGTCACTGTTTACAATTCCCTGTGCATCAAAACCGACAGCGGGCAAATAACAACCCACGCGGTAAATGAATAATAACAATAATGTTATTAAAATCTTCTTACGAATGTCTTTGATTTTAAAAGCATTAACTATCGTTTTAAACATTATAACTCCTCTACTTTTCCGCCCGCTTTCTCTATCTTCTCTTTTGCTTGTTTTGTGAATTTGTTTGCTTTAACAGTTAAAGGTTTAGTGAGAACACCATCTCCCAAAACTTTTAAGCCGTAAGGCATACGTTTACCGATGAATCTTGTTTCATACAAGAGTTCCTCAGTAATAACAGCATTTGCTTCAAATGCTTCAAGGTCGCCTACATTAATGCAAGCGTAGAATTTTTTAAAGTTTTTGTTGTTGAAACCGCGAATAGCCATCTTTCTGATAAGAGGGATATTCCCGCCTTCAAATCCAGGTCTAACACCACCGCCACTACGAGCATTTTGTCCTTTATGACCTTTTCCACTTGTTTTGCCGATTCCGCTTCCGATACCTCTACCAACTCTAACCTTCTTAGTAGTGGCTCCTTCTGCAGGTCTTAAATTATTTAATTCCATTTCGTCCTCCTACTTTACTTCTTCCACTTTAACGAGGTGTGCAACATGATGAATACTGCCACGTACACTTGCGTTATCAGGAAGGATGTTAGAATCGTTGAGTTTGGTAAGACCAAGGGCCTCAATTATTTTAGATTGCTTTTTGTTGTAACCGATTGCACTTCTAACGTAGGTTACTTTAAGCATTTTTTGTTTTTTCTCTGCCATAATCTTTCTCCTTAAATCTCATCAACGCTCTTGCCACGTCTTGCTGCAATTTCTTCCTTTGTTCTTACAGACAAAAGACCATTCATTGTAGCTTTAACGCAGTTGATTTTGTTTGTAGAGCCATGAATTTTTGTAACGATATCTTTGATACCAGCAAGTTCAAGAACTGAACGAGCTGCACCACCAGCAATAACTCCAGTACCAGTTTTAGCAGGAAGCATAAGAATGTTTGTTGCTGCAAACTTACCAATTGTTTCGTGAGGAATTGTTCCATCAACAATGCTGATTAATTTCATGTTTTTCTTTGCAATAATTGTTGCCTTTTCAATAGCAGAAGATACTTCTCTTCCTTTTCCAATTCCAAGACCAACCTTGCCCTTTCCATCTCCAACAACAACAAGAGCTGAGAAACGGAGGGTTCTTCCACCTTTAACAACCTTTGTTACTCTTCTAACAGAAACAACACGTTTATCAAATTCGCTTTCTTCTCTACGTACAGGTCTGTCCTTGCGGTCCCCTTTCTTATTGAAAGGTTTCTTATCTTTAAAGGAGTTTTCCTTTGTCACCACATCGGCGTTTTTTACTTCTTCAACATTAGCCATGATATCCTCCTAAAATTTAAGTCCGGCTTCTCTAGCAGCTTCTGCCAAAGCCTGAACGCGACCTATATAAATGTAACCGCCTCTATCAAAGACAACTTCTTTAATCTTCTTTGCAATGGCACGTTTAGCGATGGTCTCGCCAACGATTTTTGCTTGTTCAGATTTAGATTTGCCTTTAATAGCTTTCTTAACTTCTGGGTCAAGAGTAGAAGCACTTACAAGTGTAACGCCTTTAACGTCATCAATAATTTGTGCATAGATTTGGGTTGTGCTTCTGTAAACACAAAGACGAGGTCTTTCGCTGGTTCCAGAAACCTTGGTTCTAACACGTTTATGACGAACAAGTCTTTCTTGATTTTTATCTTTAACGCTTATCATTGCTTAAACTCCTACTTTTTGCCCTTTCCGGCAGTTTTTCCGACTTTTCTGATAACCACTTGGTCAGAATATCTAACCCCGTAGCCATGATATGGTTCAACTGGTCTTAATGCTTTAACATTTGACGCAAATTGGCCAACTTTTTGTTTATCAATACCACTAACCACGATTTCAGTTGCACTTGTGCAAGTAACTTGAATATCACTTGGGATGTCAAGTTCAACAGGATGAGAGAAGCCAAGATTCAATACAAGCTTGTTTCCAGAAACATTTGCTTTGTAACCTACACCTGAGATTAAAAGTGTTTTCTTAAAGCCTTCACTTACACCAACAACCATGTTGTGTGCAAGTGCTCTATAAAGCCCGTGTTTAGCATTTGCATCAGGGGTCTCTTTTGCTATTTCAAAAGACAATTCCCCTCCATTGATATTTGTTTTGATTGTTTTGTCAATACCTTGAGTCAATGTTCCTTTAGGACCTTTAACGGTCAAAACTTCGTTATTAAGTTCAGCAGAAACACCAGCTGGCATAACAATAACTCTTTTACCAATTCTAGACATAACGCCCTCCTACCATACATAAGCGAGAACTTCGCCACCTACGCCAAGGTTTCTTGCAACTTTGTCAGTTACCACGCCCTTGTTTGTAGAAATAATAGCGATTCCAAGTCCGCTTATAACTCTTGGAAGTTTATCTTTTTGTGCATAAATACGAAGTCCTGGTTTAGAAATTCTCTTTAAACCTTGGATAACGCTATCGCCGTTTTCATCGTATTTAAGTGTAATAAGAATGTTCTTTTTGTTTCCGTCTTCTACTGCTTCATAAGAAACAATGTATCCTTCTTCAAGAAGAATCTTAGCAATTTGAGTTTTTTCATTTGATGCAGGAACAATCACACTATCGTGTTTAGCAGCCAGTGCATTACGAATTCTTGTGAGCATATCTGCAATAGGATCTGTAAGTACCATATTTTCCTCCTCTTACCAACTTGACTTCTTAACGCCAGGGATTTCCCCTTTGTTCGCGAGTTCGCGGAAACAAATTCTGCAAATTCCATACTTTCTAAGTACTGCGTGTGGACGTCCACAAAGACTGCAACGGGTATATTCTCTCGTCTTATACTTTTGAGTTTTTTGTTGTTTTTCAATTAATGCTTTTCTTGCCATAGTTTAATTAACTCCTATTTCGCGAAAGGCAAACCGAGTGCCTTCAAAAGTGCTTTTGCTTCTTCGTTGGTCTTAGCAGTAGTAACGAAAGTAATGTCAAAACCTCTGATTTTTTCGACTTTTTCATAAACGATTTCTGGGAATATAAGTTGTTCCTTAATTCCCATAGAGTAGTTTCCTCTTCCGTCAAAAGACTTCTCAGGAATACCTCTGAAATCTCGAACTCTTGGAAGTGCGATTGCTGTGAGTCTATCAAAGAACTCATACATTCTGTCTCCACGAAGAGTTACTTTTGCACCAATCTTTTGTCCTTCTCTTAAACCAAAGTTTGAGATTGACTTTTTAGCAGTTGTAACGATTGGTTTTTGTCCTGCAATGACAGTAAGTTCATCAACTGCAATATTGAAACTCTTTGAGTTTCCTTTGACTTCTCCAAGACCCATGTTAAGAACAATCTTAACAAGTTTTGGAACTTCCATAGGATTTTTGTAACCAAACTCTTTTGTGAGTGCTGGAACAACTTCCTCTTTATACATTTTGAGAATTCTGTTTTGCTCTTTTGCCATTGTTCTCTCCTATTTATCCTTCTTGGTAGATGTCGACTTTTTAGTGGTAGAAGTTTTTGAAGCAGTCTCAGTCTTAGTTGTTTTTGCAGTAGCTGCATTAGCTGTTGTTTTAGCTGCCTTTGGCTCAGCTTTTGCAGTAGCCTTTGGTGCATCTTCTTTCTTAGCTGTTTTTTCTACTTTCTTAACTTCTTTTTTTGATTGTTTTACAAACTTTTTATCGAGTGAGCCATTGCATTTTTTGCAAGAGCGAACCTTTGCTCCCTCAATTTCTCTGTGGGCAACTCTTGTTGCTTTTCCACATACTGGGCAAACAACTTGAACATTAGAAGCATCAATAGGTGCTGGTCTTTCAATTATTCCACCCTTATCTTGTTGAGATCTTGGTTTTTGATGTTTTTTAACAACGTTGATATTTTCAACAAGCACACGGTTTGTTTCAGCGTTAACTTCTAAAACTTTGCCAGTCTTGCCCTTTTCTTTACCAGCAATAACAACGACTGTATCACCTGCTTTAATTGCCATCTTCATAAGAATCTCCTTTTATATAACCTCAGGTGCAAGAGAGATAATTTTCATATATCCTCTTTCTCTGAGTTCTCTCGCGATAGGTCCGAATACACGAGTTCCTTTTGGTTGTTTTTGATTATCAATAATCACTGCGGCATTGTCATCAAATCTGATGTGAGAGCCGTCTTCTCTGCGAAGTCCCTTGGTTGTGCGAACAACGACTGCTTTAACAACATCACCCTTCTTAACACTTCCACCAGGGATAGCCTTTTTAACAGAAGCAATAATAACATCACCGATGTTTCCGCTTCTTCTGAAAGAGCCACCAAGAACACGGATACACATAATCTCTTTAGCACCAGTGTTATCTGCCACCTTTAATCTTGTTTGAGGTTGTACCATAATATCCGTCCTCCTTACTTAGCTTTCTCAACGATTTCAACAACGCGATAATATTTATCCTTGCTGATTGGACGAGTTTCCATTATGCGAACAGTATCGCCAATCTGGCATTCATTGTTTTCATCATGAGCCTTGAATTTTTTTGATTTTTGAACGACTTTTTTATAAATTGGGCTTTTTACTCTGGAAACGATATTTACAACAACTGTTTTATCCATTTTGCCAGCACTGACAACAACGCCCACTCTGGTAAGTCTTGAATTTCTATTTTCCATCGTTTCCTCCTGCAATTTCTTTTTCTCTTAAAACCGTCTTAACTCTTGCAATTTCTTTTTTACATTCATGAATTTGCATTGGGTTTGCGAGGTTTCTTGTAGCGTGAGAAAAACGAAGATTAAATAATTCACTATTGAGTTCTTTAAGTCTTTTATTGAGTTCCTCAATAGAAAGAGTTTTAATTTCACTAATTTTCATCTTTCACACCACCTTCGTTTTGTTCTTTCTTTACAAATTTTACTTTGCAAGGGAGTTTGTGTCCAGCAAGTCTAAGCGCTTCCTTAGCAACCTCTTCACTCACCCCTTCAATTTCAAACAGAACTCTGCCAGGTTTAACAACAGCAACCCAGAACTCTGGTGCCCCTTTACCAGAACCCATACGAGTTCCGATAGCTTTCTTAGAAACTGGTTTGTCAGGGAAAATCTTAATCCAAACCTTACCACCACGTCTGATGTATCTTGTCATCGCGATACGTGCAGCTTCAATTTGGTTTGATTTAATCCAACAAGGTTCCATAGCAACCATACCATAGCTTCCGTAAGCAAGTTCGTTTCCGCGCATTGCTTTACCTGTCATTCTGCCTCTATGCACCTTTCTTCTTTTAACTCTCTTTGGCATCAACATTATTCTTGCCCTCCTTTTGTTTCAACGGGCTTTTTTGCGCCAAGGATATCACCTTTGTAAATCCAGCACTTAACGCCGATTTTACCAATCATGGTGTAAGCAGCTGCCTCGCCATAATCGATATCTGCACGAAGAGTGTGAAGTGGAAGGCTTCCTTCCTTGTATTTTTCAGTCATTGCCTTATCATTAGCCTTTGCAAGCACACCGCTAATCTGAACTTTACAGCCCTTTGCACCTGCCTTCATAACTCTTTGAAGGGCTTGTTTCAAGGCACGCTTACCTGCAACACGCTTTTCAAGTTGCTGTGCAATGCTTTCTGCAACAAGTTGAGCGTCAAGGTCAACCTTTTTTACTTCTTTAACATTGATAACAAGAAGTTTAACAGGTCTAATCATTTTAGAAACTTCTTTTTTGATAGTTTCAATTCCGGCACCCTTAGTTCCAATAATCATACCCGGTTTACCAGTAAAGATATTGATGATAAGTTTGCCTGCTGCTCTTTCAATTGTAACTTTTGAAATCGCACTGGAAGCGTATTTTTTCTTCAAAAAGTTACGAATTTCTTGGTCTTCTTTAAGGTTTGCTGCAAAGCTAGCCTTATCAGCATACCAAGTTGAGTTCCAATCTTTATTAATTCCAAGTCTGAGTCCGACTGGACTTACTTTTTGTCCCATTCTTAGCCTCCTACCACTTCATCAAGCACAACTGTAATGTGTGAAGTCTTTTTAAGTATTCTGTTACCAGACCCCTTACCAGCGTAATGAATACGTTTAAGTTGAGGTCCTTGGTTTGCATAACACTCAGCAACAACAAGAGTTTCAGCATTCTTACCCATGTTGTTTTCAGCGTTTGCAATAGCAGATTTCAAAACTTTTAAAGTTTCTTGAGCTGCTGCGTCATTCATATTTTCAAGCATAGCGACTGCGTATTGAGCTTTTTTACCACGAATTAAGTCAAGAACAATACGTACCTTAGAACTGCTCATTCTAATATAGTTTGCTCTTGCAAAAGGACGGGTATCTTTTTCTCTTTGTCTTTTTTCTGCTTTTTGTCTAATTCTTGTAGCCATTTTTACCCTCCTCCTTACTTCTTCTTAGCGGCTGCCGCTTTTTTAGTGTGACCTTTGTAGGTCCTTGTTGGAGAGAACTCTCCGAGTTTGTGTCCTACCATGTCAGCTGTGCAATAAACAGGAACATGTTTCTTTCCGTTGTGCACTGCAAAGGTAAAGCCAACAAATTCAGGATAAATTGTAGAAGCTCTCGACCAAGTCTTGATAGGTTTTTTAACCCCTGAAGCAGTCATTTCATTGACTTTCTTCATTAAACTTGGGTGAACATAAGGCTTTTTCTTTAATGATCTGCTCATATCTATCTCTCCTAATTAACTCTCTTAACCATCAAGCGGTTAGAGCGATTTTTCTTCTTTCTTGTCTTATAACCAAGAGCAGGTTTACCCCAAGGAGTAACAGGTGAAGCCATACCAACAGGGCTCTTACCTTCACCACCACCATGCTTATGGTCATTAGGGTTCATAGCCACACCACGAACGGATGGTCTAACGCCCATATGTCTCTTTCTTCCAGCCTTACCAAGTGAAATAAGTTCATGGTCAAGGTTTCCAACAGTGCCGATTGTTGCACGGCAGGTAAGAAGAACCTTTCTCATTTCTCCACTTGGAAGTCTTAAAGTTGCATACTTGCCTTCCTTAGCCATAAGTTGAACTTCAGCACCGGCTGATCTTGCAAGTTGTCCGCCCTTCTTTGGTTCAAGTTCAATGTTATGAATTAAAGAACCTACTGGGATATTAGCAAGTGGAAGATTATTTCCGACTTTTATATCAACGTTATCGCCGCTCATAACGATGTCACCATCTTTGAGTCCGTTTGGCGCGATAATGTATCTCTTTTCTCCATCTACATAGCTAAGTAATGCTATGTATGCAGTTCTGTTTGGATCGTATTCAATACCAACAACTTTAGCAGGAACATTATCCTTATTACGTTTGAAATCAATAATACGATACTTTTGTCTGTTTCCACCACCTTGGTGTCTAACAGTAATTCTTCCCTGAGCATTTCTTCCAGCGTGTTTATCTTTCTTTGCAAGAAGAGATTTTTCAGGAGTTTTCTTTGTTACTTCTTCGAAGGAAGAGGTCGTATAGAATCTTCTTCCCGCAGAAGTTGGATTGCTTGTCTTAATTGCCATAATGACCTAACCTCCTATTAAGATAAGCTGTCAAAGAACGCAATAGTTTTAGAAGATTCTTTCAAGGTTACAATTGCTTTTTTGTAATCAGAAGTTCTTCCTTCCGTTCTTCCAGCTTTAGTGTTTTGGACTTTCTTGTGTCCTTTAACATTAACAGTGTTTACTTTTTCAACTTCAACACCGAAAAGTTGTTCAACAGCTTTTGCTATTTCAATTTTGTTTGCGTTTTTAGCCACTTCAAAAGTGTAAACCTTACTTGCGATTCCAGCATAGCTTTTTTCAGTAAGAAGTGGTCTTTTGATAATTTGTTCTGCGTTCATTATTCTGCGTATGCCTCCTCGATAGTTTTGATAGCAGACTGAGTAAGAACAAGGTTTTTAGATGCTACAACATCATAAACATTGATATCAGTTGCTTCTTGGATAGCAAGTCCTGCCATGTTAGCAGTCGCTCTCTTAATCTTCTCATCATTGCCTTTATTAACAACGATAGTTGAGCCGTTAAATTTGAAAGCGTTTACGAATGCTTGAGCTTCTTTTGTCTTTGCATCTTTAAAATCGAATTTGTCGATAACAACAACTTGATTTGCTCTGATTTTTTCGCTAAGAGCAGAAAGAAGAGCGTAACGTCTTGCTTGCTTATTCATCTTTTTAGAATAATCTCTAGGTTTTGGTGCGAATGCAACTCCGCCGCCAGTCCATTGTGGAGCCTTTTTAGAGCCATGTCTTGCTCTGCCTGTCCCCTTTTGACGCCAAGGCTTAGCTGCCTTGCCACGAACTTCACTTCTAGTCAATGTACTTTTTGTACCTTGTCTTTGATTAGCATTATACATAACAATTGCTTGATGAATAAGAGGTTCGTTATATTCTACTTCAAAAAGGTCTTTAGAAAGTGTCATGCTGCCAACTTCTTTGGCCTCCATATTGAAAACTTTTACTTTTGCCATGTCAAACTCCTTTATGCCTTCTTGCTCTCACGGATTGTAACCACGCTACCCTTAGGTCCAGGGATACAACCTTTAACAAGTAAGATATTTCTATCGGTATCAACCTTAACAATTTCAAGGTTTTGAATAGTAACTCTTTCAACACCATAATGTCCAGGCATATGTTTATTCTTGAACACTCTTGATGGAGTAGAGTTTGCACCCATAGAGCCGACTTCTCTATGAACAGGACCAGTACCGTGAGTCATCTTTAATCTGTGTTGATTCCATCTTTGGATAACACCAGTAAAACCACGACCTCTTGTTGTACCAGTAACATCAACCTTATCGCCATCTGCGAAGATATCGCATTTGATTTCTTGACCAAGTTGATATTCTTCAGCATTATCGAATTTGAGTTCTTTAACAAGTCTGTAAGTTTCAACTCCAGCTTTCTTGAATGCACCAGCACTTGCTTTGTTTACTCTTGATGCCTTTTGTTTTTGAAAAGCAACGACAACTGCTTTATAACCGTCCTTTTCTTCGTTCTTAATTTGAACGACTGGGCAAGGACCCGCCTCAACCACTGTAACTGGAATAACCAAACCTTCTGAAGTGAAGACTTGAGTCATGCCAAGTTTCTTTCCAACTATTGCTTTTTTCATTTATGTCTTCCTCCTTACAGTTTGATTTTTATATCAACACCTGCAGGCAAATCAATCTTCATAAGAGCGTCAACTGCCTTTGTAGATGGTGAATAAATATCGATAAGTCTTTTGTGAGTCCTTGACTCAAATTGTTCACGACTGTCTTTATACTTGTGTGGTGAACGAATAACGGTTACCACTTCCCTGTCTGTTGGAAGAGGAATAGGCCCGCTTACCTTTGCTCCACTCTTCTCAGCGGTTTCGATAATTCTCTTGCACGCTTCATCAATGAGGGAGTGTTCAAAGGCTTTTAATTTAATTCTGATTTTTTGTGTTGCCATTAATTATTTACCTCCTGTAATAGCACTGCCGACCCTTCACATTTAATTTTTACCATACGGAACACGACTCCGTGTGTATCTTGCTGTGAGAATTTAAAAAATGTGATATTCTGGTCGGTCGCTCGTAGTCTAACTTGCCACGAACTTGTCCACGTAAATTCTCTTTGATTGCTGGTAACCAAAGTAACCTTACGCTTCAACCCATATTTCACAGCATTTACATTCTACCAAAAACCCGACATGATGTCAAGGGTTTTTACAAGAAAAAATAAAGATTTTTTCAGGCAAAAAATGCGTTATTATATATTGACAAATATTATATATTATTATATTATATATATAAGGAGAAATGGTAATGAACGCAAATGCAATAGAAGAACTGGTAAAAGTTATATACTCAATGGACCAAAGATTACGAAGAATTGAGGAAGATATAATTGAAATAAAGCAAACTGGCACTGCAAACGAGGACAAGCTTAAGAAACTTGCAGCTGGACAAAAAGACCTTGCCGCTGCAAATACTGAAATACTTTCAAGGATGGATGCCGATTATTTGGCACGCCACCCTAATCGTAAGATTTTATTTTCTAAATTAGAAGATGATATTCACCCTCACTATGAGAGTGTTTACTCTGAAAGACACGAAGACGAAAATGACTAAATATTCAAAAACAACAAAAAATCTCTGAAATTTCAGAGATTTTTTTAATTTATATTTAATATTTAAACTGAAGGTATACTGCAAAACCTTTGCCCCATTCTCCATTCAAAGTTTTTTTCAAGAAGATGGAAACATTCTTTCTCTCCATTACCACCTATTTTCAAAGTTGGAAGCTTATCATAATCCACACCGCTTAAAAGCTTCAGTGCACTGTAACACACGTCGCTAACAGGCAAACAGGTATCCGTTTTGCATCCCGCACAAACAAACTCACCTATATCAATATTAAAATACTTTTTGCCACTCAATGTAATTTTGCAGGAAGAACATTTGTTTGTAATGAATGAATATCCAATGTTTTCAAATACTTTTATCAAAAACTTATCAATACAATAGTATTTGTTTACCTGCGAGTAACATAACGCTTTTAAACATTTTAACAGCTCAATAAATAGTGCCGGGTCACTTTCCTGTGAAGAAACTTTGTTAACAATATCAAGGATTGCACAACCTTCATAAAACTTGTCCAAATCTTTAGTTAATCCAAAAAAAGAATCAATAACTTCTACCTGTGTTACAATATTAAATCCTTTAGTATTTTCTATAATAAATTCTCCAAAAGAAAAGACTTCTTTTGCTGCTTTTAACTTTGCTTTTTCGCCTCGAACCCCTCGCATAAATGCAGTCATCTTTCCCTGTTCAAGAGTAAAAAGGGTCAAAAGCTTGTCCTTTTCTTTGTAATCTTTGGATGAAATTATCACCGCTTTAACTTTTGTACTAGCCATAATTATTCCCGTTCCTGCCCTTTTTCTCTATCTATGGCAGAAAGTAACTCCTTATCCCAGATACGCATACTTTTAACAAAATGTCTTATAACCTGTGTGTCACCGCCAAGTTCCAAAGCCCTTAAAAATACGGCAGCATCACTATCTTCAAATTTTGGTAATTTGTTTGTTTTCATGTTGCACCTCCGCCTTCTTATAATTAGTATATACTAAAAATTTCAGTTTAGGCAACCAATTTTGTTTTTAAAGTGAAAATATTTGAGAAAGATGTCAGCTTCACCATTATACTTTTGTAACCGTTAATGTCCCGCTTGAAAACACTTCTGAAACATTATTAATGTTACGTAACGAAACCGGACTTCCATTCTCGGTAATATTAATAACCACACTTCCCGATAATGTGGCTGCGTCACCCAACACACCGCTTGACTGACTTTCGGAGGCAGGTATGATATTCCCATTATTAAATAATGCTAAAGCCAGAGTACCATTTGAAGAAATTGCACCATTTGCATTATATGAAATTTGATAGGTACCAATATCAAGATTAATTACACCATTTGCACCTGTTAATATATTTATCCCCGCTCCACTTACCATATTAAAAATCACATTGCCATTTGGCAAAACAGTCTGAGGCGTTGTAAAGTTAAAAAATGCCCAACTCGGAGTAATTACAGGATTAATAACTGTATTAGATGAACCAGTTAAAAGATTTAATAGCCTACATCTACAATTAAAAATAGGACAGGGATAATAAGACCCTCCATTACATTGATTAAAATTTAAATTACAAGGCATACCCCCCTCCTTTGCAAAATGTTGTATTAAATAATATTAAAAATAATAATTTTTTGTGCATAGAGTCCAAAAATTTAAAAAATTTTATTTATTTATTTGCATTATTTTTTTTAAACATTTAGAATATAGGCAGGAGGAAAGAAATGAAAAAGTTTTTTAGTGATTTCAAAAAATTCATAAGTCGAGGCAATATTCTTGATATGGCTGTCGGCGTTATCATTGGTGGTGCATTTAATGCAATTGTTAAAGCATTCACAGACCAAATAATTATGCCACTTATCAACTGGTTATTAAGCATAATCAGCGGTGGTCAAAACGGCCTTGAAGGTGCGGTTACCGTACTCAAATGGGCTGAAGACGGCACATTAGAAAATAGTATATACATAAATTGGGGTGCGTTTATATCTGCAATACTTAACTTCTTAATTATAGCTATGACCTTATTCATAATCTTAAAGGTGGCAATGAAGAGCAGCGAAATGTTTAAACATGCAACCGAAAACGCGATGAAAGGCAAACTTACTAAGGAAGAAAAGCAAGAACTTAAAGCACTTGGGATTGATAAACGTGATAAAGGTGCCGTGCTCGCATATCGTGAAGAAAAAGCACAAAAAGCTGCCGAAGAAAAAGCGGAAGAAGCGGCAAAACAAAAAGCACTTGAAGAAGAGAAATATCGCAACTCAACAGAATATCTGTTAAAGCAAATACTTGAAACACTACAAGAAAAAGAAAATCCACAAACTGAGCTTAAAAAAGCAGTAAAGAAAACGACTAAAAACAAATAATAAAAAGACTTGCTTAGCAAGTCTTTTTTATTTAGCAATTTATAAAATAAATTTATAAAAGTTACAAAAAATCGTTGACATATTATAATTTTTTTGTTATATTAATAGAGCATGATAAATGCAATGGAAGTTTAGCTCAGCTGGGAGAGCATCTGCCTTACAAGCAGAGGGTCATAGG
>CAOJZM010000010.1 GCA_948466185.1 uncultured Christensenella sp.
AAAAGAAGAAACAGTTGAAGTAAAAGAAGAGGCTTAATTGATTAAAAAAGTGGCAAAGCCACTTTTTTTATTGGCTAAATTTATAAAAGCTTAGTTATAAAATTGTTAGGCAATTTAAATATCAGTGTGCTATACTGAAACCATAAGTAAGTAAAAATATAGGTATTTAGTATGATATTTAAGAAATTTTTTAATAAAGACGCCGATAAGGTCGCTCTTTTATCTAAGCAATTTAATATTTCTCCTCGGGTTATGGAACTGATTTGCTCCCGAGGTGTTTCTACAGCTGAGGCGGTCGAGGAGTATTTGAATCCGAAAACTCTTCTTGACCCTTATAAACTTAATGGAATGCAAGAATTGGTTGAAAGATTGACTTTGGCAAGAGAGATGAAGGATAGGGTGCTTATCTTTGGGGATTATGATGTTGACGGTATTAGTGCAACTGCGATAATGTTGAAAGCTCTGAAAGAGTTTGGTATTAAAGCGGACTACTATCTTCCAAATCGATTTGTGGATGGATATGGCCTTACCAACAAGGTAATTGATAAACTTTCTGATAAGTTTAACCCAAATTTAATTGTTACAGTGGATTGCGGTATTTCCTGCTATCAAGAAGTTGAGTATGGAAAGAGTAAAGGAATAGATATAATTGTCACTGACCACCATGAGATACCAGATATTTTGCCAGACACCATTGTTGTCAATGCAAAAATTGAGGGGCAAGAATATGCAAATCGGGAACTTTGTGGGACAGGTGTGGCATATAAGATTGCGGAAGCTCTTCTTGGACGTGGTGAGGCAGAAAAATATCTTCCTATAGCAGCAATTGCAACCATAAGTGATATTGTCCCTCTTCTTAACGAAAACAGGACGATTGTTGCTCGTGGACTTAAGCTTTTGGATAAATTTGCCCCAGTGGGTATTAAAATGCTTTTTAAAGAGTTTGGTTTGAGTACAAATAAACCAGACTCTGTGGATATTTCTTTTAAAATAGCACCAAAACTTAATGCTTCTGGAAGGATGGGAGATGCGGCGGATAGTCTTAAACTCTATCTTGAGACAGACCCAGTAAAAATAAAAAAATATATAGAAAAAATTAAGGAGCATAATACTCGCAGGCAGGAAATTTGCAATAAGATTTATGATGATTGTGAAAAAGCCCTTTCAAAGCAGAACATGCGTACTCAAAGGGTAATTTGCCTTGCTTCAAAAATGTGGGATAAGGGGGTGCTTGGGATTGTTTGCTCTCGCCTTGTTGATAAATATCATAAACCTGTATTTTTGTTTGCTCAGGAAGGGGACATATTAAGCGGTTCCGGTCGAAGCATTGACGATATAAATATTCATGAACTTTTATCTTCCTTAAAAGATATTCTTGAAACCTTTGGCGGACATAGCATGGCTGCAGGATTGAGTTTAAAACGCAAAAATTATGAAGAATTTGTTCAAAAAATTAACGCTTTTGCTCTCCAAAGTGTCAACGACGAAGTTTTTATTCCTATTGAATATTATGACCAAGATATAGCTTTGGAAGATATTACCCCAGACCTTGTAAAAGAACTTTCGGTCCTCGAACCGCTTGGCTGTGCTAATCCAAAGCCGAAATTCAAGATAACAGTTCCAGAAATTGAATTGCTTCCAATGAAGAGATTTCCGCAACATGCAAACATTAAAATTGATGGCGTGAATCTGATGTATTTTAACTATCTTGATAATTTGCTCAAAATGAATTTTTGTCGTCAGAAGAGTTTTATTATTGATTTACAATCTCGTTCTCTTAAAGGCACGATATCAAAATTTGATGGGGGCAGTTTTATAGTCGAAGATGCATACAAAAAACTTAACCCAATTGAGTTATCTCAGTTAACTTACTCTAAAACGGGGGATGCGAAATTTAAACTTTATCCAAAAAATGAACTACTCCATTTTGTTGGTGGTACTGCGACTTCAGTTTTTGGCACATGTTTCGTTACTTATTCCTGCCATGATTATGTAGAATTTGCCAAAAATTATAATACGCAAAATATTTATCATTTTGGTATATATGATAACCATGAAATCGGATATAATAGTTTACTTTTATCTCCTAAAGGGTTGGAATGGGCAAAAAATTATTCTAAGATTGTTTTTCTGTCTCCTGTACTTGATTCCACATTTATTTCTGCATTGAATGAGATAACTGAAGCGGAAATATTTATTCCAATTGAAAAGGAAACAGATTATAAGAAGTTTTCAAACCTTGACCTTTCACGCGAGAGTTTTGGAAAGGTGTTTAATGCTCTTCGTGCAAAGGCGGGCAAGCCAATTTATAACATATTTGATTTATATGATAAGATAAATTTTTCAAATCTTTCTTTTAACACCTTTTATGCTGCATTTTTGGTGTTTAAAGAGTTAAAACTTATAAATGTGATCGAAGATAACCAGATTACCATTTATATAAATAAGCAGCAAAAGTTATCTCTTACAGATTCAAAATTATATAATACTTTGAGTCTACTTAAAAATACTTTCAGGAGGAAAGATGGATAGTAATATAACAACTTCTTCCATTCAGAAAACAATCTTTAATCATATTAAGTTAAGCCCAGAGGATAAAGAAACGGTTGAACTTATTCTTTGTGATAAGATTAATTTGCCACGTTGTGAATTTATACTTGATTACATGTTTAAAGCAAAATTAGATAAAAGTTCTATTCTAGCATTTTTGACTTATCAATTGTTTAAAGTTGATCCGCAAAAAGCGGATTTGCTTTTAGAAAGACTAACAAAAGAAGAAAATGAACTTGTTGATAGTTTTAAACTTATCAAAGATATACAGAATCTTACGCCAAGTGAGGAAGCTGATGATATCAAGAAGATGTTTTTGGCTTTAAGCAAAGATGTTAGAATTGTCATCATTAAGCTTGCTGGTATAGCATATGACATTGAAAAATTGAAAACCCCGCTATCACCAACTGAAAAAAGATTTGTTGAACTTGCAAACGAAATTCATATACCTCTTGCGGAGCGTTTAGGGCTGGATGGGCTTAAGCTTGCAATGGACGATAATGTAATTCGTCTTGAGCATTTTCAGGAATATGAAAATATTCGCAGTTACCTTGAGCAAAAGAAAGAGGAAAACGAACAACAATTAGAAATTTCTAAGCGAAGAATCGAGGAAGTTTTACAAGAACTTGGTATTAAGGGTGAGATTAAATATAGACAAAAACATATAAGCAGTATTTATAAAAAATTACAGGCGAAACATTCAATTGACAAAATTTATGACCTGCTCGCAATGAGGGTCATTGTTGACAATATAGAAGAGTGCTACGCAATTCTTGGGCGTGTGCACCAAATGTATAAGCCAATGCCGGGCAGAGTTAAGGACTATATCGCAAATCCAAAACCAAATGGCTATCAATCACTTCATACAACTGTTATTGTGGAAAATCAGCATCCACTTGAAATTCAAATTCGCACACATGAGATGCATAGAGCAAGTGAATTTGGAAGTTATGCACATTGGCTGTATAAAGAGAAATCAACAAAGAAGGATGGGCTTGATACAAGGGTAACATGGATACGCGAGGCAATTGACAATGCAAAAGACCTGCCACCAGAAGAATTTGTTGAAACTTTAAAGGCAGACCTTTATGGTGGCGTTATATTTTGTCAAACACCAAAGGGCAGGGTAATAGAATTTCCTGACGGGGCAACAGCAATTGACTTTGCTTATGCAATTCATTCTGACATCGGAAATAAATGTGTTGGCGTCAAAATCAATTCAAAAATAAAACCAATAAGCACACCTTTAAAGAATGGAGATATTGTTGAGGTTCTTACCAATCCAAATAAGGCTCCATCTCGCGATTGGCTCAATATTGCAAAAACCAACAGTGCGAGAAGTAAAATTCGGACACATTTTAAAAATGAACTTAAAGAAGAAAACATCAAAAATGGGAAAAATATGTTTGAAGGAGCCATCAAGGAGCGTGGATTTACCGCTTCTCAACTTCTTACTGATAAATATCTTGATGAAGTTCTTCCAAAATTAACCATGAAAGAGATGGATGAACTTTATGCCGCCATAGGCTCTGGCAGTTTGTCTATAAAACAGGTGGTTGGAAGATTTGTAGGATTATGGAACAAAGACAATGTTGTCAAAATTAAACAGGAAACGACTGTAACAGTACGAAAGAACAAAGAAGGAATACTCATTGATGGGGATAGCGGAATGCTGGTTAGATACGCAGGCTGTTGTAATCCTATTGAAGGAGATGATATTGTGGGCTATGTGTCACGTGGTAAAGGTGTCACTATCCATAGGCATGCTTGTGCAAATCTTAAGTATTTAGAACCAGAAAGACTTATTTCTGCGACATGGGCAACAAGAGAGGGAAATTCTTTTATTGCAACTATTCATGTTATTGCAGACAAGTCAAATAATAATATAGCAAAACTTACCACTCTTATAACCAATATGAAAGTGTTAATAACAGGGTTTGATGCAAAAGATGTGGGTGACAACTTTATATGTGACATCGCAGTGTCTGTCAAAAATAAGGCAGAACTTGAAAAGGTTATGACCAATATAAGAAGCCTTAAAAATATTACACAAGTGTCAAGGAGTGAGCGATGGATATAAAAACAAATAAACAGGACCTTGAACTTGATATTATCGACCTTTGTAATCTTTTTAATCCAAACGCCGAAATTACAATTGAACATGAAGAAATTGACCTAGAATGCAGAATTATAAATAAAATTGTTTTGATTGATGGTGATGAAAGTGTAAATTATGAATTTGATTATAATTATGATAAGTCTTTGTCGGCTCTTCAAAAGAAAAGTCTTAGAAAAAAAGAAATCAAAAATCATCTATATGATGTTTTATCGAAGAAGTTTAATAAAACTCTGCCATGGGGAAGCTTGACGGGAGTGCGTCCCACCAAATTTGCCCGTGACCTTATTGAAAATGGTCAGGTAAAAGAGCATCTTATTGCAGATGCACTTGAGAAACAATATCGCTTGCGTAAGGATAAAGCAAGACTAACATCAATGATACTTAAAAATCAAAGATGTATAATACGCAATGATAATCTTGTTGACTTATATGTAAATATTCCAATTTGTCCTTCAAGATGTCTATACTGCTCCTTTATATCAAACGAACTTGGTCGCGTTAAGGATAAACTTGAACTGTATCTGGATTGTCTTTTAAAAGAAATAGAGGCTGTTAAAAAGATTGTCACAAAGAAAGCATATGTTGTCAGAACAATATATATTGGCGGCGGCACCCCAAGTGTGCTGACGGCGAATCAGCTTGATAGATTGCTTGCATCCCTGACCTTTCCTGTAGGGGAGTTTACGGTTGAATGTGGCAGACCGGATACAATAACCGCCGAAAAACTTGATGTGCTTGTAAAACATAATGTTACACGGATATCCATCAATCCCCAAACTTTCTGCGAGGCAACACTTAAACGTATAGGTAGAAATCATAAAAACAAGCAGGTGCTTGAAAGTTATGCACTTGCTTTAGAACGTGGCTTGGATGTCAATATGGATATCATTGCGGGACTTCCGGGGGAAAAACTGGGAATATTTAAAAGGACAATGCAAAACCTTATAGACCTTTCTCCAGAGAACATCACTGTTCATACGCTTTCAGTAAAGAATGGAGCAAAACTGCGAGATGAAAAGGATATCTTATCTGAACAAGAAGTGCCGAAAATGGTGGAGTATGCACAAAATTTATTACTTGAAAATGGCTATAAGCCATACTATATGTATCGTCAGAAAAATCAACTTGGTGGACTTGAAAATGTGGGTTTTTTTAGAGATGAAAAAGTGTGCATATTTAATATTGACAGTATGGAAGAAACCAACACAGTTATTGCAGTGGGGGCAGGTGCGATGACTAAACGAGTTTTCAATAATGAAAAAAAGATAGAAAGGATTCCAAACTGCAAGTTTATAGAAGAATATATTCAACGCATTGATGAAATGATTGAAAAGAAAATAAAGTTTTTTGAATAATTAACTTTAAAACTCTTTACAAACTATGACGGATTGTGGTATAATAACATCGTCGATGAAAAACCCAAGGCAAAGCCAAGCGACACCTTCTGACGCTTTTACGCATTGCTTTGAGGAGTTAAAAATAAAATAGGAGGAAATTATGGACAAGGCTAGAAAACAAGAAATTATCAACAAGTATAAGACCAGCGAAAATGACACCGGCTCAGCACAAGTGCAAATCGCTCTTCTTACTGAGAGAATTAACCACCTTAACGAGCATCACCTTAACACAAATCCTAAGGATAAACACACTCGTCGTGGCTTACTTCAGATGGTTGGTAAAAGAAAAGGATTCTTACTTTATCTTAAAGAAAAAGATATTGAAGCTTATAGAAGCCTAATCAAAGAACTTGGTATTCGTGATACCGCAAAATAACTTAATAATAAAGAGGGATGATGTTTTTGTTGTCCCTCTTTTTACATGTATAATTACAATGCCATTTTATTTTGTGAATTTTGATAAAAGTGTTATGATATAGGTAATAATTAATTTAAGGAGATGTTTAATGAAAAACGATGCAAAGATTTATGAAATTGAAATAGGAGGAAGAAAGGTTTCTTTTGAAACTGGCAGGCTTTGTGAACAAGCAAACGGAACCTGTCTTGTTCGTTGCGGCGAGTCTGTAATTATGGTTAATGTAACCATGTCAGAATCTGCAAGAGATGGAATCGATTTCTTCCCACTTGTTGTGGACTTTGAAGAAAAGATGTATTCAGTGGGAAAAATCCCCGGTGGATTTAAGAAACGTGAGGGAAGACCAAGCGATAAAGCTATCCTTACTTCTCGCCTTATGGATAGACCTCTTCGTCCTCTTTTCCCAAAAGGATTTTACAATGATGTTGCTGTTGTTGCGACCGCTCTTTCAGTGGACCCAGATATTGAGCCTGAGATTTTGGCAATGCTTGGTTCAAGTTTTGCCCTTTCAGTTTCTGATATACCATTCCAAGGACCAACAGGCTCTGTTGCAGTTGGACTTGTTGATGGCAAGTTTGTTATCAATCCAAATGGGGATGAACGTGATAGAAGCGAAATGCACATGATTGTAAGCGGAACTGATGAAGCCGTGCTTATGATTGAGGGTGGTGCCAATGAGGTTCCAGAAGAAACACTTCGTGATGGAATTTTGTTTGCTCATGAAGAAATCAAGAAGATTGTTACATTCTTTAAAAAGATAAAAACTGAAATTGGCAAACCAGTCAATCCAAAGATTGAATACTATGTTGTTCCAGAAGATATCAATAAAGCAGTAAGAGAATATGCTGACAAAAAACTTGACCACGCACTTGATACTTTTGACCGTACAGAGCGCCAAAATCGTCAAGACGAGGTTGACAGTGATGTTAAAGAGCATTTCGCTGAAATTTTCCCAGAGTGTGAACGTCAAATAGGGGATGTCCTTTATAAGATGACAAAAGAAAAGGTTCGAGCAAAAATTATCAATAAAGGTGTTCGTCCAGACGGCCGCAGTTTAACAGAAATTCGTCCTATTTGGTGCGAAGTTGGGGTACTTCCAAGAGTTCACGGAACAGGTATTTTCACTCGTGGACAAACACAAGTGCTTACCTCTCTTACCCTTGGTACTGTTTCTGATATGCAAAAACTTGAAGGGCTTGACGATGAAGAAGTAAATCGTTATGTTCACCATTACAATATGCCACCTTATGCAACAGGTGAGGCAAGAAACTTAAAGAGCCCAGGCAGACGTGAAATCGGTCATGGTGCTCTTGCAGAACGTGCGTTAGAGCCTGTTATTCCAAGTGAAGAGGAGTTCCCTTATGCGCTTAGGCTGGTAAGTGAAGTGCTTTCATCAAATGGTTCATCTTCAATGGCATCAGTATGCGGCTCAACACTTGCTCTTATGGATGGCGGTGTGCCTATCAAACGCCCAGTTGCTGGAATTGCTATGGGACTTATTAAAGATGAAGAGAGCGGTAAGGTTGCAGTGCTATCTGATATTCAAGGCTTGGAGGACTTCCTTGGCGATATGGACTTTAAGGTTACAGGAACTGAAAAGGGTGTAACTGCAATCCAAATGGATATCAAGATTAAGGGTATTGATAAGAAAATCCTCACCACTGCTTTAACTCAAGCAAGTGAAGGACGTATGTTTATCATGAAGAAACTTCTTGAAGAAATTCCTGCTCCAAGAAAGGAACTTTCAAAATATGCTCCTAAAATTATCACCTTCACAATTAACCCTGACTTTATCAAAGATGTAATTGGCTCAGGCGGAAAGACAATCAACAAGATTATTGAAGAAACCGGCGTTAAGATTGATATCGAAGATGATGGACAAGTGTTCATTGCAACTCAGGATATGGAAATGGCTGAAAAGGCAAAGAAGATTATTCTTGGCATAGTTGAAGTCCCAGAAGTTGGCGATGTTTATGATGGAAAAGTTGTAAGAATTATGCAATTTGGTGCATTTGTAGATATTGGCGGTGGAAGAGAAGGAATGATTCACATTTCAAAACTTTCAAACAAACATGTTGATAAGGTTGAAGACATTGTTAAAATCGGCGATAGCGTTGAAGTTGAAGTTATCAAGATTGACGAAAAGGGACGCATTGACCTTAAGCGCATTGTACCAAAAGAAGATAAATAAAAAAGTGGCAAAAGCCACTTTTTTATTTTGTTAAATTATTCTGCCTCTGAAATTAATTGTAAATGTTTATCACTGTAAGTAAGTTGATTTCCAAATATTTCATTTGAATCTTGCAACATTTTTTCAATAAATTTAAGTATTTCAAACGCATATCTTTTATCATTTGTGCTTGCTGCTTGTTTAGTTAAATTATCAATTGTCTTTATGGTTTTAGGTTGAAGTTTAACACTTGTATTCACATCCTGCACAATACCTGTGAAGTTATTTTCCTTAATATCTTTTAAGCATTTTTCTTTTTCAATTTTAATTTGGGTGTCCCAATTTTTATTTAATAAATTAACCAGTTTTTCAGAAAGAAGTCCTGTATATTCTATACTTTCTATATCGTTTGGAACGCAACTCAAACTTTGTAAAATTACATTGTTAGTTTCGATAAGGAGATCAAGTGCCTTATGCATTGCTTGACAAGCGTCTTTCTCGTTTAATCTTTTGCCACTAATTTTATATACTTCCTCTTTTGCCATATTATTTACCTCCATGATTATTTTAGCATAAAGGATTTTTGAATAAGTGACTTTATATATGTGAAAAATGTTACTTTCTTTGCAAAGTATATGATATAATAAAATTATGAATATATATAAGCAATTAAATTTGGTGTTTGACTATATTGAAGAAAATCTGTTTGATGAGATCGCCGTTTCTAAGCTTAGCCATTTTATTGGCACTAGCGAAAATAATTTTAAGATTTTCTTTTCTTTGCTTACAGGATCTTCCATTAATGAGTATATAAAGAACAGAAGATTAAGTGAATGTATTAAACTTTTGGCAAGTAATAAAATTATAGATGTTGCTGTGATGTGTGGTTACGATAGCAGGGCTTCTTTCTCAAGAGCCTTTAAAGCATTCCACGGATTTAATCCTTCTGTATATGATAAGAATAAAGACTTTAAATATGTAAGTCGATTAAATTTTGATGAAAATGAAAGTCAGAATAGTCCATATCAAGCGAGTTATACAGTGCTTAATGAGATGACTATTTACGGAACTAGCAAAGAATGCCAGGATTATGCGACTATAGCTGCATTTTGGGAAGATACTTTTCAAAAATATCCCGTTTTGAATTGCGCAGAAAAATATTATGGAGTGGTTTATAAAAACAAGACGAATGGTAATTTGAAATATTATATCGGGTTAGAATCAAGATTTTCAAAAAATAACGATGTAATTCATATTCCATCAGGCAGATACCTTTCTATATTTTTTAATAAAGACAATATTGACAAAATATCAAAACTGGGCAGGTCAATAAAAAGCAAAAATATTGATGTTTATCCTAATATAGAAATATATAAGGGAAAAACAGTCGAACTACTCTACAAGGTATTCGATTAAATAAAAATATATTTTGTAATGAAATATTAAACTCGTACATACATTGTATCTATGAAAAAAATACATTTTAAAGTTATCACATTTCGAAAAGGGATCGTAAACCTATGTATCGCAGGCATTATAATGCTTGTGGCTGTTGCAACAATTATTGGAAGCAGTCTAAGCGTTCCTACTGCCACTGTCAGCGGCGTTTATTATATGGGTAACACCAGCTCAAAGAATGTTTCGCTTATGATTAATGTCTATTGGGGCACCGAGTTTATGGATGATATGCTTAAAACTTTACAAGAAAAAAATGTTAAAACCACTTTCTTTATTGGTGGAACATGGGCGGTGCTTGAAACTGATATGCTTAAAAGGCTTCAAGAAAATGGACACGAACTTGCAAATCACGGCTATCATCACAAGGACCATAATAAACTCAGTGAAGAGGATAATTACAAGGAAATTTCCAATACCCACAACATTGTCAAAGAACTTGTTGGCACGGAAATGACACTATTTGCTCCACCAAGCGGAGCTTACAACAAGGTTACTGTGGATGTGGCAACGTCGCTTGGTTATAAAACTATTATGTGGACTCGGGACACGATAGATTGGCGAGATAAAGATGCAAACCTCATTTACAATCGTGCAATCAAAAATGCGAAGGGTGGGGATTTGATTCTTATGCATCCTACAAAGGCGACTGCACAAGCATTGCCTAAAATAATAGATTATTTTCAAGAAAATGGCTTTAATCTTGTTCCTGTATCCACAAACATAGCGGATGTGGTTGCTTAAACTTATTGAATAACTCAATATTCGTCAAAAAATATCTCAACTTTGTTTGAGATATTTATGTTTTATGATATACTGAATTAGGAAAAAATGGAGTTATATCCGAATTTTAAGAAAAGGACAAAATATGGCTATTTTTCAAGTTTCTAAGAAGACTGATAGAAAATCAACAAAAAATATCAGAAAAATTGTCGGCATAAGCCTTATTGCCGTTGCTTCTGTTTTCTTTCTGTTTGCTGTGACTAAGCTTTGGCCCGCATTCCAATACTTTTTAAAGGGCACTTTTGGTGTGTTTATATATCCTCTTTCCATACTGTTAATCATTATCGGAATAGCACTTTTGAATAATAAAAAATATGTTATGTCCAAGAAGTATGCAACTTTTTTGATACTTTCTTTTGTGTTTTTGCTTGCAATTATTCAACTCATCATCGTTGGGGATGCCTATGATGGTGAAGGAAATCCTTTAAATTTTGGACAGTATCTCGGCCTTTCTTACACCAAGCAAAATACGGCGGGGGGAGTTATTATTGGGCTCCTGACAACCTGTTTGGTTAAACTGGTTAAGCTTCCAGCGTCTTATATTATCTTGTCACTTGCACTTGTTGTTTGTGTAGCATTTTTTGTTGAAGAATTTATCTCAACACGCAAAAATGTCAAACAAGCATCACCAGTAAAAATTCAGATTAAAGAAAAGAAACTTGAAAAAAAGAATAAAGAAATACTTGTTAAAAAGCCAAAAGAGGAAATAAATGTTGTTCTTGATGGAAGGGTGCAAGAAAATTTATCGCGGGAGCAGATTGCAAAACAAAAACTTGGACTTGTTGGCTCCACCAGTGTGGAACAAACAGGAAAGCGAGAGTTTCAAGTTCAAGAAAAACCAGAGGAAAAAATTCCTTCTCATATGAGTTTGAAAGAATATCTCTTGTCTCCTCCAAAGGTGGATATTGATACCTTTATGTCAAATAGACCAAAAACTGTAAAACCACAGCCAAGTGTGAACCAAGCAGAAATGAACAAGGCCTTTAATGAGATAAAAAGCGAACAAATCAAGCCTTCTCAATATCTTTTTGAAGAAGAATACAATGTTTATAAAGAGCCTCAAAAACGTGGTAATCTTCCGGAAATTAAGCCTGAAGAGTTGGTTTCTGAGGCAGATGACATTATAAAGTCGGTGGCAAGGGCGGAACTTGAACAAATGGAAATTGAGCCGCATAACGACGCCAATGTTATAAATCAAGAGAATAATGATGCTAAATTTGAGGACAATTTACCGCGCTTAGATTCTTTTTCAAGGGACAGAGTCCTTGATAGAGACTCTTCTTTAGTACGTGAAAATCAACTTAATCGTGTCGGTGACCGATCCTTTGATCGCAGTTATCCAACTTCACGTGAAGATGCATTTCAAGCTACGAACAGTAGACGAGAGGGGCTAGAAAACGTAATTAGTCGCAGAAGTGAGGAAAATACTTTTGAACGCCGTGACACGCAAAGGGTGGATTTGACACGCAAGGAAAAGAAATTTATTTCTCTTGATGAGGAAGACGATAAGTCGGTAAATAAGCCATATAAATATAAAAAACCTTCTATTGACCTTATTACAACAACAAGTGACGACCTCTCAACTCTCAATGATGAAGTGCCTGCTAAGCGTGTTGCACTTGAAAACGCCCTTGAGCAATTTGGCGTTCCTGCCAAAGTTCAAAGCGTGGTCATTGGCCCTACAGTAACTCGTTATGAGATTGCAATGCCGGAGGGGGTAAGCGTTAAAAAAGTTTTGTCATTGGACGCTGATATTGCCTATGCGCTTTCTGCCAAGGGAGATATTCGTATAGAGGCCCCTATTCCTGGGCGTAGTATAGTTGGAATTGAAGTGCCTAATAACAAGGTTGCAAAGGTGAGCATAAAAGACGTGCTTGAATCAAAAGAGTTTACAATGAGTCCTTCTCCTCTTGCTTTTGCACTTGGAAAAGATATAACTGGAACTGTTAGGGTATGTAATCTTCAAAAAATGCCACACCTTTTGGTTGCTGGTACAACTGGTTCTGGAAAGAGTGTGTGCCTAAATTCCATTATCGTTAGTATGCTTTATAGGGCCAGCCCTGACGATGTTAAATTTATAATGATCGACCCTAAACAAGTGGAACTTTCTATGTATGAGGGCTTGCCTCATATGGTTATTCCAAAAGTCATCACTGACCCAGTTAAAACTGTCAATGCACTTCAATGGGCAGTGGATGAAATGGAAAAACGATTCAACCTTATCAGTGATGCAAGGGTAAGAAATATCGACGAATATAACCGTACTGAAGAGGTTACCTCTGGCAAAAAGAAGAAAATGCCATACCTTGTGATTATTTTTGATGAGTTTGCAGATTTCATGCTTGTTGCAAAGAATGAGATTGAGGACAAAATCAGACGTCTTGCTCAAAAAGCGAGAGCGGCAGGTATTCACTTAATTCTTGCCACACAACGACCATCAACTGACGTTGTTACCGGTACTATTAAAGCAAATTTCCCGGGTCGTATTGCATTTAAAGTGGCGGGCAGAGTGGACTCTGAAGTTATCATGGGTGCCACAGGTGCTGAAAAACTTCTTGGTTATGGCGATATGCTTTATAAGCCAACAGATTCTTCCCCAGCACGTATTCAAGGCTGCTTTATAGATACTCCAGAAACTAAGGATATTGTAAACTTTATTATTGATAACAATGAGGAGGTTATTGACGAAGAGGCACTGAACGCTATCAACTGTCCTGGCAAAAGTGGTGGGGCCGGAGATGGAGGCGACAGCAGCGGAATGGATCCGCTTCTTCCACAAGCACTCAAGCTTTGCATTGATGCTGGGGTTGCATCCACGACCATGGTGCAACGTAAACTTTCAATAGGATATCCTCGTGCTGCAAGAATAATTGACCAAATGGAAGAAAGAGGATATATATCTACTGCAGAAGGATCAAAGCAACGCAGCGTTTACACATCAATTGAAGAATATTATCAGATTTTCGGAGATGATTATGACTAAAAATGAACTAAGGATGAAAAAACTTTCTGCCATATCTCTTGGCTGTGACAAGAATAAGGTCGGCCTTGAAAAAATGTTGGGTCAAGTCAGTGAATATGGCTTGGAAGTTGTTGCTGATATACATGAGGCAGATATAGTTATTGTCAATACTTGTTCTTTCATTTTGGCGGCAGAGGAAGAGGCAGTTGACACAATAATTGAAATGGAAGCTTTGCGAGAGAAGGGAGTCATCGAAAAACTTATTGTAAGCGGATGTTTCCCAGAAAGGCACAGTAATCTGCAAGAAAATTTCCCTTATGTTGACAGATTTATGAAACTTCGCGAAAACGACAATATTGTAAACATTATCGAAAGTCTTTATGGGGTTGAGCAAAGTAAGCTTAAACCAACACTTGCCAGGGTACTGACAAGTCCAAAATCCTATGCCTATTTAAGAATTGCAGATGGCTGCAATAATGTTTGCTCCTTCTGCACCATTCCAAGAATAAGAGGAAGATATAAATCTGAACCTATGGATGAGCTGGTGAGTGAGGCTAAAATGTTGGTTGATCGTGGAGTAAAAGAGTTGATTCTTGTTGCACAGGATACAACGCGATATGGTGAAGATTTGTATGGCAAAAACTGTTTGATTGAACTTTGTGAGAAGCTTTCAAAAATTAAAGGACTTACATATATCAGACTTCATTATCTTTATCCAGAACTTGTGGATGATACTCTTCTTAAATACATATCCAAAAATCCTAAGATGTGTAAATATCTTGATATTCCACTTCAACATATCGATGAAGGAATATTGAAAAGTATGCGAAGGAAGATAAATGAAGATGGAACTCGCAATCTGATAAACAACATTCAAACGAATTATCCAGAAATTAAAGTACGTTCGACTTTTATTGTGGGATATCCCGGTGAAAGTGGAAAAATTTACAATAAACTTTGCCAGTTTTTAAGGGAGGCAAAACTTGATTATGTTGGCTTTTTTGCCTTTTCAAAAGAACCTAATACGGTGGCATATTATCAAAAAAAACAAATTCCTCGTTTTATAAAAATGAGAAGGTTGAAAAAGATTGAAAAACTTCAGAATGATATCTTTTTAGATAAAGCAATTGAGGAAATTGGCAAGACCTATGATGTGCTGGTTGATAGGTATGATGAAAATTCAGGAGACTATTTTGGACATAGTGAGTTTTTATCTCCAACCGTGGATTTTGGGATTAGATTTGCTGATAATGGCAAGGTAAAACAAGGCGATATAATTAAAGTTAAAATCGTGGATTTTGACGGTGGCGATTTTAAAGGGGAGGCGTTATGAATACACCAAATAAAATAACTCTATCAAGAATACTTCTTATCCCTCTTGTAATCTTTTTTTATCTTGCAAATTATATTCCATATGGAAAACTTGTGGCGGCTTTAATTTTTGTTGTTGCCTGCCTTACAGATTTTCTTGATGGCAAGATTGCAAGAAAGACTGGACAGGTGACAGATCTTGGAAAATTCTTTGATGCAATTGCAGATAAAGTGCTTATTATGACGGGAATGTTTCTAATTGTTGCTTATCCAGTGGCTGGAAGTGAGGCGATTATAAAACCTCTTTGGCTGGGAATTGTGTGCATGATTTTAATGCTTGCAAGGGAGTTTATTATCAGTGCTCTCAGACAAATTGCAGCCTCAAAAGGTATTGTTATGGCTGCTGATAAAGGTGGAAAGATCAAAGCTGCCTTTCAGGATGTGACGATTTCCCTTTATATGTTTTATGCTTTTTTTGTGGCAGAAATTTATCCTAAAGCTGGTCAGGTAAGCCAAGGAATGAAAACCGCCAACGCAGTTATCGGTATAGTTTTAATGGTTATGCTTGTGGTTTCTACTGTGCTTACAATTACTTCTGGGGTGGGATATATAATAAGAAATCGAAAGGTGTTTGCTGAAACAAAACATGAGAATATAATCGCAACTGAAGAAGTGAAGCCCGAAGAGGTTGAGTTAGAGTCTAATGATATTCAAGTTGAGGACAACAAGAGTGATGAGGTAATTCTGTCAACACCAGATAAGACACCGAGACCAAGAAAACAGAATACTGAAAAAAAATCGACAACAAAAAAGTCTTCAACCGCAAAAGTTCAAAATAAAACCAAGTCAACGCAAGCAAAGGCTAAAACATCAAGTAAAACTAAGACAAATAATAAACCCAAAGCTTCCACTTCAAAAACAAAGAAAACAGCAACAAAGACCAATAATAAAACAAAAGTTAAATAGGATTGAATGATGAAATTTAATGTACTTATACTTTCAAATAAAGTTTTAACAGGGCAACAGGCTATAAAAATGCCAGAGCTTTTATCTTGTTTTTATAAGACTGGTAATGAAGTTTTGACAATTCGTTGTGAAAAGTTTTCCAAAGAGATTTGCAAGCAGGAAATTGAAAAAATGACGGAAAGCCTAATTGTTCTCGCTGACAATCAAATTCTTGATGATGTAATTGTTGATAACATCCAATTGCTTGGAAACGATAAACAAATGGTTGATGATCTTGCGGTCATTTTTAATAAACAGGACAAAAAAATAGTATTTTTACCAGTAGACCTTGATTTTCAGCCCCTGCTTAACAAAATCATGGAAAGCTTTAAAGATAATGATTTGAAGTATTGTAAGTTTCACTTGTTTGGAAAGCATCCTTCCCAAGTTGAAGAAGGACTTAAAGATTTGGGGCTTCAGGACTTAACTTATAGTGTTTTAGGTGAAAATCTGTTAAGTGATATATATGCCTCTTATAAAGGTGCAAACAATTTGATTGATGACCAGCAAGTGAAGATTGCTGGATGCTTTCGAGACAACATATATAGTGAAAATGATTTGGATTTAAGCCAAATTGTATACGAACTTTTAAGACTTAAAAATCTTAGAATTGCGATAAAAGAGGATGTGACCGGCGGAAAAATTTTGGCAAGACTTTGTGAAGAAAATAATGGTTTCAACAGTGTGTTAAGTGCAGGGCAGGTGGTGAAAGAAGAGACCCAACTTCAACCGGAAAACATTTATCATGATGCCTATACATATTTAAAAGACACTGTGGCTGACGTTGTTCTTGTTGTGAGGGGCAAGTTCAGCGAAAAGGGACTTAATTGCTTAATTGCACTGGGCGATAAAAATTCAATCCACGTGTACAATAATAAATTTAACGCGGACAGGAAAGATTGTCTTGAAATGGCAACAAATTGTGCTCTATTTCATTTAGTTAAAAAATTAAGGCAAAATGATTTTGCATTTTAGGTAAAGTCTGATAAAATATAGAAAAAGGAAGAAATTTATGGATAAGAAAGAAACAAAAAAAGACGCTTTGCAAGAAGCCCTTCTTCAAATTGAAAAACAATATGGAAAGGGTGCAATCATGAAACTTGGAGATCAAGCACATCAAAAAATAGATGTTATTCCAACTGGCTGTTTGACTCTTGACGCCGCACTTGGAATAGGTGGCATTCCACGTGGAAGAGTTATTGAAATCTATGGTCCAGAATCTTCTGGTAAAACCACAGTATCTCTTCATGTGATTGCAGAAGCACAAAAACTTGGTGGCACCGCCGCATTTATTGATGCTGAACATGCACTTGACCCTGAATATGCAAGAAAACTTGGTGTGAACACAAGTGAATTGTATCTCGCTCAACCAGATAATGGTGAGCAGGCTCTTAATATTTGTGAAATGCTTGTAAAATCAAGTTCGGTTGATATTGTGGTTGTTGACTCGGTTGCCGCTCTTACTCCAAAGGCAGAAATTGACGGTGAAATGGGGGATAACCATGTGGGGCTTCAAGCAAGAATGATGAGTCAAGCCCTTAGAAAACTTACTGGTATTATCAACAAAAGTAATACTACAGTAATTTTTATTAATCAACTTCGTGAAAAGATTGGTGTTATGTTTGGTAACCCTGAAACAACAGCTGGTGGAAAGGCTCTTAAATTCTATGCAAGTATCAGACTTGACGTAAGAAAAACTGACACAATCAAAGATGGTGCAAATATAATCGGAAACCGCACCAAAGTCAAGGTTGTTAAAAACAAACTTGCTCCTCCTTTCAAGGTGGCAGAATTTGATATAATTTACGGTAAAGGAATTTCCCAAGTGGGTTGCCTTGTTGACCTTGCTTTAAATGCTGGTATTATTAAAAAGTCTGGTGCATGGTTTTCATATAATGATGAAAAGATTGGACAGGGTAAGGAAAATACAAAGGATTATATTGAAAAGAATCCAGCCCTCTTTGAAGAGCTTATGGCAAAAGTTAAGGGCTTGGACACTCCAACCGAAATCGATGATGATACGGATATAGAAGAATAGGATGTAAAAATCCTTTCTTTTTTATTATCAAAATGTTTTGTAAAATAGAAAAAGTGTTATATAATAAAAATAACAAAATAAAAAGGAGAAAGGAAATTATGAAGAAAGCAACAAAAGTTGCCGTGGTCATAATATCCCTGATTTCCCTTCTGTCAGGAGGCATAATAGGCATCTTGGCGGGGGGGGGATTTTTGACTCTGGCAGAAATGAACAACTTAGCATAGAGGAAACCATCGCAGCAACCACTACTATGGACACGTGGGATAACCATGCAGCAAGTGCATATGCAGGTGGTGCAGGGATTTCATCCAATCCATACAAAATCCAAACGGCTCAGCAGCTTGCACTACTATCCAAGCAGTCAAAAACTAACTCCTTTAGCGGAGTATATTTTTCACTTGAACAACCCGTTGACATGTCACAGTATCTTTGGACAGGTATCGGATTTGGCGGAATTCAATTTGCTGGAAATTTTAATGGTGGATATAATTCTATCTTTGGGATTAAAATATATAATAATAACGGTTTTTTTAATGCTGTAAAGAATGCAACAATTGAAAAAGTTATTTTGAAGGATGAAATAATATATTGGAGCACTGACGTGAATGGAGTGGCTGGTCTATGTGGAGCGACAAATAATTCAACTATATCAAATTGTATTGTAGACAATTTGGATTTATATGTAACAAATAGGGATGATTTTATTTGTGGATTAGTTGGATATACCGCACTTTCAACTGTAACCAATTGCATAGTAATGAATAGTACACTCGAAAATGCCAGTTGCATTTTAGCACAAGATGAAGAGGATTTTCCAAGCAGAATTAATAATAGCAGTGCAATTAATGTTGTGGGAAAAAATAATGATTATTTTTCACTTCATAATTGTTCGAATATAACTTCCTCATTTGGTGAATTTTATATATTTGGGAGTAATAAAAAAGCACTTTCAAAAAGCATATATGGTTCAAACTCAGATTTTGGAGACTGGATGTATTCCTCAACTCTAAATCGCGGTTATCCTGTACAAAAATCTTTTTTAACGATATCAAGTTCATCGACTCAAACATCTGCTCAGGTGTACAGTCATCTTGTAAGTAAAGGTTTTTCTGCTGCTTAAATCTTATAATATTAAAGTATTACATATAGTTTCTAAAAACCACGGGCACCCCTGTGGCTTTTTGTTATACATACCATTTTTGTTTTGTTTGGGTTTGCTTAGTTTTTATAAGCTCAATTTCTTTTATATCTTCTTGATTATTTAAAGATGCTGTATAATATGTTTTTATTACAAACTTTTCTTTATTTTCATCCATGTCAAACTCAAAAGTTTCTTTTTCTTCTTTTCCAGATATTGATTTAAGCAAGTTCTTTTTGTCAATTGACTGTTTATATATTTCGTAAGAAAGATAATCCTTGGTGTCAATTGAAATTATTGCTTTCCCATTTTCCACCCTTGCTTTGACATCTGGACTTTCGATTTCAACAAACTTTTTTGATATATCGTTTGGCAGATTGAATCGAGAGAATAACTCGATCTGAGTGTATCTTTCAGGAGTAAAAACATTTGCAAGCACAACTCTATGATTTGAGGAAAGTTCAGTATTGTCTATTTGCTGGGTAATGATTGAATTTGGCAGATTAAAATGAGAATCGTCAGGCTGCAACTTCAAGTAATTTTTTACAATCTGTGTTGGTTGATTGCCACCCACCATATTTATTGGGGTATTATCAAGATTTCCTATCCATGCACCATAAGTGTAGCTTGGGGTGTATGAAATGTTCCAAGCGTCAAGATTAAGTTTTGAATTTGGTTTTCCCACAGTTCCTGTTTTGGATGCGATATCCAAATTGAGTTCGTTGAGTTTTTTTGCTGTTCCTCTTTGTGCGCAGGTTTTAAGCATATCGGTAAGAAGATATGCAGAGTCCTCTCTAAGCACTTCTTTATTTTCAGGTTTATGAATGTACACAATTTTGTTATTTTTGTCTGTTATGTAGGAAACAAAACGGGGAGTTGAATATCTGCCACCATTTGCGATTGTTTCATATGCACCAGCAAGGGCGGCTATATTGGTGCCGTAATTCATTCCGCCAAGCGCCAAAGCATAACTGTCATCTTTTTCATCAAATTCGATACCCATTTCACTTGCGTATGCTTTTGCTTTATCAATTCCGACATAACTTAGCACCTTGACAGCAGGGATATTTATGGATTTTGAAAGAGCATCTCTTGCACTCACATATCCATTAAAATTTCCACTTACATTCTTAGGGCTATATCCGGCGATTGTTGTTTTTTCATCCAAAATTTGAGTGCAGGGATAGATAATATCTTCATTTAGGGCGGGTCCATAAACCAAAATTGGTTTAATACAGGAGCCGGGTTGTCTTTTTGCTTCCAGAATTTTATACGCGCTGTTTCCAGTATAGGCAATAATACTTGATTTGCTGTTGTCTATTACTATTCCGGCATGGTCATTATTGTCAAGTTGAACATCTTCAATTGATTTTTCAAGTGCCTCTTGTTTGATGGAGTCTTTATAGGTGTAAACCTTGTACCCGCCGATTGCTAAATGTTTTGGCGTAAGTCCTAATATACAACAAGCTTCGTCAATAGAGTCCTGACTGTACGAGTTTAATTTGTTTTGCTTAGAACTGTTTAGTTTAAGTTCTATTGGCTTGTTTTTAGCGGTTATTGCTTCTTGTGGGGTAAGTTTTCCGTCCTTTGCCATTTCATCAAGAACAAGGTTTCTTCGCTCTTTGCATCGCTGTATGTTTAGTACTGGCGAATATCGATTTGGGGACTTAATCATACCTGCAAGGGTTGCACTTTCTTCGACGGTTAAATCATGGGTTGTTTTAGAAAAATAATAATTTGAAGCATCTTCAATTCCGTAACAGTTGTTCCCAAAATATATAACATTGAGATATTGTTCAAGAATTTCGTCTTTTGAAAACTTGGATTCCAATTTCCTTGTTAAAGCGATTTCCTTCATTTTTCTTTCAATAGTTTTTTCAGAGGTCAGGTGGGTATTTTTAATAAGTTGTTGACTTATTGTGGATGCACCTTCTTTAAAACTTTTGCTTTTCAAATTGTTAACTGCGGCTTTTGCCATACGCTTATAATTAATGCCATTGTGCTGTATAAAAGTTTTATCTTCAATTGAAATAAAAGCGTCTTTGGTGTGCTGGGGTATAACTTCACTTTTTACATAGTTTCCATTAAACATATTTTCTTCTTTGATGGGACGATTTTCACTATCAAATATTTCAATTGCAAGGCCGAGAGAGTTTAATTTCTCTTCATTTAGTGCGATTTTTGATATGTGACTATAAACTGATGCAAAATAGACTCCGAGGGATATTCCTCCGACGCAAATCAAAATAATGAAAGTTAAAATTGTTATCTTGACAAACTTACGCATTGTGATAGAATAAGAAAGCAAATTACTTTCATGGTTAGTATGCTTAAAAAGACAAAAATTATTTGTTATATACTATAATTTTTCTAAGCAATCTTTCTTTTGTTGGTTTTTATTTGCTTAATTTGCTCGAATTTTGTATAATTTATTGAGTAAAGATATTACTTTATAAAGTCTAGGGTGGATATGAAATATTTTGTTGTTACGTATGGCTGTCAGATGAATGTTCATGAATCTGAAAAGATTGCGGGAATATTAGAAAAAATGGGTTATGAATGTGGGCAATCCAGAGAGGAAGCTGACATTATTGTTTTTAATACCTGTGCTATACGTGAAGGGGCTGAAGACAGGGTATTAGGCAATGTTGGGGCATTAAAGAAGCAGAAAAAGCGGAATAAAAACCTTATTATAGTTGTTTGTGGATGTATGACTCAAAAAGAAATCACAGCAAAGAAACTTATGTCAACATTTCCTTTTGTGGATATTGTGATCGGCACATTTAATATTTCCAGTCTTCCAGACCTTATAAACAACGTGAAAAACGGCAGAAAACTTGAATTATGGGAAGAAGGTGGGATTGATGAAACCCTTCCTTATAAGCGTACCAGCGGCGAAAATGCATGGGTAAATATTATGCAGGGATGCAACAACTTCTGTACATATTGTATTGTGCCATATGTTCGTGGCCGCGAAAAAAGCAGAAGTGAGGAGGCAATTTTAAGGGAAATTGAGGAAATAGTAAGAGAAGGGAAATACAAAAAAATCACTCTCTTAGGTCAAAATGTCAATTCCTATGGAAAAGATTTAATGCCGCAGGTAAGTTTTGCGAAACTTCTTAAAGATATAGCTGCCATACAAGGCGATTTTGAAGTTGGATTCATGACATCTCATCCAAAGGACCTCACCGATGAACTTATTGATGTAATTGCCAGTGAGCCTAAGATAGAGCGTAACATACATTTGCCAGCACAAAGCGGGGATAACCGTATACTTAAACTTATGAATCGACGCTATACTCGGGAGCATTATCTTGACATTATAAGAAAGATTCGCAATAAGATTCCAAAAGTTAGAATCACATCAGATTTCATTGTAGGTTTTCCGACTGAAACAGAGGAAGAATTTTTAAGAACCTTAGAACTTGTGCGTGAAGTTAGATATGACAGTATATTTGCATTTATGTATTCTCCACGAGAAGGAACAGTGGCAAGTAAAATGGAGGGACAGATTAGCGACGAGGTCAAACATGACCGAGTTAATAGGCTTTTAAAACTTGAAAAACAAATACAAAAGGAGGACAATAAATCATGAGCGTTAAAGAAGAAAAACTTTCTCCAATGATGACGCATTATATGTTGATGAAAGATAAATATAAAGATTCAATCCTCTTTTATCGCCTTGGCGACTTTTACGAGATGTTTTACGAAGATGCCATCGAAGTTTCACGGGTGCTTGATCTTACCCTTACTGAAAAGGCTTGTGGGCTTAAAGAAAAGGCTCCTATGTGTGGAGTGCCATATCATGCGGCGGATACCTATATTGCAAAACTTCTTGACCAAGGATATAAGGTGGCTATATGTGAGCAGGTTGGTGAGGTTATAGAAAAAAGCAGATCTGTTATGGAAAGGGATGTACTTAGGATTGTTACGCCCGGCACAGTAACAGATGATATAATGCTTGAGGATAAGAAAAACAACTATCTTCTTTCAATTTATAAAGCTGGTGAGAAGATTGGAGCAAGTTATGTGGATATTACAACTGGAGAGTTTGTTGTTGTTCCGTTTGTAAAAGACCCTTTTGCAGAACTTACAGATCTTCTTGTGCGTATAACGCCATCTGAGGTTATTGGAAATCTTGAAGCAAAGGATTTTTATAATTCCTTGCCTGTATTGAGGCTGGGTGGCCTTCCAAAATTTACAGAGTATTATGAATGGGCGTATACAAAAAATCGTGCCGATGAAAATTTGACAAAACAACTTGGAAGCAATTATGAAAACGTCTATGAGCTTGCAAGAAAGTCAGAATTAATTATTGCTGCAGGTGCAATTATAGAATATTTAAATGAAACTCAAAAACGATTGCTTGGCAATATTAATAAAATTAACCTTGTAAAAAATAATAAATTTCTTGTTATAGACATGAATACGCGGCGTAATCTGGAACTTGTGGAAACTATACGTGAACATAAGAAATATGGCTCTTTGCTTTGGCTTATGGATAAAACAAAGACCAACATGGGTGGTAGAAAACTAAGGAAGTTCTTTGATGAGCCTCTTCAAGATGGAAAAGAAATTAATGCAAGGCTTGACAGTGTTGAAGAACTTGTGAAAAAGATAATCACTCGGGATAGACTATGTGAAATTTTATCATCTGTTCGTGATATAGAACGATTATCTGGCAAAATTGCCTATGGAAGTGTTAACCCAAAAGATTTGATTTCTTTAAAAGAATCTTTATATGCCATTCCAAAGATAAAGGAAGCATTGCAAGGTTCGTCAAGCGGAAAATTAAAATACTTTTTAGAGAACCTTTATGATTTTTCGGAAGTTGCTGATCTTTTGGAAAAGGCAATTGATAAAGAGGCTCCTTCTGTTATGAAAGATGGTGGATATATCAAAAAAGGGTTTAATTCTGAGCTTGATAGATACAGGGATCTTAAATCTGACAATAAAAAAACCATCAAAGACCTTGAAAACAGAGAAAGAGAAATAACTGGCATCAAGAATCTTAAAATTGATTATAACAGGGTATTTGGATATTACATTGAGGTTTTACGAAGCCAACTTGAAAGTGTTCCACTTAGATATGAACGTAAACAAACACTTGCCAATGCTGAACGTTATATAACTGAAGATTTGAAACAGCTTGAGGAGGATATTCTTGGTGCTGAAGAAAAGGCACTGAAACTTGAAAGCGTTCTATTTGCTGAAATCAAACAGTATCTTATGGGATTTGTTAAATCTTTCCAAGAGGTTGCGAACATTATATCTGAACTTGATGCACTGTTGTCTTTTGCGGTATGTGCAGTTAAATACGGTTATACAAAGCCTGTTATAAACAATTCAATCAAGCATATCAAGATTGAAGAAGGCCGTCATCCTGTTGTTGAAGCCTTTTCAAGCAGGGGAAGTTTTATTGCAAATGACACGTTTCTTAATGACACATCCGATCGTACTATGGTTATAACAGGGCCAAATATGGCGGGCAAAAGTACATATATGAGACAGGTTGCAATCATCACATTCCTTGCACATATCGGTGCATTTGTGCCGGCAAAACATGCTGAAATTTCAATAACAGATAGAATATTTACTAGGGTTGGGGCAAGTGACGATCTTGTTTTTGGTCAAAGTACCTTTATGGTGGAAATGAGCGAAGTTGCAACAATTCTGGCTAATGCCACAAGTAAGAGTTTAATTGTACTTGATGAAATCGGTAGGGGAACCTCCACTTTTGATGGTCTTAGCATTGCTTGGGCTGTTGTTGAATATGTAAGCAATAAATTTTGTGCTAAGACATTGTTTGCCACTCACTATCATGAACTAACTGAACTTGAAGGTGTTCTTGAAGGTGTGAAGAATTATAAAATTGCAGTCAAGGAGATTGACGATAATGTCGTATTTCTTCGTAAAATTGTTCGAGGCGGAGCAAATAAGAGTTTTGGTATTGAGGTTGCAAGGCTTGCAGGAGTGCCTGCACAGGTGCTTGACAGGGCAAAAGAAATAAGTAAGAATTTGGAAGCGGTAAATAACAAGCTTGATTTAAACATATTTAAAGAAAATCAGCAAAAGGCAGAAAACAATTCCAAACTTGCAAACTCAATATTGAATCAACTAAAAGATATTGATATGAACAGGATATCACCTATGTTTGCATTTGACCTGTTAAATGATTTAGTAAAGAAAGCAAATTCAGACAGTGAATAAAAGGAGTGAATAAATGAGCATAAATTTATTAGAGCCTAGAGTATATAACCGAATTTCTGCGGGGGAAGTTGTAGAGCGTCCTGCATCAATTGTAAAAGAATTGGTGGAAAATTCTATAGATGCAGGTGCTACAGCCATTACAATAAGCATCGAAAATGGTGGAATAAGCAAAATTGAGGTTTCAGATAACGGTTCAGGAATTGATAAAAATGACCTTACTCTTGCTTTTACTCCGCATGCGACAAGTAAAATAAAAGAAGTTGAGGACCTTGATGCAATTGCATCCCTTGGTTTTCGAGGCGAGGCACTTGCAAGTATCGCGTCTGTTTGTCATGTTTATTTAACTTCTAAGCCGCATGAACAGGAAGTTGGCTACAGCATTGCTGTTGATGGAGGTGAGTTTGGCCAAATAAAAGAAGTTGCTCGTACAAGCGGTACAAGCATAACTTGTAAAGATTTATTTTTTAACACTCCGGCAAGAGCAAAATTTTTACGTAAACCAAAAAGCGAAGAGGGAGAGGTTACTCATCTTGTTGAAAAATTTATGCTTTCTCACCCAGAAATTTCCTTTACCTATTATATTGATAACAAACAGGTTTATAATACAATAAGCAGTAGTATGCAAGACATAATATATACAATATATGGAAGAGAAGTGTACGATTGCCTTATTCCAGTTGATTATACTGAAAATGGATTAAGAATCAAGGGGTATGTTACAAAGCCAAAAATTTCCAAATCAAATCGAACTTATCAAACCCTTTTTGTTAATGGACGATATGTAGAAAACTATCTGATTTCACAAGCTGTTCAAGGGATGTATGAAAGTTTTCTTATGAAAGGACGTTTTCCGATATATGTCCTAAATTTAATTGTTCCAAAAGAAAATGTAGATGTCAATGTGCATCCAAGCAAAAAAGAAGTAAAGTTTGATAACACCAATTATATCTTTGGTTTTGTGCGTAGAGCGGTGGAAAAGGCACTTCTTTCGGTTGACCAAATTGCAAATTTTGTTTCTTCTTATGACGAAAATGATGAAAAGAATGGACAAGAGCTTTCAAATCCTTATAATGCACAAGGATTTAATCCTTTCATAAAACCCAAGGAAATTCTTTCGGCAACTGAAGGAAGCAGTTATCGCACTGTTGATCATTTTGATAAAGATGCAAAATTAGTTAGTGATGAGGAGGTTTCTGTTCAGGAATATACAAAGGCACCGCCAAAACCACTGCCTCCAGATTTTCAAAATCTTACACTTGAAGAAAAAGAGATACCTGTTAATAAAAAGGGCGGCCCATTCTTTTTTGATCTGCAAACCAGCAATACTGTTATGCAAATTAAGTCAGAAAACAACTTAAAGCAAATGGAAAACAAATTTTTGTCGGCAAGTGTTAAAGAGGAAATGCAAATATTAGGTACGATATTTAAAACATATATCGTTGTGGAGTGTCAGGACTCAATATACTTTATTGATCAGCATGCTGCCCATGAAAGATTGTTGTATAACAAGTTACTTGAAAATGTTAATGAAAAGAATGTTGCTAAACAAACCTTGCTTGCACCTTATAGTTTTGCAATTGGGCCAAAAGAAAGTGAAACTCTTGAAGAAAGCGTGAGGACTTTGAATAAAATGGGCTTTGAAATATCAAATACTGGGGGCTTCAGTTATGAAGTAAAGGCGGTACCTCTGGTTCTTAGCAATATAAGCCTTGCAGATTTTGTTGATGAAGTTGTGAAAGAAGGGATAAACCTTGAAAGAAAACCGAGTGAATTTATTCACGATAAACTTTGCCAAAGTGCATGCAAACATGCAATAAAAGCAGGGGATACTGTATCTAAAGAAGAGTGTGCATATATAATTGAACAGGTACGCAAGGGTGTTATGCTTTGCCCTCATGGAAGACCAATCTGTCTTGAAATGACCCGCCACGAATTTGAAAAACTTTTTAAGCGTATTGTTTAATTCATTTGCTTTTGTTCAAAATTTAAATTGATGGAAAAAGTTGTATTCATATTAGGTCCAACTGGGGTTGGAAAAAGCGATATGGCGATTAGTCTTGCTAAAGAATTTAACGGCGAGATTATTTCTGCTGATTCCGTTCAAATTTTTAAAGGTTTTAATATAGGCTCAGCAAAGGTTACCGAAAAAGAAATGAAAAATGTTCCCCATCATTTGATTGACATTTGTAATGCAAACGATTACTTTACTGTAAGTGACTTTGTGAATAAAACACGCGAAAAAATCAGCGATATTGCTGCAAGAGAAAAACTTCCTATAATCGTGGGGGGTACTGGACTATATATAACAGCACTTTTGGATGGATATAATTTTGGTGGTACCGAAAAGCATGAACTTTTTCGCGAAAATGTAAGAAAAGAAATTGAAGAAATGGGGCATTTATCAGTTTGGAATAAGTTAAACTTGCTTGCCCCTAATATTGCGGAAAAGATAGAGCCTAACAACACGAATCGGCTTATACGCGGTCTTGAAATCGCCACATTTGGTGGTGGGCAGGAAAAACAAGCCACTGAATATGATTATTTGATATTCTCGCTTAATCTTGAGCGTCAGATGCTTTACTCAAGGATAAACTCAAGAGTGGACACTATGCTGGAAAAAGGACTTATCCAAGAGGTGCAAAGTTTGCTTAAAAGCGGTGCTGAAAAAAATTGCCAGCCTATGAAGGCGATTGGTTATAAAGAGGTTGTTGAATTTTTGGATGGCAATATGGATAAAGAAACTCTGGCTCAACTTATCAAGCAGCATTCAAGAAATTACGCCAAACGTCAACTTACCTATCTTCGTGGGCTTGGTCGTGAGCATAAAATTACATCAATTGATGTTTCAAATAATGCATTTACAATAATAAAAGAAAAAGTCAAGGAGTGGTTATGAAAACAATTGAGGATATTGAAAAGGAATTACAGCCACAATTTAAAAGAATAGAGGATATCGCATATCAAAATCAAAAGAAGGTTTTGGATGCGTTTATTGAATGTAAAATTTCCTCACAATGCTTTAATGGGACAACTGGGTATGGTTATGACGATGTTGGCAGAGATACATTGGGCAGGCTATATGCCAAGATATTCGGCACTGAAAGTGCAATAGTTTCTCCGCTTCTTACTTGTGGCTCTCATGCAATATCCACCGTGCTTTTTGGTCTTCTTCGTCCCGGTGATGTTATGCTTTCAGCAACTGGAATACCATATGATACCTTGCATGACACTCTGTTTGGAAAGGATAATGGCTCACTTGAAGAGTTTGGAATAAAGTATCAACAAGTGGACCTTGTTGGTGACGATATACAAATTCAATTGGTTATAGATAAAATAAAGGAATTAAAACCTAAGATTGTATATTTTCAAAGGTCAAGGGGTTATTCAAGTCGAAAAGCTTTTTCTGTTGATGTTCTGGCAAAAGTTTTCGATAAAATTAAACCACATATGAAAGAAGATAGCTACATTGTTGTGGATAATTGCTATGGCGAATTTGTTGAAACCAGAGAACCAAGTGATGTGGGGGCAGATGTTGTTGTGGGCTCACTTATAAAAAACCCAGGCGGCGGTATTGCTCCAAATGGTGGATATATTGCAGGTACTGCCAAAGCAATTGATAAAATAGCAACTCGATTTACCTCTCCTTCCTTAAAATTGGAAGTTGGTTCATTTGAGCAGGGCTATCGCCTCTTTTATCAAGGACTCTTTCTCGCACCTCATATTGTGGCTCAGTCAGTAAAGGGGGTCTATCTTGTTGGTGAAGTTTTGAAAAGTAAGGGCTTTAAAATTATACCTGACAGTAATGAGCCAACTTTTGATATAGTTAAGTCTGTTGTGTTTGATACAGAAGAACAACTTGTTAAATTCGTTCAAACTGTGCAATCTGTTTCTCCAATAGACAGTTATGTGTTGCCACTTCCTTGGGATATGCCGGGTTATGAAGATAAGGTTATAATGGCTGCAGGAACCTTTGTTGGTGGTGCAAGTATTGAGCTTTCTTGTGACAGTCCAATCAAAAAACCATATATTGCTTATTTTCAGGGTGGACTGACATATGAACATGTGAAAATATTTGCAGAAAAAATAAATAATTTATATTAATAATTTATTAAAAATATTTGCTAAAACAAAATGAAATGATATATACTAAAACTATGAAAAAGAATATAAAATCAATGAGTCTGATGGCGTTTTGCATCGTCATCTTAGGAATGGGAATCTCTCTCCTGCAAAACGCGGGGGGGGGATTTTTGGTTTCACCAAAAATAACAGTGAAATAAGTGAGGAAATCGGAAGTCTGGAAAATACCGTTGCGGCAACGGGGCCATCGAACACCTCGGGCTATTGGACGGATAGCGGAAGATATTCAACCAACTGGTCAGGCTCTGGAACAGAGGCTGACCCATATCTGATATCCACCGCACAGCAACTTGCAGGGCTTTCATACATGGTGTATAGTGGAACAGGGCCAGTGACAGATTCGAATAATTTTTATAAAGATTTATATTTCAAGCAGGCTGCAGATTTAGACCTATCGGCATATTATTGGCAGCCGATAGGGATAGGATATAACCGTTCGGGGACTGAAACTGACAGGTATTTTGCAGGCAATTATGATGGAAGCGGACACACGGTGTCTGGTGTTTTTACGCCAGCAGGGGCAGGAAATGGATATAATTGTCAAGGCTTGTTCGGGCTGGTTTCTAGTGGTACAATAAAAAATGTAGGAGTTATAGATTCATATATTCAAGGACGCCGTTATGTTGGAGGAGTTGTTGGAGTGGCAAATAATAGCTCTATAATAAGCAAATGTTATAATATTGGGAACGTAAAAGGTGGTTATGATGAAGCAGGGGGTGTAGTCGGTTCTGTTTCGTCGTCAACTACAGTGACAAATTGTTATAATACAGGAGAAGTAAGTGGATTAGGTAATATAGGGGGAGTTGTTGGATATGCCTATTCATCAACAGCAGTCGCAAATTGTTATAATACAGGGCATGTAGTAGGTATTGGTGATGGCGGCGTTGGGGGAATTGTCGGTGCGTCTATAAGTTCAGCAAAAATTACAAATTGTTATAATATAGGGAACGTAAGGAGCGGCACTAATAGTGAAAGTTACGCCGGTGGGGTTGTTGGAGAAACATATTCTTCAGTATTAGTTGCTAATTGCTATAACACAGGAAGCATATATGGATATAAAAAATCTGGTGGAATAGTTGGTTATCATAGAAATGGTTCTAATGCTATAAATTGCTATAATACAGGTAGTGTTAAAGGTGCTAGTAGTGCAGCTCTTGGAGGTATAATAGCAACAAGATACTCAGCAGCTGTAGAAAATTGTTATTTTGGTGGAGAATGCACTGTAACAGGAGGGATAGGTTCTTCGAACTCAAGTTTTTCTGGTACAACGAAGATTGAAGATCTTAATTCGACTTTGTATGCAAAGAATCAATCTTGGTACACCAATACTTCAAATTGGGATTTGGAATATCCTTGGGATTTTGATAATGTTTGGAAAATAGATCCAAGCAAGAATGATGGCTATCCAATATTTATATCTAAGACGGTTGTTATTTCAGTAGTTGGAAAACCAGGAATAGCAAGCGTGTCTGGAATTGGAGAATATAATATAGGTTCAACGGTAACTGTGACGGCGGCACTTTCTCCGGGATATACTTTTAATAAGTGGACAACCAGCAACAGTGCTTTAGCCGATGCTGTATCAACATCTGCATCTTATACTTTTACGGCAAATGAAGATATTACGCTTTATGCTTGGGTGACACTGGATACTTTATGGACAAATATAAGTGCATTCCATCCAAATGGAAAAGAGGAAAACAGTGATTCGCCATGTGGTTATGGATGGGCATATTTTGACATGACAGTAAACGATACAGCCGGTAATCATAGTGGAACATATACAAATTTAACAGATAATCCTACTCCTAGGATATATCTGGGTTATGGCTCCACAATAACAATATCAAATATACGGCCAATGATGCCAGAGGCACATCAATTAAGCTCGGTAAGTGCAACTAATGGGATAACAAATAATGGAAATGGCTCGTACACCCACATTGTAACAGATTCCAACGATAAAATTAGCATTCAAATGGGGTGGATAGATTATTATCTTGACGTGAATGGTAATGTAGACGGGATAGTTTATGGTAATCCAGACGGATTTGTAACATTTGATGTGTATATAGATGGAAGTAAAGTGGCAAGTGATGTATCAGATTATTGTGGACGAACACTACATTATGGGCAAACATATGAAATAAAGAATATAGTTCCAGCGACAGATAAAGCATATG
>CAOJZM010000011.1 GCA_948466185.1 uncultured Christensenella sp.
CGGTGCAAAAGCGGCTTGAAAAGAACAAGATTTTAGCGGGCGCAAATTCGGCGGTTGAGCCGTATATACTCACGGGAAAAGCCTTTTGCGGCTACTGTGGCGACAGTATGACGGCGGGCGGCGGTACGAGCCACACGGGACAAAAACATTACTATTACATTTGCCACCGCAAGCGGAAAGGCGGTTGTCATAAATCGAGCGAGAACAAATACAACCTCGAATTTACAGTCGCAAGCGCAGTTTACGACTTTTTGAGCAGACGGGAAAACGCCGAGATAGTCGCACAAGACACGATAAACTACTACGAGCAACGCACGGGCGAGGACAGTTTGCGGAGCATAGAGGCGCGCATACGCCACGCAAAAGACGAGGCGGAGCAACTGACAAACGCTTTTATTCTCGCAAGAAATGATATGCTACGGGCGAACATAGAGCGGAAAATGCAAGAGATTGAAATTCTGATAAAAGACCTATCCGCAAGCAAAGCGCAAATAGAACTCGAACGGGGCAAGAAATGCACGAAAGAAACAATAATTGACTATATCGCGGAAATGCTCAAAGGCGACCCCGCAGACAAGGAATACCAAAAAACTCTCATTGACAATCTTGTTTACAAAGTGTTTGTATACGACGACCATATTATAACATACCTAACCTTCGGCAACGAAAAGGACATTAAAGAAATAAGCCTTGCCGATAACGACAAGGCTATTGACGAATTAAAGGTTCAACCTTTATCGTCTTTGGTGCAGGGGATGGGACTTGAACCCACAAGGTGTTGCCACCACAAGTACCTGAAACTTGCGCGTCTGCCATTTCGCCACCCCTGCAAAAGCATAATTATCTTACCTTAATTTCTTGCTTTTGTCAACTTAATGTCATTAAAATAAAAAGAGATGCAATCATCTCTTTTATTCATTTTCTGTTTCAGGTGCTTTTAAAATCGCAGAAAGGGTTTCCTTGTCGGTCTCAGGCTTATAAAAACAAGTTTTTTCGTTTGTTAGGGCTTTAACTAGTTCGACTCTTTTTCCGTTTAATATTATTTGATATTTTTCGTCAAGTGGACGAATAGAATATAAATCTGTTTTATTATATCTTAAAAGGGTTTCAACATATATATTTTGCAGTTTATTTTTAATTTCTGCTTTATAAGTTGCATTTACACATGCCTTTGCCATGTTCGGTGCCCTTTTATAAATGTCATGTAAAGATAGGGCCTCTTCTTTCACAAGTTTGTCAAGAATGTCATAAAGCGTTTCTTTTGATAAATTCTCAATTTTTGTTGAGTTTGTCCACTGTAAAAGTTGTATTTCCGCAAAATTGTTGTATACAAGTTCGATAAGTCCCGCAACAGTTTCGCTATAATCAAGGCCTTTTAATATTTCACGATTAAACATATTTCCTCCCATGTGTCTTTTTCTTAATTATACAATGAAAGTTTGGGGATTTCAATAGGTTTTATCAAATTTTACATATTTAATGATAAATGTACTTGTTTTATTTGGTAAGAAACAAATATTATGATAGAATATCTGTGTTTAAATATACAGAAAGTGATAATAATTTAAAAGGAGAAATTATGGAAAAAGTTATTAGAAATATGAATTTTAAACCACTACTTGAAGAGGTGGAATATGAAAAATTGGACCCACCAACAAACAACTCAACAATCAATATGAGGGTATGGGATGAAATTAAGGTGGAAAGACTTAGAAGTGATGCGGTAAAGGTTTTGCTTAAACGAAATGTTAAACCTGAGCCAAAATGCATTTTAAAACTTGAAGTAACAATGGGACTTGAAGTTATTGTTGACGCCAATGAATATGATAAGCTCGATGATGCGGAAGAGTATTTTAAAAATAGTCAAGTGTTAAGGGTGCTTGCAAGCACAGTTGCTGTTGTTATATCAAACATAACACTTCATTCTCCAATTGGCCCAATGATTACAGCGCCAGTTGCACAATTACCACAATAAAACGCCACTTGGCGTTTTTTTATTGATAAAAATCCTATATTGTGATATTATTCAATTATGATAATCAAAAAAGCAGTTTATAAAACCAGTGTTGTGGAAAAAGGGAAGTTGTTACAAGATGATATCCCTGAATTTGCATTTGTTGGTCGCAGTAATGTCGGAAAGTCCTCCCTTATCAACATGCTGGTGGGGCAAAAGCGTCTTGCCAAGGCTTCTTCGACACCGGGCCTTACAAAAATGGTTAATTATTTTGATATTAATGATACTTTTAGATTTGTTGACTTGCCGGGCTATGGTTATGCAAAGGTGGGCAAAAATCAACTTGATGTTTGGGCTGGGCTTATGGGTGAATATCTTCTTGGCTCCCAATCTCTTGACACCGTTTTTGTGCTTTTAGATATTAGGCAGGTACCGAGTGAGTTGGATAAATCCATGCTGGAGTTTTTAATATTCAATCAAATTCCTTTTATGGTGCTTGCTACAAAATCGGATAAGCTTTCAAAGAGCAAGCAAATTCAGCAGAGAAAAATTATTGCCAAAACATTATGTATTCGAGAAGAGTTGATTATTTTGACTAGTGCGGAGAAACAAATTGGCAAAGAGAAGGTGCTTGAATATATAGAAAACAAAGTTGAGGTTAATTAATGTTAATAACTGATTTCGGCTATAATGGAGAGGGAGTGGGGCGAGTTAATGAAAAGGTATGTTTTGTGCCATATACATTGGTAGGAGAAGATGTTGAGGTCAAAGTTGTAAAGGAAAACACCTCCTTTATTAAAGCAGTACCGACTCAAATTATAGAGCCTTCTCAAAAGCGTAAAGTTCCGCCTTGTCCATATTATGCTCAATGTGGCGGTTGCGATTTTCAACATATGGCGTATGCTGATGAATTAGAGCTTAAAAAGAATATACTTGCAAGGCAACTTTCAAAGGTGCGTTTTGGTGAGGATTTTAAAATATATTCTTCTAAGAGGGAATATGCATACCGAAATAAAATAAAACTTTTCACTCATCCTAAAGGCTTAGGGCTTAAGCAGGCAGGGAGTGACAAGGTTGTTGCTATTGACAAATGTCTGTTGATTGATGACGAGATGAACAAGGCTCTTACCCATATTAATTTTTTTGTTAAGTCTTTTAAACTTGAAAAATATTTAGAAAATGTGATAATAAAAAAGCATAGGTGTTTGAATGTATGGTTTGTTTTCTCAAAGGAAGTTGAAGTTGATTTTATGGGGTTATCGCTGGCACTTGGAAACAACAGCAGGATATATGCCTCTTTCGCTTCTTCAAAGCCTGTCCTTAAATATGGAGACAAAGACCTTGAGATGACAGAGTTTGGCATTATTTGTGAGGAAAGGGTGGACGCATTTCATCAAGTAAATGATGATATTTGTAATAAATTATATAATGCTATTATGAATAAGGTTGAAGGTAAAAAAATGCTTAATGCTTACAGTGGTGCAGGGCTTCTCAGTGGAGCCATTGCAAAACAAGCCAAACAAGTTGTTGCAATTGAACTTGGCGAGGCGGAGCATGAAAGTGCCGAAAAATTGAAGGCAAGAAACGGAATAAAAAATCTGCAAAACCTACATGGTGATTGCGGTATGGTTTTAAACGAAATTAATGAAACATTTGATTGTGTTGTTGTAGACCCGCCGCGAAGCGGATGTGACAAACTTGCTATTGAAGCAATTAATGCGTCAGAAGCTAAACAGATAATTTATGTTTCATGCAATCCGGCATCTTTTGTTAGAGATGTGGCACGACTTTCAAATTATAAACTTAAAACGGTTGAACTGTTTGATATGTTTCCACGCACAGCCAACTTTGAAGTGCTTGCAAGTTTAGAAAAAATATTGTAATTTTGACGATTTTCGGCATATGCGACACTTAATTTTGTTGGAAATATCCTTGATTTCGTGATATACTATCACATATAAAGAGGTAAACAAAGTGGACAAATTTATTCCTAGACAAGAAGGGTATCAAAAATTTCTTGAATGGCGAGAGAAACTTAACAAGGCTGAAGATGAATATTCACAGGAGCAGGGTTTTAACGCACTTTTTGATAAAGCAGTGAAAACTGCTTGCGAAGGAGATGCAATCCTGCAGGATGTTGTGGCCTACTATTATAAAAGAGGGGTTGGGCGAAGGCTTTACGAAGATTATCAAAAATATATTCACTGGGAAATCTTGTCTGCCTCGGCAGGAAACGAGTTTGCTATTGAAAAATTGCAATTTTTCCTTGGATATGCATATGATCAGGTTGTTGCACATCCTGAGTTCCCTAAGATAAAGTATTATAATGGTATTGATGAAAACAACTATATATATATAATCGGCCAAAAATTGTGCGAGCAACTTGTGGAAGATCTTAACATTGATGCAGTTGCCCTTGCAAGAACAAAAGATGAATACTTGCCATATAGACCAGAATATTTTCGAGACTTTAGAAGGGCAATAGATATGGCTCTTCCAGTGGTAATTGAGCAGATGAAAAATAATAGAAGGACTTAAAATATAAGTCCTTCTATTTTGTAAATTTCGCTCGTAAGATATAATCGTTGTTCTATTATTCGGAGAATTTGATTTGAAAAAGGAGATTGCTCAGAGAGGGAGAGGAGATTGGACAATAGTTTGCTCTCTAAAGATTGTAGATTGAGAAAACATTTGGTTTTATCTCCTCGAATTTTATATGAAATATTTTGTTCACATGAGGGATACATGATTTGGAATGTTTTTATTTGACGTTCGTTTAAAGTGTACAGTTTTCCTGTATTTAAAAAGTTGCCAAGGAAAAGTAAACTACTTTTAATTCTGCAGAAAAGTTCATAAGTATCACAGATAAGTTGTTCATTTTCTCGTCCGTCAACTTGAACGAATATAAAGCCCTTGTCTTTCAGATGAGCTGAGTATGCTTTTGCCATAATTTCGTACTCATCTATGCTAAGTAGCTTTTCGTCATTATATTCCATCTCTTAGCCCCTCATAACTTTTATATGAGTGATTTTATAATTTTGTTACCAAAACTTATTCAAAAACTTTTGATATTAGCATATAATTAATTCATCAATAAAAGAGGTCATTTTTAAGAGAGGGGGATATTATGAATAAACTTTTACAAATGTTGGACGGCAAACCATATATTGAAACTTGGGATAAGAATCTCAGTCAAAAACTGATGAAGAATTCAGTCAAAATGAAGCGGAAATTGAAAGCTACAAAGTAGCGAATAATCAAATTGTGATGTCAAAACGTCAAGCAAATAAAGAAAACGCTGCAATAGAAGGAAAACGAGTTGCTTCGTCTGAAAAAATAAAAACTTCAATTGGAGAACTTAATGATTTCAAGCATAAAATTTCCCACAAGGAGACAGAGTGCATATGGATAGACATACATTCCATGATGACGATGAATTGGTTTAATTAAAAGGTGATAAAAGACGGGATTGCCCGTCTTTTTTGTTTAGTTTAACATCAAATATTTTTAAAATCTATCAAATGGACTCTTCGGTTTAAGCACAATTTTGTTTCTTTCTTTTACATCATAGAAAATTTTATCATAGTCAATGCTTTTTGCAAGTGCAGTCGGCATTGTTGCAGGTGCTTTTTCAAAGCATTTGGTATCAAAGAAAGGGGTCATCGCTTCTCTTAAAATCTCCTTACGGAATATTTTTGCAACCACGGTCCATTTAGGCATAACTCTAAGTTCAGCCTCTTCAATGAGCGGACGACGCGAACGTTGAGTGCTCTTGTTTGTAGTTGTCCCTCCCTTTTCATCCTTGTCATTCTTGGAGGTTGATTCTTCATCATGGAAGACTGTAATTTCTCCGCAGGCTTTCGAAAAGGCTTGAATTGTAGAAGGGTCTTCTGAGCCGAGGAACACTTCCATTTGGAAGTTCCCACGAATATTTTGTGCTTCATCAGCACCATATTTTATGTCAAGTTGTTTGTAAGACTGAAGAATAATTTCAAAGAATATGTTACGTGAACGTGACACTGTGACCATTGTCCCGAAACCATCGATAGGAGGCATGTTACCAAACTCGTCAAGTATAAAATATACCTTTCTTTTAAGAGTTCCTGTTTTTCCTGTTTTTGGATTGTATGTCCTGTTTGCTATATCAACAAGTGTTTGATAAAGCTGTGAAATGCAAAGGGTTCCGAGAGGATGGCGTTCAGTTTTATGGTCTGGAATTCTAATGAAAAATGCGGTTGGTTCTTCTGGAATCTTTGTAAAGTCAATATCTGTTCCGCTGGTCATATAAAGGATACTGTCATCACCAAGGGTTTTGCCAAGGCTGGAACCAAGCGTACCAAGGAAGGATCTTTGGGTTGTTGGGCTTGTGTAGCAAATAGTCGCCATAAGGTTTTTTACATTTGACTTGACAGGGTCGCGACCTTCTGAGTATCTTGAAATTGTTTGAAGAATGCTGTCTCCTTGGTCGCGCTCCATAGCAATCTTGTAAAGGTTATAGAAATTAAACTTGTCAAGAGTCATATTAAGTCGTGGGTCGCGGGAATCTTCAAGCATGCCCTGCATGATACCGGTGATAAGGTCCTGACAACCTTGTGGCCAAGAAGGCTCTTTGGTGTCTGGAAGAACTGGGATTAGTGAGATCGCAATATTTCTTAATTTTGAATTTGCTTCACTTTCAAGTTGTTTTTGCCTTGATTCAAGTTCTTTCTTAAGTATTTCATTGGTAGGGAAAGCTTTTCCTTCAAAGCCAAACCATGTATCCCCGTATTCAACTCCGCCAAGGTCCTCAGAGGAAAAAGTTTTATATCCCATGTCACTAGGCTTGCAGCCCGAAAACTTTTTGACTTCTTGAGCAAGGTTCCCGGCACGTTGATATTGTTTGTACGCCATTTCCATTGGATTCCATTTTGAAGAGGAGTATGGGTCATCTAGGTTGAGAATGACAATTTTGTATCCTTCTTTTCTTAATATGTTTGCATTGTCCGCATAAAGTTCTCCCTTAGGGTCAGTCATAACTATCGAAGGCTTTTCGGCAGAGTGTGCAAGGATTCGTATGGTTGGGTTGGCAAGAATCTGAGTTTTACCAGTCCCTGTTGTACCAATGACAAGAGTGTGCGTTTCGTATTTCATATTGATTTCATATTTGCCATTAACCATTACGTTTCTAAATACGAAACCGGTTTTCTCCATATTTGGCAACTTGTCCCATGTGGTGAAAAGAAGTTCAGGATCAGTTTTAAGTCTATCAGCGGTGATAAATTTAGAATCGTGTGCTATTTCAAATTTTTCTCCAGAAGCAGTTTCACCCTCATTTTTCTTTGTCTCTTTCTTCTTAGATTTTGAAGCAAGACCCAGTGCGAAACCTCCACATATACCTATAGCCGCACAACTCAGTGCAATAGTGTCAAACAATAAATCAGTTGAAAAAGCTCCTTTTGCGGCGTAAGCAATTGCAATTCCGGCTCCATAGCCAAGAATTGTGAATAGAATCATATAAATAATAGTTTTCTTGAATTTGCTCATATTTTCTCCTATATATATTAAAATATCACTTTTATATAAAAAAATCAAACAAAAGCAAGTAAAAATCCCATTGAACTTATATTTTAAAATAATTATAGATAAAATATTTGAGTCAAAATCCTTTACAAAATATTATAAAAAAGATATACTAAAAATGAAACAAATCTGCCCTCGTAGTGTAATGGATAACACAGCAGTCTTCGGAACTGCTTATTCGAGTTCGAGTCTTGACGGGGGCACCACTAAATCCCTTTATTGTAAGGAGTGCGAACTTGCTTGCAATGGTGAGCACGACGCAGCCCAAAAACACGAAAAAGTCCGTAATTTCGGGCTTTTTTGCTGTTATTTTAGGGGCGATGTGCAGTTGCCGAGCCAAATTTATTTGGCGAACGCCAAGAAAGTCGTCAGACTTTCTTATTTTGACAATCGCTACATTTTTTATCTCTCTCGAACTCCCACTCGAACCCCTTACCGTAAAATTTTTCAGTGTGGGGGTTCGATTTTTGATAGCCAATTTTAACGATTTTTTCTGAAAAAAGCAAGTAAAAATGGGCTTTGTGACGAATTCGTTGCAAAAAATTGCAAACAAAAAATTTTTATGCTATATTAGAAATAGGAGTTTGTATGGTAATTGGCTTAGATATAGACAATGTTATTTCAGCTTTTGATGAAAAGATTTTACAAAATATTTTGATTGAAGATAAGAAAAAACGAAATGCAGGAATTATCAATCCGAAAGTAAGACATATAACAAAAGGTATGTTTGATTGGAGCGAAGAGGAAATGCATGATTTTTTTGCTGATAATATGGAAATGATTGCAAAAGATTTGAGAACAAGAAGAGATTGCAAAAAATATATGAACAAATTGATTGAAGACGGGCACACTCTTGTTTTAATTTCGCACAGAGCTTATCCTGACTATAAAGATCCCGAAAAAACAACTGTTGATTGGCTTGACAAGAGAAAAATAAATTATCATAAGTTTGTTTTGTCAAAATCTCCAGACAAGACTCAGGAATGTATTGAAAATAAAATTGACATTATGGTGGATGACAGAGCTTCTCAATGTAAGAAGATGAGGGCGAATGGGATTGAATGTATTATGATGTTGACAAAATACAACAAAAAAGAAACAGATGGTATGCCTTATGCAAAAAGTTGGGCGGATTTATATAAGGAGATTTCACAATGGAAAAAGTAAATGTTATTCTTGATACAGATATAAGTAATGAAGTAGATGACCAGTTTGCACTTACATATCTTGTCAAATCTTTGAAAAATTGTAATTTGGAAGCAATAACAATTGCACCATTTGAAAAAAGCGGATATTCAAAAGTTAAGTCGATAGAAGAGGGGCTTGATGTTTCTTTTGAAACTGCAGGTAAAATTTTGGATATGATTGATGCCTGCAAATACAAGAAAAAAATGTGTAAGGGAGCGTTGAAATATTTTTTTGAAAGTAAAGAAAGCAATTTGGCTGTTGAAAGAATAATTGAAATAGCAAGAAAAAATGAAAAGACAACAATTATTGCCATTGGAGCAATAACAAATGTGGCACTTGCACTTTATCATGCCCCAGATGTTGTGAACAAACTTGAAATTATTTGGCTTGGAGGAAACAGCTTTTTAAGTGAAAAGAATAATGAATTCAATTTTAGACAAGATGTTGAAGCGGTCAAATATGTTTTTAACTCAAAGGTAAAATTGACGGTTATTCCATGCCGAAACGTTGCAAGTTCATTATCAACAACAATTTATGAACTAAATCATTACATAGGCAAATGTGGAGAAATAGGAGAATATCTTTGTCAAATTTTTAAGAATTGCAAAAGGGCTTATAGAGAAAATGAAAATGATGAGATTGGCGAAAGTAAAGTATTGTGGGATTTAAGTGCAGTGGCCTATCTTTTAAATAAAAATTGGTTTACTTGCAAACAAATAAGTTGCCCAAAAATTCTTAAAGATTTGTCCTACAAGCAAACAAAAGGAAAACACAAAGTCAACTTTGTCATGGATATGAACAGGCATAAAATTTATCAAGATTTCTTTTTAAAAATGGGATATAAAAATCAAAAATAAGGAGGGATTTATGGAATGCACAAGTAAACAAGCATTAGAAATTCTAAATAGTGCACGAGGTATGGCAAAGGACGACTATTGGATTGAACATTCTATTTGTGTGGGAAAAACTGCAGGTAAGATTGCAGAAGCTCTTAACCTTGATGGAGATTTCGCCAAAACATTAGGCTATTTTTACGATATTGGCAAACGCAATGGCTATGGACCTGGTGTTATTCCACATGGGAATGGCGGATATGAATATATTTTAAGTTTGGGATACGATAAGAAATATGCCAGCGTATGTTTAACACATTCATATTTAAATAACGATATAAATTGTGTTGCTGGCGGAATACCTAAATCGGATCGATATAACTATGTTTTCACAAAAAACTATATTGAAAATCATGAATATTCTATTTATGAAAAAATTATCAATCTATGTGATTTACTTTGTAAGCAAAAAGTGATGGTTTTGGAAAAACGCTTGGTGGATTTGATTATCAGATATGGAGTATTTTCAAACACTGTTTATCATTTGACAGAAGCACAAAAATTGAAAAAATATTTTGACGATAAGCTTGGTTATAATTTGTATACTTTGTTTCCAGAATTGATTAATAATTAGTGGAAATTCATAGCAAGCAGGATAAGGAATAGACTCAAAATTGTGATTGCGATTGCTACAAAGTCCGAAATATCTAGCTTGTGGCCGCCTCACACTCAAAGGGGTGGTGGAACGATTTTGCCTCTATTCCTCTTTTCTATCACAAGTGTGAAACCCACTTTGATTTTTTATTTTAAAAAAGATGTCTGTGACGAATTTTTGCAAGAAAAATGCAAAATTTTTGCAAAAGTGCCATTTTGTGCTTTTGTTTCGCGATAAAATGTTGTATAATGATTTTTGTTAAAGCGAAATACCTGTAACTTCGATAAATAGGGGTTTTTAAGCACTTTAATAAACGATATAAAATGGTAAAACCTGACGGAAAACACTCTCGTCCAGCAAGACTAGCCGACCACTTCGGAACCATTTGTTCGGGCTCGAGTCCTGATGGGAGCACCAACTATGTGCAACAAAAAGTCTTTTTTTACAAAGACTTTTTTGTTGTCAAAAACACAATATATAGTGTTATTCGATAAAAACATCACTGTATACAGATATGACAATTTTCGTGATTTGGGAATCGGCATTTTCAAGTCTTTTTTCAAAATGCAAAAGTTTTGATTTTTTTTAATTTTTTGCCCAAAATTTTGATTTTTTATCAAAAAATTGGCTGTCGCAAAATCAAAAGTTGAAAAATCAAAACTGCCCACCGAGAAAATCAAAAATAATCAAAAAATCAAAATTATAAGCCAAAACCGATACAGATTGCAAAGAGTTGTGATATAATTAGTTAATGGAGATTATGGTTTATGCAGGTTGAAATAATTACGAATCAAAATATGAAAATTGCCCATATAAAATCGGATAAGATTGTTATAAGTGACTTGCAATCAGCTATTGATTTAATGATGACTGTTAAATATGAAGCGGGAATTAAAAATATAGTAATACCTAAAAATTTGATTACAGACAAGTTTTTTATATTGAGTAGTGGACTCGCTGGTGAGATATTACAAAAATTTATAAATTATCAGTTTCGTATTGCGATATATGGTGACTTTGCTAGATATACAAGTAAGCCGTTAAAAGATTTTATTTATGAAAGCAATCATGGACATGACGTGTTTTTTGTTGATAGTTTAGACACGGCTGTAAAAAAATTAATCACGAGCAAAGTTTCGTGATTTTTATTTCAAAAATGTTGAATTGTTAGCAGAAAATAAAAAATAGGAACAATTGTAGAGTTTTTATTGACTTTTTCAGCATTAAAATTAACATCCCTGTGATATAATTCTTCTAAGAGGATATATCCATGAATTACAAAAAAATAGGTAAATTTATTATGAATGAGCGAAAAGCAAAGAAGTTAACACAGGCTAAGCTTGCAGAAAAACTTTTTGTAAGCGAAAAAACCATCTCTAAATGGGAGAATGGTAAGGGTGTTCCTGATACCAGTGTTTTGCCAAATCTTTGTGAGATTTTGGGATTCAGTTTAAATGAACTTGTCAATGGTGAGAGAATAAGTGGTGAAAATTACGTAAGCAAAGCTGAAGAGAAACTGTTGGAAATGGTAAGCAAGGAGGAAAATCAAAATAAAAAAATGATGTTGGCAATGTGGACGATCACAATGACAAGTTCGCTTTTTTATGTTGGTATAATTATTCTGACTTTATTGACCTTAAATGAGGGGGTATTATCGGGGATTATAATCGCCATAGCCACCTTGGTTTTTATCGTTGCTGTTTTCATTGGATTGAAATTTGAAGCAGATGCGGGCTATTATGAATGCAAAAATTGCCATAACAGATTTAAAGCTTCATATAGACAAATATTAGTGGCAACGCATTTTGCGACAACCAGACATTTAAAATGCCCCAAATGTCATAAAAGGACATGGGCGAAAAAAGTGATGACAGATAGATCAAAGTAAATAAAATTACGGACCAAGTCCGTGATATTTTGTTTGAAGAAAGATTAAAAGTAACTAGATTCACAAAGCTTCCAGTCGAGAACATGATGTGGTTCAAGTAAACTTATGTGGGGAAGATACGTGGGTTATTGATTGACTGTATTCAAAATTAAAAGATGATAATATATATGCATGGTTTAGAACTCGAAATAGGAATTGACTTGTGATAAACCAGTGAAAATTTAGGCAATGAAGGAAATAAATTTGCCGGACTGTTGACTATTATATATATGTATGTTATACTCATAAATATTAAAGGAGAGAAACGCCAGTGAGATTTTGTTTTGCTAACATTTTATAGGCACAATAAAAAATGGAATTTATAGCTTCCTTTTTTGTTGTGCAAACAAGGAAGTTGCAAAATAAGTCTTATTGAAAATCGAATAATATTCAAATAAGTCATTGGGAAATTTCCTTGTGGCTTATTTTGATTTTAGGAGGTATATATGGCACAAATAAATGTACGCAACCTGACATTTGGTTTTGATGGGGCGAGTGAAAATGTTTTTGAGAATGCCAGTCTTTCATTTGATACAAATTGGAAGATTGGGTTGGTTGGCAGAAATGGGAGGGGCAAAACAACGCTTTTAAATTTGCTTTTAGGCAAGTTTGAGTATAGCGGAAATATATCAGGAAATATTCATTTCGATTATTTCCCTTATGATGTGATAGATAAGACAAAAATGGGGATTGATATTTTACCAGAAATCTCCCCAGAGTATGATCTTTGGCAGATTATGAAGAAATTACGTGATTTGGAACTTGATGAAGAGTGTCTTTATCAACCGTTTGATACACTTTCAAACGGACAGCAAACCAAATTGTTGCTTGCAATTTTATTCACAAAAGAAAACAATTTTCTTCTTATTGATGAACCGACAAATCATTTAGATTTTCAATCAAGAGAATGTGTAAAGCGATTTTTGAGTAAAGAGAAAGGATTTATTGTGGTTTCGCATGATAGAGATTTTATAGATTCTTGCGTTGATCATATTATATCAATAAATAGAAATAATATTGAAATTCAAAAAGGCAATTTTACTTCTTGGTGGAATAATAAGCAAAGCCAAGATAATTTTGAGTTGGTTCAAAATCGAAAATTGAAGAAAGATATTTCAAGATTGGAAGAAAGTGTGATGCGGACACATAGATGGTCGGATAAAGTTGAAAAAACAAAAAATGGAACAAGAATTGCAGGATTGCGGCCTGATAAGGGTGCAATAGGGCATAAAGCTGCAAAAATGGCACAAAGAAGTAAAGCGATTGAGTTTAGGCAAAACAAGGCAATTGAAGAGAAATCAAAACTACTCAAAAATATTGAAAAGCAGGAGGATTTATTTTTGAATGTGGAGCCCCTCAAAGAAAATATTTTGATTGATATTAAAAATTTATCAATTTTTTATGACCAGAAGAGAATTTTCGCAGATTTAAATTTGACTGTTGAAAATGGCGAAAAGGTTGCCATTTGTGGACAGAATGGAAGTGGGAAGTCGAGTTTATTAAAACTTATACTTGGTGAAGACATAAAACACACTGGCTCATTGTATAAGAATACAAGGCTAAAGATTTCGTATATCAGCCAAAAATATGATTGGCTTTGTGGAACACTTATAGATTTTGCAAAAGAGAACAATATCGATCAAACAAGATTTTTAACAATGCTTATAAAATTGGGATTTTCAAGAAATCAGTTTGATGACAATATTGAAAATTTGAGTGCAGGGCAAAAGAAAAAAGTATTAATTGCAAAAAGTTTGTGTGAAGAAGCAAATTTGTATGTATGGGATGAGCCTCTTAATTATATTGATGTGATTTCAAGAATACAGATCGAAGAAATGTTGAAAGAGTCAGAAATAACTTTAATATTTGTAGAGCATGATAATGCATTTATCAGAAACATATCAACAAAAATTATTCAGATTTAAAGGATGGTTTTTAAAATTCAATACTAAAATTAAAACCGATACAAAATGTTGGAATTTTGTGATATAATAATAAAAGAAAAGGAGAACGAGAAATGAAAGAATTATATCTTGTAAACACACCGATTGCTTACTATATCGATGATTCGGCTAATAGAGATTGGATTGTGTTTATTCACGCAGCATTTGTGGACCACAGAATGTTTGAAAGGCAGTTTGAGTATTTTGCAGGAAGATATAACTTGCTGGCAGTTGACATTTTGGGACATGGCAATTCAACTAAAGCCAGCAAAAATGATACTATTGAAAAAATGTCATATTGGATAAATCAAATTTTTGAAAAACATAACATATCAGCTGCACATTTTGTAGGAGTTTCCTTGGGGGCTGTTTTTATACAGGATTTTGCCAATAAATATCCAAACAAAGTTTTATCGCTTGCGTGTTTCGGCGGATATGACATCAACGATTTTGACTTGGAAAAGCAAAAAGGCAATTCTAAGGAACAAATGAAAATGATGTTAAAAGCTATGTTTTCAATAAAGTGGTTTGCAAAAGCGAACAAAAAGATTTCAGCCTACACCCAAGAAGCACAGGAGGAGTTTTATAAACTCAACTTGCATTTTAAGAAGAAGTCATTTATGCATTTGGCAAAGCTGCAAAATCTTATTAATAAGTTTCCGAACAAACAGAGGCAGTACAGACTTCTTGTTGGTTGTGGAGAGCACGACATACCAACGGAGATTGATATTGTAAATGAATGGGCGGAAAAAGAACATTGCGAGAAAATAATAATACAAGGTGCAGGCCACTGTGTAAATATGGATAAGTCAAATGAATTTAATTCCCAATTAGAAGATTTTATAAGCAGCAAAAAACAACTTTATTAAAACTGTATATAACCCACCAGAATGAATTTTGGTGGGTTTTTATATGATGTGATATTAATTTTAATGCAAATCAAAAATTATGTGATATAATAGAAATTAATCAATGTTGATGCAAAAGATATTCGATAGTATTGAAAATCATTTTTGATAAGTATATCGATTAATATATTTTAACTAAAGGAGAAAACAGTGATAAAGTTTAATGATTTTTTTAAGATTGAATTTCCTAATGAAACAAAAGTAAAATTCAACATGAATGAGGGGAATGTAAGCGTCGCCGCTTGGGATTTGTTGAAGGAGGAAGAAGGTTCAGAGGCTCATCAAAAATGGTTAAATATGAATGCCCATAAAACCAAGCAGGCAAACAACAATCTGAATCATGCGAAATATCTGTTGGCATTTGCTCAGTACTATCCTTTGGGGCCACAATATTATATTTTTGGCGGTTTATATAAAGTTGAAAAGAAAGCCCCAGAAGTTTTTAATGCTGTTGGATATAACCTTAGCCTATGTGATGAATTTAAAGCATATAGGAAAAGATTAATAATAAAATTAAAAAGGCCAATAGGCAGAGATGTCTATAATAAAATTTATTTTTCTGTACAGGAAGATTTGGAGCCAGAGATATACGAAATTCTTCCTAGTAGAGCAATAGAAGATTTTCCAGGATTTAACAATGTTTTATTGTCACATAAACAATTACAGTATATTTTTAAAAATGAAGCACCCGAATGGAAAAGACAATTGTCAGCAGTGAAGGGGGTATATTGTATTACTGACACGTCAACAGGCCGCTTGTATATTGGGGCTGCCTATGGAGACTATGCTGGGATTTGGCAAAGGTGGTCACGTTATGCAAATGTGAACGATTTAACTGGTGGTAACAAAGCATTTGAAGAATTAAAAAGTCGAGGAGCAGAGTGCATCATTGATAACTTTACATATTCAATTTTGGAGATTTTGGATCCGCGTACTCCTGACATTGACGTTATAGCAAGAGAAAATCATTGGAAAAAAGTTTTTAAGTCTAAACAGTTTGGTTTGAATTATAACTAGAAGTTTTTTGGCAGATTAAACTTTTCTATGATTAAAACAAGAAAAACCCTTGCCGATATTGTCGAAATATATTATATTTTATTTGTGTTAAAATTTTAAACAAGTTATATTAATTAATATAAAAGGTAGATATACAAATGATGAAAAAGAAATTATTAGGGATATGCTTTATTGCATGTTTTATGTTTTGTTTTGGTTTAGTTGGGATTGCTTGTGGCACCGATGGTGTCGGAGCAAATTCGGACTTGAATCCGCCAAACCCTCCAGTTATAGAAAGTCCGGGAGAGGAAAGTCAGGATCCTTCTATAAATGGACCGACAGAAGACGACTCCGTTGAGGAAGAAGAGGCGGCTCTTGAAAAAGCAGTTGAACTGTTAAAGGATTTTATCTTAGACAACGGTATTATTCCAGAGGCAAGCGGAAGTGTAGATGAGTATGTATCTGTGGTTTATGACGGCGATTTTGCATATTTAACTATTATGGAAGAATATATTTCTGATATAGATTTTATTCAAGAAGTTTACTTTAGTGATGAAACTGCAATAGTGGAAGGATATAGGGTTGTTATGAACAATCAGGTTGGAAAAGTCATAATTGAAATAAGTTCTTATATAAAAAATTAATCTTCTTTTTGTGCACAAATCTTAATTGACAGTTATAATTTGCGGATATACACTCTCGAAGGCACCTCTTCATTGTCGCCTTGTGCCATACAAAAGAAATTCCAGCCATAGCGTTCATAAAAAGAGGTGTGGTCAGTTAGAAGATATAGTTCATTTATCCCTAATCTTTTCATATCATCGCAAACATAATTTAGCAGCGTTCCCGCTATGCCTTGTCTCCTATATTCTTCTTCCACGTAAACAGCACACACATTTGGCTTAAAATCTTTCCTATTGTGAAAATCATTTTCTATAACCCCAAGTCCACCAACAATATTGTTTCCATCCATTGCGACATACCATTGGGGCACAGGCCCCTTCTTTTTTAAACACTCATCCATGCTTTCTAGATATGCAGAATAGGGGATATTCCATTTTTCATGGAACCATCTTGCCATTTTTTCCTTTAGCCCGGGATGATTTATTAAACTGATGATATTATATTTTGCCATGTTTACAACCTCTTAAATAGCATAAACAATTATAGCATGATTGAAGTTTAAAAGACAATACAATTATATACTAACAAAAAACGCACCAAACAATCTTTGGCACGTTAAAAGAATCTTTGGCGGAGTACTAGAGTTTTTATACGCACCCTTACTTTTCAATATAATTTATCTTTTTGCCAAGTTTCGTTGCATATTCAATTTCTGCTTTTGTGCTTGCTCCAGTGTAACCATTTTTATTGATAACAAGAATTTCATCAGCTATTTCTATTCTTTTAAAATGCAAATCCTTTAAGATCTTAGCCTTAGAAGTATCTATTTCATCATTTGTAAAGTCAAATACTGGCATTAAGACAATGTTACCAAGAAGGGTGAGCTTTTTCAATTCTCGAATAAAATCTTCTTTAAACTTTGCACTTCCACAAAGCGTAATCACTTTCCTTAATTCAGTAGGCATAATTTTCTATCTCCTTACTTCTTCATTTTATCATATTTAAAATAAATTCCAAAGCATTCCCACATAAAAAATACGCAACCTGTTTTATAAGGGTGCGTATAGTTCTTTATTGGCGGGAAGAAAGGGATTTGAACCCTTGCGCCGGTTTCCCGACCTACAGCCTTAGCAGGGCCGCCTCTTCGACCTCTTGAGTATCTCCCCAAATCGACTATCTCATTTTATCACAACCTTTATCGTCAAGTCAATGATTTATTGCCATTTTATTATCATTTTTGTGCTTTTTTGTCTTTATTTCTTTATTGTGTTTGATTTTATAATGAAACTTTATTATAATAATATATATATTATATAAAGGAGTTACTATGGAAGCAAAAGACGAGTTTTTGGAAATATTTTATGATAATGTGGAAAGAGATGGCTCGGACAAACTGATAGAATGGCTGGAGCGAACTGATTTCTTTGTTGCACCCGCAAGTGGCAGACGGCATGGCGCTCACCGTGGTGGGCTATGTGAACATTCACTTTTTGTTTACAAGCGCTTTATCAAACTTCTTGAAATGGAATATGGGAAGAATTGGACAGATAGAATATCAGCAGAAAGTGCGGTTATTATTTCATTATTTCATGATATTTGCAAGGTGAATACATATACTGAAGATGTGAAGAATGTTAAAGTTGACAATCAATGGGTACAAAAACCATATTTTAAATATGACGATCCATTACCTTATGGCCATGGAGAAAAGTCGGTTTACATTCTTTCTGGATTTATTAAGCTTGACAGAGTGGAAGCAATGGCAATCAACTGGCATATGGGGGAGTATGATCCTCGTGTTAAAGGAGGTTCCTTTACAGCTGCAACGGCTTTTTACAAATATCCGATATGCTTTTTATTTCATTTAGCCGATCTTGCAGCCACATATCTGGATGAAAAGCCTGAAAATTAACAAAATGAAATAAATGGGTATTGACAAAAGATATATTTTAGCGTATAATATTGATAACAATATGGAGGTGTACTATGGCAGTAGACGCAAAAATAGGGAATAAAAAAGCAAGTTTTTCAGCTAAGGTTAATTCAGCCAGTCCATCATTAAAGGCTGGTGGTGCTGTTTTGAATCCAGAAAGTGGCAAAGATGGCAGCACTGGAATGTCTAAAAAAGCGAAAAACATTTTAAAGTGTGCGGTAGCAGCGGTAGCGGCTGTTGTTATTGGTGTTGTGGTATGGGCAAGTATGGGCCAAGTTTCAAATAATGCAAAAGACGGCATTATTTCTGATCAAAGCAATACTATTGCTGATAAAGATCAAGATCTTAAAGAATTTATTAACTCAGCTTCAAATGAGGCATCAGCTGCAACAACAGCCGCTACATCAGCAATTGAAGCTGCTCAAAAAGCCAGAGATGCTGCAAACAATGCATACGATATGGCTGACAAAGCGACCACTCTTGAAGAGGCTCTTGATGCATATAAGGCTGCGGTTGGTTATGATGACAAAATTGCCGCTTATGCTGGTTACGATGCGGAAACAACTACTCCAGCGGTTAAACAAGCATCAGATGCTAAATCTGAATTAAAATCTGTTAAATCGACAATTGAATCAGCACTTAACTTATTTGATAAAATTAGTGATGACAAGATGGATGAAGAATTAAAAACTCAAAAAGCTGCGCTTCAAGCTTTGCTTCAAGATAACTCTGCTGTTCCTATGACACTTGAAGAAACTGGTGAAGAAACACAAACAAATCTATCTGTTGTCGATGGTATATCAATTTCAGAAAATGCGGAAACTGTTTCAACTAACGCGGCAAGTATCGCACTTGCAAAAGTTATGGAATTCGCCGAAGAGGCAATCCAACTTAATGAGGTTACATTTAATGAAACTGATATTGCAAATCTTGCTACTTATATCAAGGGTGCAAAAACAGGGACTGTTGAATCATTCCTTAATTCAAAATTGGCAGAAAATCAACTTACTTTATTCTTTGGTGGATTAAACGGTAAGCGTGAAGAAGTTGTTTATGAGCTTTCAATTGATGTGTCTGAATCAAAATACATCAGAGGAGAAGACAATGCTGACAAATTCAATGCGGAAGTTGCAGACATGATCAAGAATCAAAAACCAGCAAGCAAGGTTTACGTTCAAACTGAGAATCTTATGGATAAGGAAGCTTTTGAAACTGTAAAAGGTACTGCACTCAAATTTTCAGCCATAAATGCAGAAGGCAAAGAAGAAAATGTTACACTTGACAATGTTCGCTTTAGCATTGAAAGGGTTTATAATAAGAAGGCAAACAAAACCAAGATTACCGTATTTGCACTTGTTGGATATGATAGAGTTGACTCATTCACATTGGAAATCAATGGTGAAATAAGCGAGGCAACTGCACGTGAAGTGGCAATGAATAAATTCATGGACAGAAACAGAACACAAACTCAAGAAAATGTAACATATGCATTCCAAGTTCCTGCTTTCTTAGATGATGAACAAGAGTAACAAAACAAAAGGGAGGATTTACCTCTCTTTTTTGTTGCTTTATAAAAACAATATTTTAAATTTTTATGAAAATCCTCTAAAAACTGTTGACAAAAAGGTGTAATTATGATAATCTAACCACGCTTAAATGTTTATGGGGGATTAGCTCAGTTTGGCTAGAGCGCCTGCCTTGCAAGCAGGAGGTCATCGGTTCGAGCCCGATATTCTCCACCAGTGGTATAGGAACTAGGTATTGGAATACAATATCTAGTTTTTATTTTTGCCCTATTATTATAAATTGGGAGAAATATTGGGAGAAAATTGACCGTAATCCCAGTAATATAGGGACTTGTAGAGTTTTTCAATTTTTTCTTTCGTAATATCATGCTCCAAAAATGTGTATATATCATTTGTAGTAACTATGCTAGCGTGACCTAATATTTGCTGACGTTGTTTATCAGGAACGCCCAAATAATAGAGGTTTGTGGAACAAGTACGGCGTAAACTATGTGTATCTACGTTTGAAATCTTTAATTTTGTGTAAAGCCTTTGCAATTTGTGGTAGTAGGAGTTTGGCAGTATCTCAAAATATTTTTCATCTTCCGCTTTGTCAGCAGATTTTAAGTACTCTATCATAGATTTTGAAACCTTAACCCAACGTGGTGCATTATATGTTTTTGTACCACGTATAAAAAGCAACTGCTTTTTTTCGTTAATATCCTCTAATCTAAACTCGCACGTTTCCTCACGCCGACTGCCTATAATCAAACTAAACATTACAAAGCGTTGGAAATCGCTATCATAATTTTTAAGTGCATCGAGCAGGGCGACTTGTTCCTCGTAATATAGTCCTCTCTTTTTTGTCTTGTGTTCTGTTTTTGTAATTTCTATTGCTAAGGCAGGGTTATGTTTTATATGCCTTAATGCGACAGCCTTAGTAAACACATTTGTTATAAATTTTGCTACTTTTTCGCGGATACGTTCACCTTCGATTTGGTTTATGAACTCCTGCAGTTCTGTGCCAGAAACTTTTTCTATCGTCCTGTTCCCAAAATAATTTTTTATGTGATAATCGATTATGTTTTTATATTCGTCTCTGGTGCTTTGACTTTTTGCAGATTTTGCCCTGTATAAATTATAATATTGCCAACACTCTTCTACAAGGGTAGGGTATTTGTTTAATGGTTTTCTTTTTTTCTTCTTTACCTTCCCTAAAACGATATTGACTAGGGTATTAAAGTCTTTGTCTGATTTTGAAATATCCTTACCATTCTCACGTATACGATATTCATAGTATCCGTCCTTTCGCAATCGAATGTGCTTTTTAATAAAATCTATTTTTGCTTTTTCTAAAACATTTATCATATCTTCACCTCCTTTTGTTTGAAGTTGTGAAGACGGCTTGGCATTGCGTACTTTTGTTATAACTTGAATGTTTGATCTTCGATTTGCGTATATATCTTCATCTGCCTGGATGTATCCAGCGAGAATAAGTCCTATTTGTTTGGCCTTTGTTCCTGCTGTTATGCTTTCATTGACGAATAGAATTAGATCGTCAAGTGTTTTTTATATCCTTTAATTCCATTTTTGATTTCTCCCTTTATTTTGAATATTTAATTTTGTTTACTGCATTTTCGATGGTCTGTTCTTTAATTCTCTCAATGTAGCCTATTAGTAACAATACTTGATCGTCAGTCATCAAACTTAATTCATGCAGAACTGCTTTTTTGTTTTCGCTAAAATCGTCAATTTGCAACATGTTTGATGTTTGGTGGCCGATGAGATAGTCGACAGAACAGCCAAAGTAGTCGGCAAGTTTAATTAGTTTTTCTAAACTTGGTTCTGCTTTACCAATGGTATATGCGTAGAATGAAGCTTGTGAAATACCTAGGTAATCTGCCATTTGTTGCTGTGTTTGTCCGCTTTCTTTTAACAACTCATTTATTTTTGTTTTCATTTCTCCTCCTATATAAAAAATTAGTAAAAACTATAACTTAAGGCAAATTTATAGCCTAAAATTATTTTTTTTGAAAAAAAACTATAAAATCGCTTGACAAATATAGCCTAAAACTGTAAATTATAGTCAGAAACTATAAAAATGAAGGGGGTAAAGATGAGAAAATGCACGATTGATAGATATAAAACATCTATAGAGGTAATGGAAACTTTATTTCCTGAGGTTATAGATTCATTGAAAGTTGACTTGGAGCAACTTGAAATACAAAAAGCAAAAGTTCCCAAGAAATTATATAAACAAATAATTAAACAACTTTCTAACCTCAGTAGCCTATGGAAAACTGCTTTGTTAACCAGGTATCAGTTATGCTTATTGGATGAAAAAAGCACTCAAAATGAGTGCTTCGAGTATTGCTAGATTTTTAATTTTAGTTTGCATGCTTTCGTGTGTTGTTTAATAAGAAATTTAAGTGTTGGGGCAATATGCTTGGCAGAATTAGGACATTTTGAAATTAGACTGTCGACTAGTTTAATTTCTTCGTCCAAGCAGGCAATATATTCATCGAGCGTTTCAGGGAAATTTTTACTCTTAATTTCTTGCATTATTTATCCCTCCTTTGTTTTAGATTCAACCCCGTTTATTCGACTTTTTCGAACAATTATACCACAAAGGAAGGAAACAAGCAATTGAATTAAAACAGCCCTGATGAGTCTTTGAGAATTAAGACGAAACACCCTTGAAGGTGTCGGCTGAAATAGCCTGGAGGTAAGAAGATGAGTAATTACAAAATTTTAGAAGGAACAAATCAAATTGTAAGAAAAGCAGTAGGAGAATGTGGTATCGAGAGACTATTCCCTAGTGATTCAATTTTAGATTATTTAGAGGAACAAGACCAACTAATAGAAAAGCTTCAAGCAAAAATCAAAGAATTGCTGGAAGAGGTAGAAAAATGACAAGTTCATTTTTTACTTCTGCCGGCATTTTTTGTGTAACTTGCAGAAGCAAGAAGGAAGTGAATTCAATTTGGATCCAGGACAGAATGCTTGCTATCAAGTTATATCTGCAGCTAGAAGAGTATGCATCAGAATTGTTTTACTGTTATCCAGGACAACAAGCAATAAAAATTTTTAGGAGGAGAGATGAAAATAATTTTTACATTGAAAGTAAAACATCCAACAGAATCTAACTATAGAAACGTGCAAGGATTTTTTACAAGGTCAGAAGCTATAGGCACAGCTAATAACTATTTGAAAAATGATTACTGCGTTATTATTCAACCAGTGCAGCTAGGGAGGTAACTTATGGAATTTTGGAAAAATTTTACATACTGCATCAAAATTGAATTGTATTATCCAAAGGAGGATAGAACAGAGATTGCTTATGTTACATCTGTAAATTATTCACCAAAAACTTTTGAATACAAAACATTAAAGCAAATTCAGGAACAGGGACTTAGCATAGAGATTTTCAAACTCGAACAAGCTGTTGATTTAATGAACTCTATGTTTTGCAATGGTTACAAGGCATCAATACAGCCATATTTCAAGGAGGAAGTATGATTAAGTTTTCATATTTTCCTGAGGAAATATACACCTCGAAGCTTCTGAAATCTGAGGAAAAAGATCTTTGGTTCTGCATTTTCAGGAACAAGTGTGAGGGTAATTATTGCAAGTTGTCTGATAAAGAATTAGCGGACAAGTTGGGCTGGGCGGAACGTACAGTACAATATCATCTAAATCATTTAATCGAGAAGAAGTATGCCGGCAAAAAGAAGTATGAGTCAGGAGCAAATGGCAAGTGGCAGAAGTGCAGGATGATTTATTTGAACCTTCGAAACGAGCAGGAACTCTATGAGCCAATACCAACAGAAGAAGATCTTGCAAAGATGTCTGATGATTTGTGCGAAAGTATGAAAAACGCAATCGTGCTTGGCGAAACAAACTTTGATGCACTTGTAAGTGCATTAAAGATAAGCGATTATCTTGAGAACGTAAAAAATAACGACACACAGTTTATCTTAACGTTAGAGCAGATTCTATTTTTAGCAAAGTTGATGAATGCATATCCAAATAAAGCAATAGACTGTCAGTTGTCTACTTTTGAAGATATAGATTACAAATTGTTATTCCATGAAATTGAAAATAGCACATTACTTGATAAAGACAACATCTCTCTCAAATGGTGTTTAGAAAATTACAAAAAAATTGTTGCCGGTGCTTATAGAAAATTTGAGGATAAACAAAAGGAAGTGGAAGAAAGCCCACTTCAAAAAGCAATGAAAAGACTAGGAGGTAAAGAATGAAGAAAGAAGAATTACCGCTTGTTTATGGTTTTGCCTCTTGCATTTGGCCTAGTTTTAGGTTCCCAAAAGATAATTTGGAAGAAAAAATATTCGATACAGTCTGGTACGGTACACTTAAAAATTTTAGTCTAAAATTGATTTTAACAGCAATGCAAGAGTATGCCACGGCCAATGATTTCTGTAATATCACAAAGATTGGCATGCTATGCAAGAAGTATAACCAAATGCTAGATGGTACTTACATAGACGAAGAAACAACGATAGCACACATTCAAAGTGCAGTATCCTGGGATAACTGCAGGGAGAATTTTGAGAAGTTATCTCCATTTGAAAAAGAAATAGTTCAAGGCCCACATATGCTAGCACGTTGGTCGAGAGATGAAGCCTTTAGTTCTGTTATTTTAAGCAATTTAAGAAAGACGATCAGAAACAAGCTGGAATTTCAAAGAGAGCAAGAATTTTTGCAAATAAGCAATATTCAGTGTGAAAGTTTAGCGATAGAAAATAAAAAGCAATTAAGCGTTGGTGATAATCATGAAAGCGATTCAGTTAGGGTTCTTTGGTGATGTGGAGTACGCAGAACTGGAGAAAAGATTAAGAAAAAGAAAAAAGAGAGGAAATCAAAATGGGAATAGAAAGCATTAAAAAGTTTGTAAATTGGTGCAAGGATAAAGGTAAAAATCCGAGCCATATATCATCATTTGACGAATATGCTTTATGCAGAAAAGATTGAGGACTAATATGGATAAACCAATCATAATGCCAAAGTATCATGCTTTTGATATGAACCCATTAACTGCATGGGAAAAGCACGTTGCTAGTAAAAACATAGGTGGCGGAAGTCGTTAAAGACGCAGGCAAAGGGCAGGTGTAACTCCACCTAACCTCCTTATTAAGCCGGTTCCGATAAGCCCTGGTAGGAACATTCACAAGTGGAAGTCTTGTGGCCTATAACCATTTTTCAGAAAAGTCGAAAGTAAACGGAGTTGAATCTAATACAAGGAGGGGAATATGTCAAGATATCATTCAAAAGGCAGAACGATATTCTGGTCGATTATAGGCTTTATTCTTGTTGTCGCATTTGCCTTTATTATCACAAGTTTGATTATGGCATCAGTGCATGGCTTATCACTTGTGGCCGAATGGCAATCCTGGTTTGGTATTGTGAAAGATGCAACACCAGGAACTGACACCAGCGGAACAGCTGCAATGATAAAATCAGTGGCGCCATATTTATGGTGCGCTTTAATATAGCAGATTTAAGCCTGGCAAAAGAGCCAGGCTATCATGCTATAAAAATCTAAAAGTCGAAAGGAGAGCCTAACTATGGTAACGATTCTTAAATGGGTATTAAAGATAGTAATTCTGATTGCTTTAATAAGCGCTGTTGTTGGACTCTTCTTATAAGGAGAAAAATATGAAAAAAGGAACAAAAGTTTGCATAGTACTTTTCTCAATCTTAACGGCAATATGTGTTGGTGTTGATGGTTGGTGGTTAGGCGTTAGAAATTTAGCACCAGACAAGATCACCGATACAACCATTTACGCACAGGATTTGCAAAAATCAGATGGCACGAAGACAAACATCTTTGAAGTTAATTATTATTCCAATGCAAATAAAAATGGCTATGAAATGTTTGAACTCAAAGTAAATTATCTAACTGATTCTTCTGCAGATAACACATATTCGCAGGGCTTGCAATATATAGCAGGCAATAAAGAATCCGGTATTAAATGGCAGGTGGGGAATTATGCAAATATAAAACGATATGATGACTTTCCAAACGTAAAAGCGGCCGATGAGTTCTTTTCACACATCGTTGAACCAGATAACAAGAATGGAGAGTATACATTATCAAGTAATCAGCCAGATGCGTTTTCAACATATACAACATTAGCATATTTTCAAAGGGCTTCCGTAAATGCATCCACTCAAATTTTTGCTTATTCTTCCAGTGATGATTTTGTAACGAGTTCTATGCCATCTCCAAATCCGATAAGTGATGGGACTAAACTTTTGATACAAGTAAAAGATGCAGAAGGAAACTATACACCATTTGGGCTTGGTTTTAGAAACACCAGGACAAATATAGAATTAAAAAACAATAAAGAAGTTCCGCTATTTTCATTTGGAGTCGGAATGCTTAACCAGCAATTCCTCTGGTGGAACTGGGGAACTGCAGAAGTATATCCTTACTACGATATCAACTTTATTGTATATAGCCTTTACAATGCGGTTAAATCGATGCCGGCAGGGACTAGTCAATACGATATCGTAGAGTTTGGTGATTGGTTTGATTATTACGTTGTTAAAGACAACGTGCTTACAGATATAAGGGCTCCAGAAGATTCTACTGGAAAAGTAAAACAAGATTTCACAAGTTATTATGGCATAAAAATAAACGTCAATGCAGACGGAGCACAAAGAGCCTCCAGAGATAGTTTATTCAAAATGATAAAAAACTCTAGTGGCTTTAATATTGACACTTCATCTTTAGAGGACTCTTATTTCTATGGTAGGGCGAT
>CAOJZM010000012.1 GCA_948466185.1 uncultured Christensenella sp.
TTGTGTATGAACGGATATTGGATATCGTTATTGTAGAACCGTATCCCAATTTCATTTGATTTCCATTGCCGGCTGAGCCACTTGGTTCGTTATAGCAATTTGTATATGTTCCTGTATGGGTCCCTGCTGTATCATTGACTGTTATGTCAAAATATGCTGTTTGATAATCCTGATCTCCATTTGGGTTTAACGCGTTTATATCTGTCCAGTAGATATTAAGTGTTGCCCATGCGTAAAGGGTTGTTGCGGATGATACTGTAAAACTATATGTTGCTGAGGTCGACACTGCAGCGGCTGTTGCACTGTTCGATGTTGTCCATTTCTGGAAGGTGTACCCTGTCTTTGCTGTCGCTGTTACTGTCGCCGTTGAGCCAATATTATATTCTCCACTTCCTGACACGCTTGTTATCCCAGCTCCTGCGTTCGCTGTCACGACTGCTGTCTTTGGTATAAATATTGGATAGCCATCATTCTTGCCTGAATCTATTTTCCAAACATTTGTAAAATCCCATGGATAACTTGAGTTCCAATTCGACGTGTTGGTATACCATGACTTGCTTTTTGCGTAAGTTAATGAGTTTAATGATGCTATTTTGGTAGTTCTATCATTATTATAGGAAGGTTCGCCACTTGACAATGTACATCCACCTCCAAAATAGCAATTTAATAGATTAGCTGTTCCAGTATATCCAACAACGCCGGCCCAATAATTCGTACCTGTCACATTTCCTGTATTGTAACAATTGGCAATCGTTGTTGAAGTTTTAGGATTTCCTACTACTCCTCCTACATGTTTTTTACCATTTATACTTGCTGTATTATAACAATTCGTTAGGGTTGAGCTTGAAACATATCCTGCGACTCCTCCTGTATCTTCATCTCCTCCATTAACAATCCCTGCATTATAACAATTTGTAACTTTGGATGTATTATCGACAGCACCTAATACTCCACCTACTTGCGATTCGCCTTCTTTTACTTCGCCTTTATTATAACAATTTGTGGCTGTACTACTTACTGTAAGATAACCTACAACGCCACCTACTAAAACTGCAGTATTCCCTTCTATATTACCAGTATTATAACAATAATTTATTGTTGACGAATTTGACAAACTTCCAACCACACCACCCAAAGATATACCGACACCACTTACAACACCTGCGTTATAACAATTACTAATTGCAGAGCTCATATTTGCTCCTCCTACAACTCCACCAACCTTTGTACCTCCTCGAATATATGAATTTTTTACTCCTACATTCTTTATTGTTGCACCCGAAGTATATCCAAAGAGTCCTTGAGCATCATTTGCATTATCTGTCCCCGCTGGCGTAAATGCCCCTGATACTATATGCCCTGCACCGTCATAATTGCCTGAAAAATACCTGTTGGTGCGCGTCCCCGAACGGTCATAAACAGTCCCAATAGGTTGCCAGTAATATGCTGATAAATCAATATTTGCTGTCTGTTTAAAATATTTATCTTTATAATAAAATTTTGAATCTGTCACTGGTCCTGTCCCACTATACACCATGTATGAAAGGCCTGCAAGTTGTTGAGCGGTGGATATCAGATATGGGTCAGCTTCTGTTCCAGAGCCTGACCAGTTTGTTGAATATCTTCCGCTATCTATCCAGTAGCCTGAGGTGTTGCTTGGAGCCGTTGCAGCAACGGTATTATCCAGACTCCCTATTTCCTCACTTATTTCACTGTTGTTTTTGGTGAAACCAAAAATCCCCCCCCCGCGTTTTGCAGGAGAGAGATTCCCAATCCTAAGATGGCGAAACAAAACGCCATCAGGCTTATTACTTTTATATACTTTTTCATAATTTTAGTATATATCATTAAATTCAATTTACCAAATGATTTTGATTATTTTTAGTAAATCTTTAAAATCTCATTTAAGGCTATATTATATGGATAAACCAAAGACCACCTCAGCAGTGTTTTTTCATCAATGATTTTGGTTGATTGCTCGCAAACAACATAAAACACCGTATACTTATTGGGTTCAACGTGTTTTAATAATTCCCCAAGTGTTGCCGAGGTGTTTACCACAAGCATATAAGGCTTTGAAAAACTCTTTATTTTCTTTTTAAAGATGCTCATTTTTTCATACTTAGACTCAAACCTTGTTTGCAATATACCGCCCAACATAAAACAACTTGCAAGAGCAAATGTAGGATTAAAATTAACAACACACGAAACTACAAATAAAATAAAAAACAAAAGAGAAAAAATTAAATTACTTATTAAAAGTATTTTTATTACTTTTTTACGGGGGCATCTCCCTGTCATAAAGCCAAGAACAAGTCTTCCACCATCAAGCGGGTATGCTGGAATAAGATTGAATAAAGCCAGAAAGACGGACTGCTGAACAAATATTTCGGTATAGGAATATATTTCAGGAAAGATCCACCATAAACTCACCGCCGTAAGTGCAAGAAACAAATTCACCATTGGCCCAGCCAGTGCAATCTTAACTTCATCACTGCTTTCAAAAGTTTTTTCCTTATAATTAAGGCTGACACCATACGGAGCAATAAAAAAAGCGTCTAGTTTATATCCAAGCCTTTTTGCCACAAAGTAGTGCCCAAACTCATGAGTAAGCACAACTCCAAGAAAAATAAAGAATCCGCCTAAATTTCTTGTAATGACAAACCATAAAAACAGAAGTAAAAAAGAGGGATGAATAGGAAATTTTTTCAGTATCCGCATAATGCAAGCACCCCTAACACCACACAACCAACAATCAAAAAAGAAAAGATGATTTTTATCAAATACCCTCTTTTAAAATGTGGTTTTATATGTGCAGGCTGATAATTTTCTCCCAAAGACTTTTGGGTTGACATCTCCTGCGTTATGGATGGCGAATCCTCTCTTTCTTTCTGCATATTGTAATATATGCGGTTGTCCTTTTATCAATGACGAAATAAAAAATGCACAAGACGTGCATTTTATTCTGCTAATTTTTGGCTCTCCAGCATTTCAACACTTTCCCCCTTCAAGAAATCTGGAAGTTCCTCATCAAACTCAAGATTATCAACATTTCTGAAAAGTGTGTCAGATTCCTCTTCATTTTCTTCATCATGAATTACCTTTATCCTCTCCATGAGTTCTTCATAGTCAGGCAGGTCAGAAAGATTTTCAATATTAAATCTTTTAAGGAAATTATCGGTGGTCCCAAACATTAATGGCTTACCAACTGCATCTTTTCTTCCAACCACCTCAATCATATCTTGGTCAACAAGGACCTGCACAGCATAATCAGAATTTACCCGTCTGATATCCTCAATCTCAAGCTTTGTGATAGGCTGTTTATAAGCAATAATGGCAAGGGTCTCAAGTGCAGCACGAGTGAGTGATTTTTCTCTTATTGGATTGAGTACATCCGAAATGTAACCTGCATAATCAGGATTTGAAGCAAGTTGAACCTTGTTTTTATATGTAATAATATGTATCCCTCTATCTGCAGAAAGTTCTTTTTTAAGTTCCTCAACCGCCTTTTCAACTTCCTTTTCACTAACTTGAAGTTTCTCCGCGATAAAGGATTTCTCTATACCATCTCCTGCAACAAAAAGTACGGAAAGAATGACGTCTTTTAAATTCATAACTGTATCTATACTTGACATATTAAGCCACCTCTGAAATTATATTAATTTGACCAAAAATACCAGTTTGTTCCGCACGAATAGTTTGGAGCTTTAATAACTCCAAAAGTGCAAGGAAAACATTTATCATTTCACTCTTGGTCATATCCTCTGCAAAAAGCTCTTCAAAAGGAAAACGTTTATGGGATTTTGCGTACTCGCGTACTGAAACCATTTTCTCAGCCACAGTGAATCTATCTTTGGCAATCTTCTTTGGCTCTTCCTTTTCTTTGCCACGTGCAGCCTGACGTGAAAGTAAATTTGCAAAAGCATCAAGCAATTTATCTAATACCATGTCCTTGATAACAACTTTAACCTTCTCCGTCTCTTTACCCGGTGCACGATATAATTTATTTATATCTTCAATCTCTCGTAAACGCTTGCCTGTTTCCTTGAAAAGTTCATATTCTTTAAGTCTACGAAGAAGAAGTGCTTCACTGTCCTCTTCCTCAGTTTCTTCAACAACTTCAACAGGAAGAAGATGTTTTGATTTAATTTCCAGCAAGGTCGCAGCAACAGTGATAAATTCACTTGCCCTGTCCATATCAATGCTTTCAAGATCTTGCATGTATTCAAGATATTGTTCGGTTATATCTGCAAGTTTAACCGTCATAATATCCAATTTAGCGTCTTTAATAAGGTGCAAAAGAAGATCGAGAGGCCCCTCGAAATTTTCCAGTTTAAAACGATACTTGTCATCAATAAAACTTAGTTGTTCTGTTGCGACAATTTTTTCATCCGCATTCATCTGCCTAGATTTACTCCTTAATTGCCTTAATAGTGTAGCAAATCGGCAGATAAAATGCAAGCAATTTTATAAGGATTAAAAAATCGCATTCTAGCGCCCTAGATGCGATTTTAAATTATCAATCAGTTGTTATTACCACTCTTTTACAATTTTGTCAAAACAATCTTTAAAAGAAAGTTTATCAAGGTCGTCCTTTATGGTAAGTTCGATCTCTTTAACCACGCTTCCGTCTTTTGAAATAATCACTCGTCCAACAACATCTTCTGCCTTTGCAGGTGCTTTGATTTTTTCAGGAAGTTCAAAGGTGGTTTCAAAGTTTGCCTCTGTCCCCTTTTTAAGCACAGCATTAAAACTTTCCTTCGCATAGATATCCACGTTTTCTTGTTTCCCCTTACTTACAGGAAGAGTTTTAAGAATATTACTTGAGCTTATTATATCTCTATTTTCAAAGTTTGCAAATCCATAATTAAAAAGTGAAGAACATTCATTAAATCTAGTCTTGCTGTTCGGTGCTCCAACTATGACAGATATTAGCCTCATGTTATTACGTTTTGCTGAAGCAGATAAACAACATCCCGCTTCATTTGTCGAGCCTGTTTTACCACCATCACAACCTTCATAATAACGAACAAGACGGTTTGTGTTTACAAGTTCTGTCTTGCGCCCAGAAGGGTGTGTCAATTCATCCATCCAAATGGTGCTATACTTATGATAAATTTCATGGCCAGTAACCGCTTTCAAAACAATTGCACTATCTTTTGCACAAGAATATTGTTCTGGAGCAGGAAGTCCAGTACAATTGGAATAATTGGTATCTTTCATGCCCAGTTCGCTTGCCCTTTCATTCATCCGACCAACAAAAGCCTTCTCACTTCCACTGATATGTTCAGCAAGGGCAACTGACGCATCATTAGCAGATGCCATAATCACACTTTTAAGCATATCCTCAGCTCTATACTCAACATATGGATCAATAAACACTTGACTTCCGCCCATACCAGACGCATTTTCACTTGTGGTAATCATAGTATCAAGTGTAAGATTGCCACTATCAAGCTGTTCAAGCGTCAAAAGTATTGTCATCATTTTAACCATACTTGCGACTGGCAAATGCTCAGTAGCATTCTTTTCAAATAAAATCTGCCCACTCGAATAATCCACAAGACAAGCTGATTTTGAATTAAGGGTTATATCAGTATCAGCAAAAACAGGCACTGAAGTCTGCATACTAGCACAACATATGGTGGCAAGAATGCAAAGCATAATACTAAAAACAAAACATCTTTTCATAAAAACTATTCTCCTTTACAAAAAATAGTTTTTTCAAAAATATTTAATTTATACCATCATTTTCTTATTACTAGCTATATCACGATTATTACATTTGCATTAAAAATAAGCAGAAGCAAGGTTTCAAGCAGGCAAATAACAACCATCAACAAAAGCATAAACAATGTAATCTTAAGTTTCGCTTTAAACCCTCCGCCACCATAATTCTTAGAATCACAGGAACATTTATGAAGAATAAAATAGAAAAAGCATAAACCAAGTAACGCAAGTAATTGACATGGCAGGATTATAAAAATTGAAATGATTATCCCAGATAAACCATAAGTAAGCAGCATTAAGCAAAGATTAAAGCCAAGTAAATAGGTACGAAAAGCAAGTAAAATCACTGCTAAAGGAAGTAAAAAGCCAGAATAAGAGCATGCAAAAAGTATAAGCATAATCAACACAATGGAAAGCAGTCTTGAAAAAAACGAAGTCGTAACTCCACTCCCCACAAAACTTACAATTCCATAGTCCTCAAGAAGCTTCATGGAAGAAGCACTATTAAACTTAACCGCAAGAATTATTCCAGTAACCAAACTAACAAATAAAATAAATAAAGTTATTAATATCTTTATTTTGCTTGTAACAAAACAGTCAACCAAGAAAAATTTTATTTCACTTATAAAAGATTGTTTTTTGTAAGATTTTGCCATATTTTATCATATTAACGAACTTACAAAAAAAGAAGTGGCAAACGCCACTTTTTTGCGAATTATCCACTTTTTTGTGCCTTATGCACGCGGATTTAAATGTCACAACCAAAGGAAATGGCCATTCCCACTATACACCATGTATGAAAGGCCTGCAAGTTGCTGGGCGGTGGATATCAGATATGGGTCAGCTTCTGTTCCAGAGCCTGACCAATTTGTTGAATATCTTCCACTATCAGTCCAGTAGCCTGAAGTGTTGCTTGGAGCCGTTGCCGCTATGGTATTTTCCAGACTTCCGATTTGCTCACTTATTTCACTGTTATTTTTGGCGAAACCAAAAATCCCTCCCCCGCGTTTTGCAGGAGAGAGATTCCTATTCCCAAGATGACGATGCAAACACCATCAGGCTTGTTACTTTTATATACTTTTTCATAGTTTTAGTATATCATTTCATTTTGTTTTACCAAATGTTTTTATATTTTCAAGATAATTAGGAAATTAACCAATATTTTCTTCTTCAACCTTCAATATTTGAGCATCCCCTTCTTTTTCCATGATTGCAAGCGCCTGACAAGATACTTCATAAGCTGTTCTTATTTCTATTTTGCCATCTGGAAGCACTTTATTATAATCTCGAGATTGAATTCTTCCAATCAACTTTATTTTTGAACCTACATTAAGTTTTTCTACAAAACGAGCATTTCTTCCCCACATAATGCAAGGAATATAATCGCTTTTGCATAGAGCTCTATTTGAATGTTTTGTTCTGTTTATTGCAAGAAGAACATCACAAATTTCCTTATTAAAAGGCGTAACTCTGCCAAGTGGCTGTTTACAAATATATCCTTCCAACTTTATTATATTATGATTTGCTCCATCTTGGTAATTTTGTGAAGCATAATTCCCCATAAAATCACACATACTTGCAGCACCAACAAGCTCTTCTTCCTTTACAAATTCATGTACAAAAAAGTGTAACATTAAACGGCTTTTTCCATCGACAACCTTGTTATAACTGCGAAATTCTCCATTAATTGCAACATCATTTCCTTCTTTTAATACAATATCATTAGCTTTAATAATTCTCTCAGAAACAGTAACTGGAATAACATCCACCGTCTGCGACAGTCTTGCCACTTCCAAATTAAATTCATAAAATTTTTCTCCCTCAAATTGATGGGATAACTGTGGCTCGCTTGCCACCCTTCCTAAAAGTTGCCCAAAATTATTTGCCTCTTTAAAGTTTGTCATATATTTCTCCTTTTTAATTTTTGTGTTGTACTCCATTTCTGTCAATTGTAAAATCTTCGTGATAAATAAGTTCTCCCACAGAAGTCACCTTATAGCCTTTCAGTTTTAAGCTGTCTAATACCAGCCTTAAAGCATCAAGGACATTATCGGCGTTATTATGCATCAAAATTATTGAACCATTCTTAACCTTATCCACAACTCTTTTTGTTATGTCTCCTGCTGAAATTCCCTTCCAGTCCAGTGAATCAACATCCCATTGGATTGCGGTAAGCCCAAGTTCATCACAAGTTTCAAGCAAAGTATTGTTATATGACCCATAAGGTGGTCTGAACACCTTCACATCCTTACCTGTAATATTAGTAATCTTTGTCATAGAAGTTGATAATTCACTTTTAATAGTTGCCTTATCAAGCTTAGCCATATCAGGATGAGTGTTGGAGTGGGTACCAATTTCAATTCCCGCCTCATCAATGGCTTTCACCATTTCTGGATATTTGTCGACCCAGAAACCGACAAGAAAGAAGGTTGCTGTGGCATCATATTCCTTCAAGATTTCCAATATTCCCTCGGTTTTATCAGCACCCCAAGCCGCATCAAAAGATATGGCAACCTGCTTTTCTTCAGTTGCAACATTATATACAGGGACACGACGAGTGCTGTATCCAAAGAAAACTTGGGCACAACTGCTTCCATTAATTGGAATACATAACAAAATGGCTATTAAGGTTATGGCACAAATAATTTTAATTGTTCTTGATTTGATTACACAAAACGGCATACAAACCTCGCTTTTAATGATATATTTTTTCCGCCAAATCAGCAATGCGTTAAATAAGGAAGAATGTCGAATAATAAAACAAGCTGTCGAGTGGCTATCTATCATTAATATACTTGCCCTATTTTAAAAATATGACAAAGAAAAAACGGCTTAGCCGTTAAATTTTAAATTAAAAACCGTTAGTAAATGATTTATTTATTATCAGGTTTAAAGGCCTCCATACCATGCCTTCCAAATCTATAACCATACATAAGTGCATCATCAATTTTAATATTAACAGCAAAATCATAACTCTCTTTAAGGCGAAAATATTCATTTCGAGATTTGTTATCAAGTTTAGATAAAAAATTTTCCTCTTTTGTATGAAATTTTTTAAGTGCAATTTCCAATCTGCGAAAAGACGGCTCAACTTGATATCTTGAAAGCAGATATTGTTTTTCCTCAAATGGATTCATCCACACCTCCTAAGAGAATTATAATTCCATTATACTGGAAAGTCAAGTATTTTTCCAGTTTTATGGAATAATATTAATATGAAAGAAACATTTGGAAAAAGATTAAAAGACTTAAGAACGGAACGCGGTTTAAGTCAGGTGGAACTTGCAAAAAGACTCAATGTTGGTAAATCTATTATCAGCCTTTGGGAGAAGGATGAATGTGAGCCTACAGCATCAAAGATTATTGCAATCAGCAACTTTTTCAATATAAGTTGTGACTACCTGTTAGGTCAAACCGATTAAATAACACACTGGCATATTTCACTCCCCGTGCTATATGCTTTTTTATTAACCAAAAGCCTATCAATCACTCATCAACTTGTTTTTCATAAAATTTTAGAATTGCTTTCTGGTATTTCTCTAAATACGCCACCATTGCATCAGAAAAAAAGTTTTCATTCTCACTATCAACTTCTTCCACTGTAAAAATATCAGAAAATTTCAACCCTGTCCCCTGACAAAAGCGTATGATGGTTTCATCACGCATACTTCTATGCTTTTTATACAGGAGGTTGTCAATCTGTGAAACACTTAAACGACAAAGAAAAGCTAGGTCAAACCTATTTTGTTTTGTATGCAACATATACAATTTAATTCTTTCATTATTTACTATTACTTTCATTTATTTCTCCTTAGAAATAGTCCGCTCAGGAATATATATTTAAAACATTCCTGCACAGAATATAATTAGGATATGATAGCGTTTAAGTTTCCAGAAAGATTTAAAGAACTTAGATTAGAAATGCAGTTAAATCAAACAGAAGCTGCCAAGTTGTTTGGTGTTACACAATCAACAGTTGCTAAATGGGAAAGAGGCGACTTGGTACCTCCAACAAAATTATTCATGCGAATTGCCATTGAGTTTAAAACCTCAATGGATTACCTTGCAGGACTTATCGATTAATTATTCCTTCACAGAATAATTTTATTATACTATGGTTGCGAAAAAAGTCAAGCAAATTCACAAATAAAATTCAATTTTTGAATAAAAATATATAAAATTTATATATTCGAAGAAAATATTCAATTTTTGAATTATAAAATATCTATGAAAAATAAATTTAATGAAAGAATAAGAGAACTGAGAATTGAAAAAAGACTAACTCAAATTAAATTGAGTGAAATTTTAGGCGTTTACCAATCAACAATTGCAAAGTGGGAAAAGGGCGAACTTGAACCAAATATGGACATGATCATAAAGATTAGTCAAGAGTTTAATGTTTCTGCGGATTATTTAATTGGGCTTAGAGATTATTAACCCTCCATTTAAAAAAGAGTGCTTATTAAAAAACACCAGTAAAGCTGGTGTTTTTGTTATATTATTACAAAAGGATTAATTGAGAAAAATTTCTTTTTGATTATTTGGTTTCCTGTTGTTAAACGCTCGCTCTCTGGCAGTTTCTTTGTTTCAAGAGGTAAAATCTTTAAACCAAAGTCAACAGCAATCTTGGCATTGTTATCACATACAGCAGCAAACACAACTTCTTTGGCATCAGTAAACTTGATATATTGCAATCCTTTGCGGTAACGTTGAGATACTGGAAGTGCTGAAGCATCCAGTTTTTTTAAATAACCGTTGTCGGTGACAATAACAACATTTTTAAAATCAAGTTGTTTTGCAAACACAACATTGTCGCCGTCTTCCAAATTTATCCCCTTCACGCCGCCAGAAACACGTCCTTGTGCTGGGACTTCCCCCGTTGTAAAATTCAGGCATAGACCTAGACGTGACAACATAAGCACGCTCTTGCCCTGCTTTTCAAGTTCCACTCCAATAACCTCGTCGCCATCTCCAAGTTTCATAACTTGGTAATAACTTTTTATCGTCGTTGCTTCCTTGAGACTTGTCTTTTTAATCATGCCCTGTTTTGTGTAGAAAAGCAAATTCCCTTCGCCGCCTGCGGTTATAAAGGCAACAGCATATTCATCTTTGCTTACCGCTTTATCGATATTCGAAAGTGCTATACCTTTATCTCTCCATTTGCATTCTGTTATCTTATCACAAACAGCTTTGACACAATTACCCTTATTGGTAAAAAATAGAACTGTATCTTTCATGGAAACATTGCCAACCTGATAGTGAACATCTGTAAGAACAGAGTTGTCTGAAAGTTCTTTTGTAGACATTGAATAGTTCTTAGCAGCAACCTTCTTAATGGTATGGCCAGCAGACAATGCAAGCACCAATTGTTTGTTTTCTGGTCCCACTGAATCTGCAACTGATTCAAGTCTGATTTCTCCATCTTTTAATATTCGCGTCCTTCTTGGAGTTGAATAATTTTTCTTTATTTCAAGCAATTCTTTTTTAACAACTTCAAACTGTGCCTTTTTAGAACCAAGAATACGTTCAAACTCAGCAATCTTTTTACGAAGCTCACTAAGCTCGGCCTCAAGTTTTTCCACCTCCAAGTTGACAAGTCTTGACAATTTCATATCAAGTATCGCTTGCGTTTGTTTATCACTAAGGCTAAACCTTGCCTTCAGTCTTTGTCTTGCGTCTGTCACATTTGCAGATGACCTTATAATCTTTATCACTTCATCAATGTTCTTTATCGCAATCAGAAGTCCTTCAACAATATGTGCACGTTCTTTTGCTGCATTAAGGTCAAATTTTGTCCTTCTTACAATAACTTCACGTTGATATTGAGTGTAATAATCAATAATCTCCATAAGCCCCATAAGTTTAGGCTTTCCTCCCGCAATCGCAACCATATTGATTGCAAAAGATTGTTGAAGGTTGGTTGATTTGAAAAGAAATTCAAGTATCTTCTTTGGCTTTGCATCTTTTTTAAGTTTTATAACTGCACGCACTGTCTTATCAGACTCATCAAGAATATCGCTTATGTCTGAAAGTTTATCTTTATTCTGTTCTTTAAGCTCGGCAATCTTTTGAAGAAGTTGTGCCTTATTAACTTGATACGGAAGTTCTGTAATGACAATATTGGTTCTTCCGTTCACAGTTTCAAGTCCAACCTTAGCACGCATCATTATCTTGCCTTTACCTGTCTTATATGCCTGTTCTAAGCCGTCCTCAAAGAATATTTCCCCGCCAGTTGGAAAGTCTGGGCCTTTTATAATCTTCATCATTTCTTGAAGATTGATTTTCGGATTATCAATATAGGCAACAACACCATCAATAGTTTCACCAAGGTTATGCGGAGGTATATTTGTTGCCACCCCCACCGCAATACCTGCCGCACCATTGACAAGAAGGTTTGGATATCGCCCCGGCAACATATCTGGCTCTTTTAAGGTATCATCAAAGTTAAAACTCCATCTGACCGTATCTTTATCAAGGTCACGAAGAAGCTCCAACGCAAGAGGAGCAAGTTTTGCCTCGGTATAACGCATAGCAGCAGGCGGATCGCCGTCAACCGAACCAAAGTTACCCTGCCCATCAACGAGGGGCATTCTCATAACGAAATCTTGAGCCATACGGCACATTGCGTCATAAACTGAAGAGTCGCCATGTGGATGGTATTTACCGAGGCAATCTCCGACAAGACGAGCAGATTTACGATACTCTCTGTCTGGATACATGTTAAGTTCCATCATTGCATAAAGGATACGTCTTTGTACAGGTTTAAGCCCATCTTCAACACGTGGTAAAGCTCTATCCATAACAACACATTCAGTATAAGGAATCATGGATTCATGGAGAACTTCTTCAATTGATTTATACACTATTCCTTTTTGTCCGCCGTCATCTTCTTCCACTGACTCGGTATATTCAATTCGCTCCTCATCATTTCCAAGCAAATTCATTTGAACAGCATTTTTGTCTTCTTGCACTTTATACCTCTTTTTTGCTTTTATTTTTTGTAGTTTTTATAAAATTCATCTTCTTTATCAAAGTTCGCATGAGTGTTGATATATGCCTTTCTTGCCTCAATATCATCACCCATCCAAGTGGTAACCATCTTTTCCGCCTCAGCGGCATCTTCAATACTTACCTTAATTAAAGTACGTTTTTCTGGGTCCATCGTGGTTTCCCATAATTGTTCGGGGTTCATCTCACCAAGACCTTTATAACGTTGAAGGGTATAATTTTTCCCCGCTCTTGCAATTGCGTCAGGAAGTTCAAGGTCAGAATAAACATATTCAACAAAGTCTTTCTTGGCAACTTTATATAATGGAGGAAGCCCAATATATATGTGCCCGTCAGTGATAAGAGGTCTCATATATCGGTAGAAGAAGGTAAGCAATATTGAGCGAATGTGAGCACCATCTTGGTCAGCATCAGAAAGTATGATAACCTTATGATATCTTAAACTAGATAAATCCATATCCTCACCAATACCAGTATTTAAAGCACTTATAATCATTCGTATTTCTTCGTTGGCAAGGACTTGGTCAATACGTTTTTTCTCAGCATTAAGGGGCTTACCACGAAGTGGTAGTACTGCTTGATATCGTCTATCACGTCCCTGCTTAGCACTTCCACCCGCAGAATTACCCTCAACAATAAGAAGTTCGCACATGCTGCTGTTTCTTGAGGATGCGGAAGCAAGTTTTCCCACAAGGTTAAAGTTTTCCGCACTGTTTTTTGCACGTGTGAGCTCTTTTGCCTTCTTTGCGGCTTCTCTTACCTTCGCTGCCCCCTTCGCTTTATTAACGATAATTTCTGCAATAGAAGCATTTTTCTTGTCACTGAGCCATTTGTTAAGCTCAATCAAAGTAAGGTTTTCAACAAAGGTTTTAGCCTCCGGATTGCCAAGCTTTGTCTTGGTTTGTCCTTCAAACTGAACATCATTCATCTTGATGTTAAGTACCACCGTGATACCTTCACGAAAATCTTCACCAAGCAAATTATTTTCTTTATCCTTAAGGAAGTTATTTGAACGTGCATAATCATTCATCGCCTTTGTAAATGCACTCTTGAAGCCTGTTTCGTGAGTACCGCCCTCAACTGTTGGAATATTGTTTACAAAAGAGAAGGAATTTTCTGTATAGGAATCCGTGTAAGTGAAAGCAACTTCCAAATCGAAATTTTTATCTTCTGCATGGAAAAAGATAGGCTTTGAAATTAATTTTGTTTTTTCCTCCACAAGATAACTGACAAAATCAGCTATTCCGCCCTCATAGTGATAATATTCTTCCTGTCCATCAACATCATTTTTAATATATATTTTTAAACCCTTATTAAGAAATGCAAGTTCTCTCGCTCTCTTGGTTATTGTCTCAAAACTAAACTGGACATTACCAAACATCGCATCATCTGGAAGAAAGGTGACCCTTGTTCCACTCTTCTTTGTGGAGCCCAAACATTTTAAAGGTGCAATTGGCACACCGCTATACATCTTTCCATTGTCATCCATATATGAATGAAAATTCATTTCATATTCCTTCCCAGCTTTATAGACAACAACTTTACACCACTTTGAAAGAGCGTTGGTTACCGACGCCCCCACACCGTGAAGGCCGCCCGAAAATTTATAATTTGAATTATTAAACTTTCCTCCTGCATGCAAGGTTGTATAAACAACTTCAACCCCACTTTTATGCAAGGTTGGGTGTTCGTCAACAGGAATACCACGGCCATTGTCTTCAACCGTCGCACTTCCATCAGGATTTAATGTTATTGTGATGGTGTCACCAAAGCCGTTTGAAATCTCGTCTATCGCATTATCAACTATCTCCCATAATAAATGGTGCATACCCTTAGAGCCTGTGGTACCGATGTACATACCTGGTCTAAGCCTAACAGCATCCAACCCTTCAAGAACAACTATATCTTTTGAATCATAACTTTTTTCTGCCATGTAATAACCTCTTATCAGGTATATTTTAACATAAAACTTAAAATTAAAAAAACAAAATTACAGACTTTTTATCCTCAGACCTATAAAATAAGTGGGTATTGACTTTTAAATTTCGGCATGGTATAATACAAACATAGAGGAGAAATCATGAAAAACAAACCATTTATAGAACCAAAATCAGCATTAAAATGTGAAAAACTGTACAAAAAATACAATGCTAAAAGCAACGCTAAAAAGGCAATTTCTGGCTCATTAATCTATGTCACACTTTCATTTCTTATTGCAGCAGCAATTCAAGGTACAGTTGCACTTGGATTGTCTCTTTCTGCAAATTCTCATGTTAAAGATCAGCCATATTATATCGAACAGTATGCAAAAGATTTGGAAGTAATACAACGTCAAGTGGAAGCAGGAGAATTGACACCTAAACAAGCAAATAGAAAAATTCGAAAAATGGAAGGTGATAAATATATCAGAAATGCGGCAGAAAGTAACAACGATAAAACTTACTCTAGCAGGATGACTGCCACCTACTCTTTAGCTGGCACTATGGCGGGATCTGCTGTTTTAGGTTTAGGCGCATTGGCGTTAAAAAAGCCATTAGAGAATTCAGCACAAAAAGATAATTCAAATGCATTTAATTATAAATTCTATTATGATAAGCATTTCAAAAAGCAAGACTCAAATGAAGAGGCTGAATAAATAAAAAGCACACAGAAATGTGTGTTTTTTATTTCACAGCCGTTGCATGTTTATACATATATATGTATTTTTATTTATTATTATATTTATTATAATTTGTGGCATATATAAATATATAATGCAAAAAAGCATTTTCTAATTTATTCTGTTAGAGGTTTAACAATGAAAAAAATTGTTCTTACTGGCGGTGGCACTGCTGGACACATTTACCCAGCCTTAGCTGTGTATGAAAGACTCCCCTCATATTATGAAGTTCATTTTGTAGGCGGCAGCGGAATGGAAAAAGAGATTATATCAAAAGAAAAAAACATTCGTTTTCATGAAATACATACCGTCAAATTGCAAAGGAAATTGACTGCCGACAATCTATTAATTCCTATAAAACTTATAAGGGCAATAAAAGATGCAAAGAAGGAGCTGAAAGAGATTAACCCTGATGTAATTTTCTCCAAAGGCGGATTTGTTTCAGTGCCAACAGTAATTGCTGGCAGACAACTTCACATTCCAATTATAAGCCATGAAAGTGATTTGAGTATGGGCCTTGCCAACAAAATAATTTTACGTTGTTGCAACCACATGTGCACCACATTTAAAGACACATGCAAGGTTAATAAAAAATGTGTATATACTGGGCAACCAATTCGTAAAAAGGTTTTTGAAGGGAATGGAAATAAAATAAAAAGTCAGGGGTCTTTCAGTCCACAACTGCCCAACCTGCTTGTCATTGGAGGTTCGCTAGGTGCAAAATATATCAACGGGCTTGTATGGAAAAATCTTGATAAACTCTGCGACAAATTTAATGTTGTGCACGTAACAGGAAAACAGGCGAAAGAAAAATATTCGCATAAAAACTATCTACAGGTGGAATATGCTGAAAATATTGGGGATTTTCTTGCCTTTGCAGATATAGTCCTTTCCCGTGCAGGTTCTGGTGCTATAAATGAATTTTTGGCACTTCGTAAGCCGGCCCTTCTTATTCCGCTGTCTAAAGCTTGCTCACGAGGCGATCAAATCGAAAATGCCAAACTTTTCATGAATTTAAATATTGCAGATATGCTGGAAGAAGAAAACTGCAATGAGGATATTTTTATAAAAAAACTTGAAGATTTAATAAAAAATAAAGATTTTTATATTAAAAACATGGAAAAAATTCAAAATTTTGATGCTTGTGACAAAATTATTGAACTAATTAAAAAAGCTCAAATAAAAAATAAGGGTGCTTAGTTACTAACTTTTGAAACTAGCAGAATAATTATAGAAAAACATAGACTAAAACAGCCTATGTTTTCTTTTTGCCCTTACTCTCTCTTATCTGCCAAAAAAACGAATACTTCTGCCGTTGTCATAGGTTGTCGTAAAAATAAACAATCTACAAATTATATGACACTTGCCTTGACCTTGACAACAAAGAATATTCGTTTACACTAAAAAATAGAGAGAAGAAAACAAAAGCAAAAGAGCGGTCTGCGTTACGCTCTGCCAGCAACCGCTCTTTTGCAACAAAATTAGTTTGTTAGGCGTGTGCTTGTCTGCCGAGCGAAGCGAAGGCACTCGTATCAAGACAAGCACACGCCAGAATCCCAAAATGAATTTTTTATAAAAAATGATGCATTTTTAACAAAAGTATGTTATAATACAAAAGTATAAGGAGAGAAAAGATGACAACTTTTGAAATTTTGTTAATAACATTTTTAGCAATGATTTTAATCTCAATTATTTTAGTGAGTGTAACTATTTTATTTAAAATCAAAATAGATAGAAGAAAGGCGGCAATATTATCTCACAGAGAACTATGGCTATATTACATGAATGAGCCAGAATTAGTTGGAATTTTGAGTAATAATAATGGCACTGGAGAATGTCCAATTAAAGCAGATAATATGAGTGAAAAGCAATATAGGTTTTTGGTCTTATTTCTTAACCACATGGAATCTATGTTGCCATCATGGAAGAAATATGAAAAAGATTGGGTCGGGTTGTTTAGAAATCCATGTTTAAGAAAAGTTTATGAAAATACAAAATTATATAGAAATAAAAAGTTTTGCAAATTGATAGATGGAATAATAAATGGATATCAAGATTAGTTAAAAATCCAATGGAATACAAAAAGACAGTTTATTATTTTTGATTAACTGTCTTTTTTATTTTGCTAGTTTCAAAGTTTACAGACCTTAAAAGCACCTTTTTATTTTCTGAAAATTGGATAACCAAAGCCTTCCAAATTGTGATTATAAGTGATTGCCTTACACATAGAAATTAATTTCCTTTTTATATCATCGGGCTTTAAAGATGGTTCTCGCTGATACATCAATGCCGCAAGTCCTGCAATCATAGGAGTTGCCACACTTGTTCCACTTAAGGTTGTGTAATTCTTATTTATTCCACATGAAGTTATATCAACAGATGGGGCTATTACATCCGGCTTATATCTTTTAAACGCTGGGCCACGAGAAGAGAACTGCGCAATTTCAAAAAAATCTTCATTAAAGTTTATTTCATCAAATCGATTATCATCAAAACCACCAACCGTTATAATCTGGCCGCTCACTCCAGGACTTTTGATTGTTTGAAATTCTGGGCCACTGTTTCCAGCCGCTGCAACAACCACAACACCGCTTCGCCAAAGTGCTTCAGCACCACTCATAATTGGGTCATTGTATCCAAGCGGTTCGCTTCCAAAACTCATACAAACAATCTTAATGTCCAATTCTGAATGGTTATTATACACCCATTCCATTGCGTCCAATATTCGATCTGCCGAGGCTTCTCCATCGCCATTTAAGGCCTTAAGGGAAATGATTTTAGAATGAGGTGCAACACCTGATAATTTACCTCCAGATAAAGCCCCTGAACCAGAACATACTCCACTTACGAAAGTGCCATGCCCATTATCATCGTAAGCTTTTTGACGACCATTCACAAAATCTTTAAAATAAACAAGCCTGTTTCTTCCAAGAAGAAAATCAAGGTGAGGCTTTATCCCCGTATCAATAAAGGCTATATTTACGCCTTCACCTGTCAGTTTGCTGTTTTCAACATCCAACACTTTTCGTGCCACATTCATAAGTGCACAAGCACTTGAAAGCGAAAAAATATACTCAACCTGTGAAAGATGAGAAAGCATGGAGACTTCTTTTTTGGATGCGGTTATACAAAAAGATTTTATGAATAAATATTCATGAATTACATCAATTTTTTTGTTATGTAGATAGGACTTTAATCTGTCATAGTCATAAGCTTTCACAATACAATCCAGTTTGTTGTTATCACTCAAAGCATTGACCTTAAATAAAAGCCCCTTATCAATCTTATCTTTTTTCATTTGAATGAGTCTAATATCCTTTTCATATTTTCATAATTTTCATTTGGTATAAAACCTTTTAAACTTTCCATGGTACTTGCAACTTGTTGATAGTTAAAAGTGCCATTTTGTTTTTGTCTCTTCACTTCCTCCAATAGTGTTTTTGACAAATCATCTTGTGATAAATCTTTTAATTCATTATACTTACTCATCAAATCATCGTTACTGCTGGCTGAATCAGATTGACGAGTTGAATTATTATTAAAATCAGATAATTTCATGTCTTTACCTCTAATTTAATATATGGCATGAAGCAACAAAAAGTTGCACTATTAATAAAATTTTAGAATATATATAATGTATGGAAAACAATTTTATGAATATCTTTTCACAACTTAATCGTATGAATGGGCCACAGCAAAAGAATGAAACAAATATTTCAAATAACTATTACCCAAAAGAAGCATATCCAAATGCTCAAGAAAACAATGCCCGCACATCGCAAGGGCAAGGATACACAACTGGGAATATATTCCCACTGCTTCTTTCATTAATGGGCGGAGGAAACAATCCGACACTATCTATACTGACCAAAATGATGTCAGGTGGAGACGTAAATGATATCACCAATCTCTTTAGTCAAAACAAAAAAAGTTCACCACAACAAAGTGATGAACAAGAGTATATCGTACCCGATAATGATATATTACTTTAATTTATCAAGACTATCAGCAACTGAGCCATTCTTAAAGTAATAATTTTTCTTACATAATTTTTGTGCAATTTCAGGCTTTGTAGTGGCAACAATAAGTGTTGTCTTTTTACCTTTCAAAGTTTTAATCATATTTATAACAACTTCCATAGTTGCCTGTGAAATATTGTCAAATATATTATCAACCATCAGCAAATCAAGTTCTCTCAAAGAAAGACGGATAAGAGATAAAACATATTTTTCTTCCAAAGTCAAATCCTTAATTTTGGTATCTTTAAGTTTTTCGATTGCATAATCAATTATAATTTTATTTATTTTGCTTTCTATTTCTGAATCTTCGTAGCCCCAATTTTTAAGTATATATTTAAAATTCTCATATACCGTTTTCTTTTCCAAAAATACTGGCGTCGCTGGAACATAGCCCGCACTAATATCCGTCTTATAATTTAACTTTTCAAGAGGAATATCCTTGATATAGATTTCACCCTTACTATATTTTTCCAATTTCGCAAAAACACGCAAAAGGCTTGTCTTTCCGCTCTCATCCTCACCAATAAAGGCAACACTTTCCCCTTCTGCGATATTCATATTAACATCGTAAAGTGCAAAATACTCTCGTGTATATTTCAAAAATAAATTTTTAACTTGAAGCATTATTTTCTCCTTAGTATATAATACTATAAAACTTCAAAAATTAAAAACGATTTTCAGCGAATATTGACCTTTTGCAAAACGAGTCTTGTTTTTATAATTAAACCTAAAAACTAGTCCTCAATATTATTGTTGTCTTTACCTTCCACCTTTAAAGTAAATTCGTCAGAAATTTGTTCAGAGCCCACAAGCACCTCTCCCGTCTCCTGTGCGTTTTTCGTCACATCTCCCACCACAACTCTAAACACCAAATCCACTTCTTCTCCGCTAGAAAGCAGATATCGTTTTGAAAGTGCATTGGAATATTTGACAAATTTTTCTGTGTTTGGTTTGCCTTTTCCATTGACAAAAATTGACGTTATAGAATTCCAACTGTCAGCCTCAGCAAAACTGAATTTATATTTTTCTCCATTGTCTTCCCAAATATAAATGTTACCAATAGCCTTGTTGGACTTGACCTGAACATCCACATATTTGTCTTCAAGTCGTTTATCCTCTGCAAACTTAACGGCAATCCCATAATTATCACTGCCACTTATAGAGATATCCGAAAATGATGCCGTTCGCAGTGCAGTAGAATTTTCGCAGCCAATCATAACAACGCTCAACATCAAACAAAAAGAAAAAAGGACTAAATATTTAAGATAGTTTTTCATAAATAACCTCAAAAATATTTTACCCAAGAGTTACGTATTTAAACCTATAAAATTTACCCACAATACAAACAATTTTTATCTAAACAAAGCGAAGTAGAAATATCCAGTAAAGCAAGTTTGTATTTATTTAGCATATTATCATTTTCACCACACCGTCATCCTGATACAGATATCACTATCATCTCCACCATAATCATGTTTATCAATTTTTATCTCACACCCGCAGAGAAGCGAAGTGGAGAGATTTTAAAACTCATTAATATGAAACCCAAGAGCTTAGTCAAGTAACATATTATTTACCCCTTCTGTAACAACAAAAAACACGGAATTTTTTCCATGTTTTTCATGTATATATGTTAATCAGCGTTACTTAAACTCAGACTCGAATGTGCCATAAGGAGTATATGTGAAATTATCTACATTTGCCGTCTCACCTTCAAATATTGAGAGCCTGAAGGATATGTCTACAGTTTGATTGCTGTTGTATGGTATATATGACCTCAATGTGTAATCCCTTGCCGTGTCTGCATATGGATTTGAAGTGAAAGTCAAAGCATACTTTCCTGGTGATGTTGGTCTAAATACCAACGGATCTGTCGTTATGTCCGATGGATTTGTTGATGGATTTGTATCTATCGGCGAAGAGAAATGTATATTTACAT
>CAOJZM010000013.1 GCA_948466185.1 uncultured Christensenella sp.
TCCCTGCACCTGTTGTTACCTTCCACCCTGCAAAAGTATAACCATTACGCGTTGCTGCTCCAAGAGTATCTGTTGTTTCATAATTATATTGTTTTGTTGTTATTGATGTTGAATTATTATATGTCCCGCCATTTGGATTGAATGTTACTGTGTATGTAGTAAGTGTCCACTGTGCTGTCAGCGTTGGGTTGCCATAGCCATTTTTATAAGATGTTGTTGCTTGATAAACCGTATTAGCGGGCCAATTCCCTGCACCTGTTGTTACCTTCCACCCTGCAAAAGTATAACCATTACGCGTTGCCGCACCAAGAGTGTCTGTTGTTTCATAATTATATTGTTTCGTTGTTGTTGTTGTTGAATTATTATATGTCCCTCCATTTGGATTGAATGTTACTGTGTATGTAGCAAGTGTTGCCCAGGCGTAAAGGGTTGTTGCTGATGACACTGTAAAACTATATGACGCTGAGGTCGACACTGCAGCGGCTGTTGCACTGTTGCTGGTTGTCCATTTCTGAAAGGTGTATCCTGTCTTTGCTGTCGCTGTCACAGTTGCTGTTGAGCCTATGTTATATTCTCCACTTCCCGACACACCCGCTATCCCTGCTCCTGCGTTCGCTGTTACAGTGCAGGTGTTTGGGGTTGCCCATGCATAAAGCGTTGTTGCTACACTTACTGCAAATCTATATGTAGATGATGTTGATACTGCAGCAGCCGAGGCACTATCGGAAGTTGTCCATTTCTGAAAGGTATAACCCGACATTACCGACGCTGTAACTGAAATCGCAGTACCCGGGTTATATGATCCGCCTCCGCTTACGCTTGATATCCCTGTTCGTGCTCTTACTGTTATCGTTTGCGGTGAAGTATCTTTTGCAAACACTGCATATACATAGTCTTTATAATATACATTCTCATCCAAACTTCCTAATTCTTGTCTTTTGGGTCTCCATGTTGTTGTGTCACACACACGCTGCCATACTGTATCATTGCCAAAAGTTTCATAACACCAACCCTGAAATTTATATCCCGGCTTAGCTACTGCTGTAAAGTATATTTGTCCTTCATATGTGTCCGCATAATCCTCAAAGTCTCTAAAAAATATATGTTTTTGATTTGTTAAATCTTGATTACTAAAGGTCTCTGGTGGATTACTGCCTCCTACTGCATTGGTATAATGGCATATAACTGTTCCTAAACTTGCATCATTATATGCTTTTCCTCCTCCATATGAATCCCAAGATGGATAATCCCCCTCTTCTCCATTGTAGTAGTAATAAAATTCCGCATCGGTATTTAATACCGCTCCACAAAATGTAAATCGCCTTCCTACTATATCTGCATCCGTTACTTCCTCTTTTTCTTTGCTTATTTCACTGTTATTTTTGGTGAAACCAAAAATCCCCCCCCCGCGTTTTGCAGGAGAGAGATTCCTAATCCTAAGATGGCGATGCAAAACGCCATCAAACTTACAGATTTTATATTCTTTTTCATGGTTTTAGTATATATCATTTAATTTGGTTTTACCAAATATTTTTAATTAATGTTATTAAAAAATATGCAAATTTTTTAAAAAGCATCTTTTATATGGTTAATTTCCTCTCCTAACACTTCTATGACATCAAAACGACACGGAACGTCATAGAGGTGTTTTTCATGTAAGTATCCTTGGGCAACCCTGCGAATTTTGTACTGTTTGCGTTCATCCACCGCCTCTGCTGGCCTGCCGAATGCAAGCGAGGAACGGTTTTTAACTTCCACAAAAACTATATACTCACCATCTTTTGCAATTAAATCAATTTCGCCGATTTTGTTTTTATAGTTTGTCTGTAATATTTTGTATTTTTTCTTTTCAAGATAGGATTTTGCATCAAATTCGCCAATTGCACCCTCTTTCCTATTAAAAAAATTCATCTTTCTCCTTTAGTCCAAGGTTATTTTTCCAATTCGCCCCTTACGGAAATCGTCTATGACTGCCGCTGCAGCCCTTTCAATATCAAGTTCGCCGCCACTAAGTTTAAAGCCTCTTACGCTTGCAATTCCGTCAAGTGTCATCTGTCCATTATAACGAGCAGAAAACTCCTTTGGATATTTTTCAGACAATAGTTTAATAAGTTCTATTGCAAGTTCGGTTTCATCAACCACTTCATCCTTGATACTTCCTACAAATGCAAGACGTTTTGCAACCTCTTGGTCTGCAAGATTTGGATAAAGAGTACCGGGCGTATCACATAATTCCACACAATCGCCAATATTAAGCCACTGATTCGCTTTTGTCACGCCCGCCTTATTTCCAGTGATTGCTTTCGCCTTGCCACAAAGATTGTTCACAAGGGTGCTCTTTCCAGAGTTTGGCACGCCAACAACCATGGCTCGAACCGTGGTCTTAACCCCCTTCTTTGCATACTTTTCAATCTTTGCTTTTGCAAGAATATTCAATTTGCTGCGAATCTTGTTCCCCGCGCCGCTCATCGTGCTGTTGAGAATAACATAATCGCAGTTACTTCCCTTAAAACGTGGAGCAATCTCAGCTATGCGTTTTTCATCTGAAAGATCAATTTTGTTGAAAACATATAGTATACTTTTTCCGGCGGCAAGGGAATTTAAACTTGGATTAATGGAAGAAAGCGGCACGCGACTGTCTAGTACGTAAATTATTACATCCACACTGCCAAGTTGTTTACGCATTTCGGCCAGAGCTTTTTTCATATGCCCCGGGAACCAGTTAATTTTCATATTGCCTCCTTTTAAATTTACTTTAACAAATCTTCACGTCTTTCTCTGGTACGCTTCTCGCTTTCCTTCCTGCGCCAATTGTCAATTTCTTTATGATTTCCCGACATCAGCACTTCGGGTACAGACAAGCCTTTAAAAGTTTGAGGGCGGGTATACTGAGGATACTCCAAAAGCCCATTTGAAAAACTTTCCTCGCTTAAACTTTCCTTTGTGATAACCCCATCAACGAAACGAGAAAGACAATCAACAATAACCATAGTTGGAATTTCTCCGCCAGTAAGCACATAATCGCCAATGGAGATTTCCTCGGGTTTTAACAGGTCGATGGCTCGCTGATCAACCCCTTCATAATGTCCACAAATAAAGATTAAATGTTTTTCTTTTGCAAGATTTTGCGCAAGCTCTGGCGACAAGGTTTTTCCACATGGCGAAGCAAACACAATGTGACTGTTACGCTTTTTCACGCTTTTCACCGCATCATATATTGGCTGAACGGTCATAAGCATACCTGCGCCACCACCATAGGGCTCATCATCACATTTTTTATGCTTGTCGGCCGAAAAATCGCGTATATTTACCAGATTGATTTCAATTTTGCCGCTTTCCTTTGCACGCCTTATTATGCTTGTATCAAGTGCGGAAAACGCCTCTGGGAACAATGTCAATATGTCAATTTTAAGAGGTTTCATATTGCCACCTCGTCAAAACCTTTACGGTCAACCACAAGTTTGTTGCCCTTCTTGATAAATGCTTTTTCAACATAAGGAGCCTCAATTGTGCGACCCGCCTTCTCGATTATAAACACGTCGCCACTGCCATAGTCAACAACATCCATGATCTGACCAACATATTCCCCTTCCAAATCATATAGCGTCATGCCGATAAGGTCATCAATAAGAAACTCATCCTCTGGTAAAAAGGTATCCAGAATTTCCTTTTCAATTTGAATAAATTTATTTCTCAAATTTTCTGCATCATTTCGAGAGTTTATTCCCTCGATTTGAAGATATAAAAAACCTTGGCGGAATGAAGAATGATAAACCTTCAAAGTTTTTCCGTCAATTATAATTTCTTTTAAATCATTAAAAACAGCAAGGACATTAGTAAGAGGCAATGCTTTAACCTCCCCTTTAATGCCTTGCGGTTTAACGATTTTTGCGATTTCAATCGCTTTCATTATTCACCAAATTTAACAAAGACTTTTTTGTTTGCTCTTGCTGAAAGAGATTTAACGATTGTTCTGATGCTGGAAGCAACATTACCTTGTTTACCGATAACTCTGCCCATATCTTCACTAGCAACGGTTACATGGATAACAGTTTCATCATTTTCTTCGCTTTCAGTAACTTTAACTGCGTCTTCGTTTTCAACAAGACTCTTAACTATATATTCTACAAGTTCTTTCATTTTAATTTCCTTTTTTATAATAAATTTTTATTTCTTAATAACGCCACTCTTTACAAGTAGTTGTTTAGCGGTTTCAGTTGGTGTTGCACCATTCTTAAGCCATTTCTCAGCCTTAGCAGAGTCAATGTTAATCTGTGCAGGTTCGGTAAGTGGGTTATAAGTTCCGATAATATCGATGAACTTTCCATCTCTTGGTGCACGAGAGTCAGCAACTATAACTCTATAAAATGGTGCTTTTTTTGAACCCATTCTTGTAAGTCTAATTTTAACTGCCATTGTACAAATTCTCCTTTTATAATTTTTTCTGAGGTAACCTCATATATCAACGCATGTTGTGCGTAGATAACACTTTTAAGTGTGGCTTAAGCCACTAGAATCTTGGTAAGCCCTTGATTCCTTTCCCGGATTTGAGTTGTTTCATCATTAGTTAGGACAGACACCACTCGTCAGACGCTCACAAGTTTTTGAACTTGACTCGCTGCCTCGCGGTTTCTCCACCTAGTCCTCTTCCATAAGGGGTCCTTCCGATTTCAAGAGCGGACAAGTCCTGTTACTTTGAAATCTTCCAGTCCTTATTTAGAATCTTGGTAAGCCCTTGATTCCTTTTCCAGATTTAAGCTGTTTCATCATTTCCTTGGACTGCTCAAATTGCTTTAAAAGCATATTGACTTGCTGGACGCTTGTTCCGCTTCCTTTTGCAATTCTTTGACGACGCGACGCCTTAATGATTTCAGGATTACGACGCTCCTGTGGTGTCATAGATTGAATTATCGCTTTATTGACAAGTATCTGCCCCTCATCAATATCCAAGTTCTTAATCTTGCTGCCCACACCTGGAATCATACCAAGTATATCCTTAATAGAGCCCATTTTTTTCATGCTCTCTATTTGGGCAAGGTAATCGTCAAAGGTGAAAGAATTTTCTCGAAGTTTCTTTTCAAGCACTTTTGCTTCTTCCTCACTGACCGCCTCTTGTGCCTTTTCAATGAGTGTAAGCACATCCCCCATTCCAAGTATTCTGGATGCAATACGGTCAGGATAGAAAGGTTCAATGTCTCCAATCTTCTCGCCAACACCTGTAAACTTTATAGGTTTTTGTGTGATTGCCTTTATGGATAGTGCCGCACCACCACGGGTATCGCCATCAAGTTTGGTGAGAATCACGCCAGTTATGTCAAGGTCTTTATTAAAACTTTCCGCAACTGTAACCGCGTCTTGCCCCGTCATAGCGTCCACAACAAGCAAGATTTCCGTTGGAGATACTTCTTTTTTGACATCTTGAAGTTCTTTCATAAGTTCTTCATTGATATGAAGTCTGCCTGCTGTATCTATAATAACCGTGTCAAATCCCTGTTTCTTGGCATGTTCAACAGCATGTTTTGCAGTTTTGACTGGGTTTTGCGTTCCTTTTTCAAACACCTCAACATTTGCCTGCTTACCAACCACCTGAAGTTGATTGATTGCTGCTGGCCTATAGATATCACATGCAACCAGAAGAATCTTTTTCCCACTTTTTTTGAGATGGGCAGCCATTTTGCCACACATGGTGGTTTTTCCTGCACCCTGAAGACCACACATCATAATCACGGTTGGAGGAGCAGGACTGACTGCAAGTTTTTGATTTGGTGATGACATAAGATTTGTAAGTTCATCTCGAACAATCTTAATCACCTGCTGTGCAGGAGTGAGACTTTTTAAAACCTCATCCCCCACAGCTTTTTCAGAAACATTTTTAACAAAGTCCTTTGCAACCATATAGTTGACATCAGCTTCAAGCAGTGCAATGCGAACTTCTCGCATAGCCTCCTTAATTTCAAGCTCAGTAAGACGACCACGTTTTGTGAGTTTGGAAAAAATGTGATTAAATTTATCAGATAATGATGAAAAGATTGCCATTATTCCTCCCTCTTTATGATATCTTTGCTTCAAGTTCCGCTATTTTTGATATGAAGTTTAATTTACGGTCATATTCTTCAAGTTTTCTTGTAGCCTTGGTGAGTGCGTCCTTCACCGCCTGCCTTGACACCTTTTTGTTTTCAGCTATTTCACTTCCCGTTAAATCATCAAACAAATATGCTTCAACAATTTCCTGCTGTGCTTTTGTAAGCAGCGGACCATAGGCATCATACAATTTACTTAAACGAATACTTTCTTCTAACTTCATTTTAACCTCGTAAAGCCAATTTACTTTACACAATATAATAGCATATAAAAAATATAAAATCAACTGTTTTTCATAAGTTTTATAAAAAAAATTGAATATTGACAAAATGCCATTCCCATTATATAATTGGGTTATTAAAGGAGAAAGTCATGACAAAAATTTTAGATGTAAATGAATTAGGGGAAATATTAAAGACAACACCCCCATTATCAGACTCAACGAAAGTTTACAAGAAAGTGTCCTCTGTTGAAAGCATAACAATTCCAGAGGGATATGAAGAAATTGAACATGGAACATTTTGTGAGATAAAAGGTCTAAAAATTATAAATCTTCCAAGCACATTAAAAACAATACAACATTATGCTTTTTGCAGTTGCAACGACCTCAAACAAATAAACTGCTGTTCACCTCTTGTTCGTGTTGGATATGCAGCTTTTAAATCTTGCAACAATATTGAAAATATCAATATGACTATGGATATTTCTGACGAAGATGGTATTGATGGTTTATTTGATGGCTTTGTTCCAAAATCTTTAAAAACTTTTAAACTTGGCAAAATGGTTGATGGCAAAGTTATGAGCAAAACTTACAAAGCTTGCGAATACGCCCCATTACCAAACGAAATTAGAATTCCACAAGATGATGAGGATTATGAAGAATACAAACATCAATACATAGCTGTTAACGAAGACGAACAATAATATAAAATCACGGAAAGCATCCGTGATTTTATATTGCTTTTTCATAAGTTTTTTAAAAATCTTCAGGTAGCAAATTTACAATAATATAATTACTTACACCATAATATTTTGGATTAATTTTTACCCTATCACCATCTTCAAAAATTATTCCCTGCTCTAAAAACTTTTTAAAGTTTCTGTTCCTCTTAACAACATAACCAAGGCTCTCTAGTTCCCTTTGACTAAACCCTAATTTACAGCGAAGCCCAAGCATTATTTTTTCAACTATTTTGTCTGTAACATATAACTTATCAATTGTCTTCTTTTCTGCAAAATACTCTTCAAAGTTTTTGCTGTTGGCTATCCTTTGATCCACCTTTTTACCACGAATAAGTGAATGGGCAGCAAGACCAAATCCTATATAATCTTCCCCCGACCAATACTTTAAATTATGTTTGCATTCATAGCCAGTTTTGGCAAAATTTGAAATTTCATAACGCAAAAAGCCGTTTTTTTCTAAAAAATTTGCCAATTTTTCATAAATTATCACACTTTCATCATCACTTGGAACAAATTCAGGGTCTTTTCTTATCAATTCAAATAACGGCGTGCCCTGTTCAACTTGAAGCATATAGGCTGAAATATGTGTAACTCCATAGCCTATTAAAATTTCCGCATCTGACAAAACTTTTTCTTCGGTTGCATTTGGAAGCCCAAGCATTAGATCGGCGTTGATGTTATTAAATCCTAGTCTTCTTGCAAGGGCTATCGCACCAAGTGCCATATCGCGATTATGAAGCCTTCCGATCTTTTTCAATGTTTCATCCTGCAACGATTGCACCCCAAAAGAAATGCGGTTAATTCCACAGGTTTTGTATAAAGATAATTTCCTCTCATCCACCGAATTTGGATTACATTCAATGGTTATCTCAGCATCATCCAACAGGACAAAAGTTTCTTTTATAGTCCTTAAAACACTTTCAATATAATCAGGTTTCACACAGGAAGGCGTTCCACCACCGATAAAGATCGTGTCCACCTCTCTGCCTTTATATTGAGAGCCTTTTATCTCATTTAATAAAAACTGAAAGTACTGTTCTTGTTTATTTTCTGCACCAGAAAAGGAAGCAAAGTCGCAATACAGACATTTGCTTTCACAAAAGGGAATATGTACATATATTCCAAGTTTACTCATTTACCACCAGCCATCCTGCCCCATTACTTCGTGGTACTTTAATTGGCTCAACCCTTTTTACATTTTCAAGCCAAATTAAAGTGCAGTATTTTTTCTGTAATATCGACTGCCAATCTTCAAACTTATACGTGCCGATTTCTTTTCCATATTTAGTCCTAATATCTTCCACCTTTTCTGGCGTCAATTCATAGTATTTTACCCGCCTCACTTTTGCCGTTGCAGTTACATCTTTCCCGGTTTCTTTAAGATGTATAATATCTCCGGCTTTAACTTTATTATAAGGAGCAATCTTATTCATGGACCATCTGCTTTCTATTGTTTTCTCTCCACTTAGCACCATATCAAAAAAGGGTTGTCTTAAAATTACAATATGCTTCATAATCTCTCCCTACTCATCATCGTCCAGTTTCAAGATTGACATAAACGCTTCGGATGGAATTTCCACCGAGCCGATTCTTCTCATACGTTTTTTGCCTTCTTTCTGCTTTTCAAGCAATTTACGCTTACGGGTTATATCCCCGCCATAACATTTTGCAAGCACATCTTTCCGCATTGCTGAAATAGTTTCGCGTGCAATAATCTTATTACCAATCGCCGCCTGAATTGGCACTTCAAAAAGTTGACGAGGAATGATCTTTTTAAGTTTTTCTGCAATCTCACGGCCCCTGGAATATGCTTTATCCTTATGAACAATCAGTGATAATGCGTCGCACTTTTCGCCATTTAAAAGTATATCCACCCTAACAAGATCACTGCGTGAAAAACCATCCATAGAGTAGTCAAAACTTGCATAACCCTTGGTCCTTGATTTAAGACTATCAAAGAAGTCGTAAACAATTTCCCCAAGTGGCAAGATATAATCAATCCTTACACGAGACTTATCTAAGTATGTTAAATTTTTATATTCTCCGCGTTTATTTTGGCAAAGTTCCATCACTGCACCAACATAATCGGGAGGAGCAAATATATTCGCTTTTACAACAGGCTCTTCAATATAATCAATCTCCACAGTACTTGGTAGGTCAGACGGATTGGATATTTCAAGCACCTGCCCGTTTGTTTTATGCACTTTATAATAAACGCTTGGTGCGGTTGTGATAATATCAAGGTTAAATTCGCGTTCAATACGCTCTGTGATGATTTCAAGATGTAAAAGTCCCAAAAAACCACAACGGAAGCCAAACCCAAGGGCTTCACTGCTTTCAGGTTGATATTCAAGACTTGCATCATTAAGTTTAAGCTTTTCAAGGGCATCTTTCAGTTCGTTATATTTTGCCCCGTCAACTGGAAAAACTCCGCAGTAAACCACCGGCTGAACTTTTTTATAGCCTGGTAATGCCTCATTACAAGGATTTGCTGCATGAGTTATCGTATCGCCCACTGAAACATCGGAAATTGTTTTAATTGACCCGGCAATATATCCAACATCGCCCGCAGATAACTTACCGCACGATTGCATATTAGGAACAAAGTAGCCAACCTCTGTTACATCATAAGTTTTACCAGTCTGCATCATTAAAATTTTATCACCAGGTTTTACAGAGCCATCAAAAACACGAACAAAACATATTGCACCTTTGAAGTTGTCATAAAAGCTGTCAAAGATTAAACATTTAAGTTTCTCGTGTACATCCCCCTTTGGAGCAGGAAACTCTTTTACTATCATTTCAAGTACATGATCAATATTAGTTCCATCCTTAGCAGAAATACAAGGGGCATGACCAGCGGGAATGCCAATGACATCCTCGATCTCACTCTTTACCTCATCCGGTCGTGCAGAAGGGAGGTCGATTTTATTTATCACTGGTAAAATTTCAAGATTGTTATCAATTGCAAGATAAGCATTAGCCAAGGTCTGAGCTTCCACCCCTTGAGATGCATCAACAATTAATATTGCTCCTTCACAAGCAAGCAATGAGCGTGACACCTCATAGGTAAAGTCAACGTGTCCCGGAGTGTCTATCAGATTTAAAATATACTCTTCGCCACCATAGGTATACTTCATTCGGGTGGGTGTAAGTTTAATTGTGATTCCCTTTTCACGTTCAAGTTCCATGCTATCAAGAAGCTGCGCCTGCATATCGCGTTTAGCAAGCGTGCCCGTGTTTTCAATAAGCCTGTCCGCAAGCGTACTTTTTCCATGGTCAATATGTGCAACAATACAAAAATTTCTAATATGAGATAATTTATCCATGAATTAAATTATACCGAAACTCATAAAATAAATCAAGCAACTAAGACTGTGTTTGATAAGAAATAAATTTCAAAATCATAAAAACGCAATTTTTGCTTGGAATTATGATAAATTTATGATATATTATAATAAACAACTCAATTATAAAGGTAAAAACATTATGGAAAATATTTTTAACTCTTGGATAGTTCAAACCCCTATTGCTCATCGTGGACTTCATGACAAAACCGCACCAGAAAACTCTCTTCCTGCTTTTGCAAAAGCGGTGGAACTTGGTTACGCTATCGAACTTGATGTTCACCTTCTTGCTGATGACACAGTAGTTGTTTTTCACGACGAATCTCTTGCACGCATGACAGGGAATGACGGCTATATCAAATACCTTAACAAAGAAGATTTAAAGATGCTTCACTTAAGCGGAAGCAAAGAGTGTATTCCAACCTTAACAGAAGTTTTGGAGCTTGTCAGTGGCAAAGTGCCAATCCTTATTGAAATCAAAAATCCTAACAAGGTGGGAAAACTTGAACAAGCAGTAATTGATATTTTGAAAAACTATAAAGGTGAATTTGCTGTTATGTCATTTAACCCTTATAGCGTTGGCTATTTCAAAAAACATGCCCCAAATATTTGGCGTGGTCAACTTTCTGGAAGTTTTAAAGGACAAAAGATGCCATTCTTCCAAAAATATGTACTTCGCCATATGCTTCTTAACAAAAAAGTAAGCGAGCCAGACTTTATTGCTTACGAATATACCGCACTGCCAAACCCTACAGTAAAGAAATATAAAAAGCTTCCACTTATTGTATGTGCAGTACCAAATCAAACCGAATATATGAAAATTGTTAAATATTGCGACAATGTCATCTTTGAAGGTTTTGAGCCAAAAATTTAAGTGCCTTAGGCACTTTTTTTATACTTCAGGCACTGATATATTATCCATACTTATCTTTTTACATAGTATGATAATTGTTTGATGCCATACAATTTTCCATCAATAAAATTGAAATTTGTCACATCAAGTTTTATTGTTTTATCATGCTCACAAACTATAATTCCATCCTCAGCAAGAAGATCTAATTTTTGAATCATGTCAATGGCTGGCTTATAGAATCCATTTTGATATGGAGGATCTAATATAATAATGTCAAATTGCTCTCCAGCCAACGCGTTCAGTGCCTTTTCAAATGGTGCTTTTATTACCCTTGCTTCAATCCCAAGAGTTTTAAGGTTGTCTTTTGTCAAGGATACACTACGGTAATCTTTATCTACAAAAACAACCTCACTTGCTCCACGGCTTACAGCCTCTATTCCAAGGGCACCAGTGCCACAAAATAGGTCAAGCACCCTTGCACCTATTATCCTTTGTCCAAGTTTGTTAAACATTGCCTGCTTTACTATATCGGCTGTTGCCCTTAAGTGTTGATATTGCAGATTTTTAAGTTGTCGACCTTTATATATACCCGATGTAACTCTCATAGTTTAAGTATATCAGAATTTAAAAACACTTTCAAACTATTTTTGTACAATTTTGGACAGGATTGCCGTCATAATGTCGTCAATCTAATATTTTTTTTTGAAAGAAAAGTACAATGAGAAAGAAAAGGAGTGTACAAAAGATGAATAATTATCCACGCTTTACCTTGCGAGTTCCAAAAAGTATGTTAAAAAAACTTGCATACATCGCAAAATTTAATGGACGAACAAAAAACAAAGAAATTGAAATGTTAATTCGAAAACATGTCAATGAATTTGAAAGATTGTATGGAAATATCGCCGAAATAGAAGAGGACGAATAAAATTTCATCAAATTATTGCAAAATGATTGACAAGGGAAAACTAAATGAGTATAATACCCCTTGTAAACTTTATCATACTTTAAAAACAACATGTCTTATGATAAAGTAATAAATATCTTAATGTTTCGTAAGATTTTTTTGGATCGCTAGCTCAGTTGGTAGAGCATCTGACTCTTAATCAGGGGGTCCGGGGTTCGAGCCCCCGGCGATCCACCATTCTTGACCTTTATTGGTCTTTTTTTATGCCGTGGGCTC
>CAOJZM010000014.1 GCA_948466185.1 uncultured Christensenella sp.
GAGAAAATGCTCCGAAAGGCAATGGAGGACTATGAGGAAAAGAAGTTTGTTGCCAGAGTGGAAAACCTCACTCTTGGGGATATGCTTGATAAGTGGATTGAGGAAGAAGTAAAGCCGGGGACATTAAGCAACGGTACGGTAATGAACTACCAGACCATCATCCGGCAGATAAGGAAACACCCTGTTGCTGACCGCAAACTCAAAACTGTCACAGCAGAGCATTTGCAGGAATTTATTGACCTGTTGAGCTTTGGCGGTATAAAAGCGGACGGAACAATGGTAAAGGCATACAGCAAAGGCTATATGCTGCAGGTGTCGGCAGTGCTGCATGGGGCGTTCCGGTTTGCAGTATTCCCAAAACACTATATCACGTTCAATCCCATGCAGTATGTGGTAATGCGTACAAGCAAGGAGGAAGTGGATATTTTCTCGGAGATATACGAACAGGAGGCGGAAATACCGACCATTACCCATGAGCAGTATTTAAGCATTCTGGACTTGCTTGGAAAGAAAGACAACCCTGCCATCCTGCCGATACAGATAGCCTATTATACCGGGCTTCGTATCGGAGAAGTATGCGGGTTATCATGGCAGGACATCAACCTTGAGGAACAGTATCTTACGGTAAGGCGTAGTATGCGTTACAACAGTACAAGGCACAGGCTGGAGCTTGGAACAACCAAACGCAAAAAAATCCGTACGGTAGATTTCGGCAATACTTTGACGGAAATACTGAAAAAGGCGAAAAGAAAACAGCACAGGGAACGCTTCCGTTATGGGGAACTCTACCACCATAATTATTACCGACAGGTAACAGAGAAAGGACGTAATTACTATGAGGTTTACACCTTGCAGAATACGGATGATGTCCCAGTGGATTATGAAGAAATTTCTCTTGTATGTCTGCGGCATGATGGAGCATGTGAAACTCCCATGACAGTAAGCAGTGTATGCCGGAAAATCCAAAGGGAGCTACCCGGCATGGAGGATTTTCATTTCCACTTGTTACGCCATACCTACACCAGCAACCTGCTTGGCGGCGGTGCCTCGCCAAAGGATGTGCAGGAACTTCTCGGACACTCGGATGTGAGTACCACAATGAATGTATATGCCCATGCAACCAGAGAGGCAAAGCGGACTTCTGCAAGGCTTTTGGATAAGGTTGTGGGTGGCAATTAAAAAAGTTTCCCTTGTTTCAACCCGACAAGGGCAAAAACAAGGGAAATTGGTTGATTTTCTGATATAAAAGATTGGGGAAACCTTATAAAATGGGGAAAGTTGAGTATAGAATTAGTTAAATTCATATTAATTTATTCAAAAAAATTAATTGATATCCCCCTCTATTTATGCTAATATATAAATAATATATTAGCATAAGAGGTGCTGTAAAATGAAAAACATTCAGTTGGAATGGGCAGAAGGAGTTAAACTACTAAAAGGCGAAGACAAAACACTAGTTGCAAATATAAACAACGCTAAAGGAATGTTTGTTTCTAATGATGTATTCATATTATTCAAACGGCATTTGAAAACAAGTTATCTCTTTCAGAAGTTCTAAGTAGTATTTGTGATATACAATCAAAAGAATACTTTTAATTATTAGTTAACCGCTTACAATCATTAAACATGTGGGCCGATGGAAATAAGCAAATAATCTTGCCAGAGGACATTGAAATATCTCTTGATATAACTAACGATTGTAATCTTAGGTGTAAGCACTGTTGTATTAGTGCTGGAGACGGTTTGAGAGGAAAAGACTTACCAACAACTAAATTGAAAGAAATTATTCGCAAAATAATTGATCTGAACCCTCATCTTATCTCAATATCAGGTGGCGAACCGCTAATTAGACCAGATTTTAGAGAACTAACAAATTATCTTCATATGAACTATACCGGAAAGCTTCTACTTATGACAAATGCCATACTAATTGATGATAATATGGCCCAGTTTATTTATGAAAACTATGACTATGTTGATGTTAGCATAGACGGTGTTGACGAGAATACATGCAGTAAAATAAGAGAAGAGGGCGTTTTCGACAAGACCCCGCGCGGCATACAACTATTAGTTGCCAATAGTTGTAAAGTAACTGCGTCAATGGTAGTAACGGAAGATAACAAACATTTAAAAAACAAGTTTAGTGAATTATGTGAAAAAAAATTAGGTATCAAGTATATGTTCAGGGTTTTTGAACCTGTAGGAAGAGGAGAAATTAACAAAGACTTTTTGCAAATCAACACATCCGAAGAACAACAGCCTAATCTTTGCTGGGAAGAATGTGAAAAAAAATTTGTTGAACATAAATTGTACAAAAAAATTCCTCAAATTTTTGCCTGCCAAGGCGCTAAGAGACAATTCCAGATCGATCACAGAGGGAATCTATTCCCTTGCGCCTCCCTTATGGAGAAAAGTTTTAACTTGGGAAACTTATTGGAAATAGAAGATTTTAAAGATTATATTATAAATAGAAAGTTTTCAAAAACTTGTGGTTTTCATAATTTTGAAAGCTGCCTCCATTACAATGTTCCTAAATGCAAGGACTGCAATAAACAATTACTTTGTTTTAGTTGCGCTAATACCGTAAAACAACACTTAAAAAATAACACAATAGATAAAGTTTGTGATGAAAATAAGAATTTTTTCGACTTATATTGGAGGTACTATGGCACTTGTTAATATATGGGTTACAAACTTTTGCAATTTAAACTGTTCCTATTGTTACGAAAAAGAAACTTACCTAAAGGAAGAGCTTTTAACTCCAACTATTGATTTCATTAAAAAAATAGAAGATGACAATGCTTTAACTATAAACTTTCATGGCGGAGAACCACTCCTTAATTTTGAAGTCATAAAAAAGATAGTAGCTCAATCCAAACTTGAAAATATTTTTGCGAACTTTTCTCTTACAACAAATTTATTGCTTATGAACAATGAAATTGCAGATTATGTTTCCTCGAACCATATATACTTATCTATAAGTTTAGATGGGACTGAACATGTGAATGACATTAACCGAATAGACAAAAATAACCGTGGTACATATAAAAAGGTAATTAAAAAACTCAATATCCTAAAAAAATATAATATTCCCTTCCGCACCAGAATGACAGTTACTCCCTTTACCATTAACTATTTATATGAATCCGTTACACATTTAATTAATATTGGATGTAAAGAAATTGTTGCAGCCCCCGATTTATTTTGCCAACATTGGGACGAAGAAAAAATAAGTCAATTATCCCTTCAATTGGATTTAATCTATGATTTTTAATAAAAACGCTTGATTATCTCAAAAAAGCCTTGATTTACGGGCGTACAAGCAGGATTT